>NZ_JBEVLO010000568.1:0-3361 GCF_040509115.1 Mycobacterium sp. | reverse complement strand
CCATCGCGCACGCCGACTGGGTCGTCGACATCGGGCCCGCCGCGGGCGAGCACGGTGGTCACATCGTGCACAGCGGCACCTACGCGGACCTGTTGACCAATCCCGAATCCATCACCGGCGCTTACCTTTCCGGCAAGGAAAGCATCGAGGTACCACTCGTCCGCCGTCCGATCGACCGCAAGCGTCAGCTGACGGTGGTCGGTGCGCGGGAGAACAACCTCCGCGAGATCGACGTGTCCTTCCCGCTGGGCGTGCTGACCTCGGTCACCGGGGTATCCGGGTCGGGCAAGTCCACGCTGGTCAACGACATCCTGGCGTCCGTGCTGGCCAACAAGCTCAACGGCGCACGGCAGGTGCCAGGCCGCCACACCCGGATCAACGGACTCGACCAGCTCGACAAGCTGGTTCGCGTCGACCAGTCGCCGATCGGCCGCACGCCGCGGTCGAACCCGGCCACCTACACCGGCGTCTTCGACAAGATCCGGACGCTGTTCGCGGCGACCACCGAGGCCAAGGTGCGCGGGTATCAGCCGGGGCGGTTCTCGTTCAACGTCAAGGGCGGCCGCTGCGAGGCCTGCTCGGGTGACGGCACCATCAAGATCGAGATGAACTTCCTGCCGGACGTTTACGTGCCGTGCGAGGTGTGTCACGGAGCCAGGTACAACCGCGAGACACTCGAAGTGCACTACAAGGGCAAGACCATCTCCGAGGTCCTCGACATGTCCATCGAGGAGGCGACCGAGTTCTTCGAGCCGATCACGTCGATCTACCGCTATCTCAAGACCCTGGTCGACGTCGGACTTGGCTACGTGCGGCTCGGTCAGCCCGCGCCCACCCTCTCCGGTGGTGAGGCGCAGCGCGTCAAACTGGCCGCCGAGCTGCAGAAGCGGTCGACGGGCCGCACCGTCTACGTCCTCGACGAGCCGACCACCGGCCTGCACTTCGAGGACATTCGCAAGCTGCTGAAGGTCATCAACGGCCTGGTCGACAAGGGCAACACGGTCATCGTCATCGAGCACAACCTCGACGTCATCAAGACGTCGGACTGGATCGTCGACATGGGTCCCGAGGGTGGCGGTGGCGGTGGCACCGTCGTCGCGCAGGGAACTCCGGAGGACGTCGCCGCGGTGGCGGAGAGCTACACCGGTCAGTTCCTGGCCGAGCTGCTGCCGTCTCCCGTGCGGGCCAAGAAGCGGCGCAAGGTGTCCTAGGAGATCGGATCCTTCGGCAGGCCGCCTTTTGAGAGAGGCGACGGAAAACGTGCGTTGACTCGCGCGCCGTCCAGCCAGTTGGTGAGCTCTCTTGCCTTGCGCGCCAACATCTTCGAGGCCTTGGCTCCGACGTCTTCGAGCATCTGCAGCCGCACGCGGCCGTCGGTGTCCTGGACCCATCCGCCGACCACGCGGCCGTCGCACCAGGCCGTCGGCCCGGCGTTGCCGTTGCGGTCGAAGACCTGGCTGCGGTGTGCGCCGAGGTACCAGTCGCGCTCCTGCCACCCCATGACGGTGACGTCGAGACCGGGCAGCAGCGCGCACCATGGTTCGCACGCGGGTTCGGGGTCCAGGTCGTCGGGCAGCACGTAACCCACAGCGCCGTCGAGGTCCACCTCGACCGCGCCGACGTCGCGCAGCCCGTCCCGAGCCCAGGTCAAGGTGTGGCCGAAGTACCACTTCACGTCGTTGACGGTGGCGGGTCCGAAGGTTCGCAGCCAGGTCGCGACCAGCCGTGCGCGGGCGGCCTCGGGGTCCATCGAGTCCGGGGCGGAGCCCAGCCAATGCGCGGTCGCGGCCCACTTCGGGCGCGAATTCGTCCAGGTGCCCTCGTTGGGGCCCCGAACCACGAGACCTTCGACGCCCAGCACCGTCAGCACCCTCGGCGAGATGGGTCCCGCACCACCCCAGGTCTTGCCCGGCGCGGGGTCGTAGTCACCGGCCAACTGGGGGAGGGCCCTGCGTAGGTCCCTGACGTTGGTGTGGCCATGTTCGGCGAGATGGTCGAGCACGGCGCGCGAGGCCTCCGCGAGCCAGGTCGCACCGTCGTTCGTGATGCCAGCCTTCACGACGTCCACGATCAGCTTTCGCCGTTCGTTGGCCGCGACGCGGTCGCTGGCGGCGGCCTGGACGGCGGCTAGATCACCGACGTCGAACACCCACAACGTCCGGCGCATGGCGAGGTGTTTGATCAGTGTTCGCTCCGAGTACAGAGCGGTATCGAGGTCGGCACGCTCAAATCCGTTGGTGCGCGCCAGGAGTGACAGATACGGGGTGGCCGGATCGGTGGCGTGCAGCCCGACGAACTGACTGGTGAGGTCGGTGATCGGCGAGGTGGTGGGGCTGGCGAGGTAGTGGCGACGTCCGAGCCGCGCCCGCCGCTCCTCGACCGTGACGGCGCGCACGACTCAGGGTTGTCCCGAGCCGGAATCGGTTTCCTCGCGCATCGCGGCTCTGATCTGGGCGAGTCGTTCCGCCGCCGCGCGTTGGCGGGCCTCGTACTGCTCCTCGACCCGACGGCCCTCGTCGGTCTCCGAGGCCAACTCGGCGGATCCGATGGACGTGCCGTACCTGGTCTCGATCTTCTCGCGCACCGACTCGAAGGTCGGGACACCCCCCGCGGTGTAGCCAACCTCCTCGGGCGCGACGGGGATCGGCTCCGCAGTCGGCGAGACGTCGTCGGCGGACACGATCTCGGCGTCGACGATCTCGTCGGAACCGTGCTGGTCGGGGGCTGGATCGGAGCCATGCGTGTCGGACACCCCGCCACCGTACCTCCGCCGATTGTTGGGATCGGTAGTGTTTGGCGCCCTTTGTACTTGCTTCACGACGACGCCATCGGGGCGGCGCGAAACGAAGGGAACATCATGAAGCGAGTACTGACTGCGGGCATCGGCCTGGCGGCGGCCGCGTTGGTTCTGGTCGGCTGCTCGGACGACAAGGGCACGACGACGGAATCCAGCACCGCAGCCGCGGGCGGCAGCAGTGTCGCCGCCGACGTCAGCACCAGCGGCAACACCGAGGTCAAGGTCGAGGGCCAGAATCTGGCCGGCCTGGACCTCAACTCGGTGACCTGCGTGAAGGCCGCGGGCAAGATCAACGTCGCCAGCGGCGCGGTCGGCGGCCAGCAGGGCCTCGGCGTCGTGATGACCGACGACGCCGCCCCGACCGTGGAATCGCTGGGTCTCGTCGTCGACGGAAATGCCTTGGCCGTGGCGCAGATGGGCGGTATGAAGACCGGCTCGGCGGACGTCGCCGTGGAGGGCAGCACCTACACGATCACCGGCGAGGCGCAGGGCGCCGACATGAAGAACCCGATGGCGGGGATGATCACGAAGAAGTTCGAGATCAAGGTGACCTGCAACTGATAG
>NZ_JBEVLO010000567.1:0-35122 GCF_040509115.1 Mycobacterium sp. | reverse complement strand
CGCACCGAAATCCGGCCCCGCATCGACTGTTACTCGTCGTCCACCAGGCAGCCGAGTGCGTCGAGGATCGACTGAGCGGTCGAGAGATCACCGCGCAGGTCGCGGTCCTCGTCGTTGCGGGGCAGCTCCGCCGCCAACGCGAGTGCCTGGCCGATGGCGCCGGAGAAGCGATTCTCCAGACCACGCTGCCGCAGCAGGCGCACGGCGCCGACCAACTCGCAACACAGCAACACCCGGTAGGCGGCGACGGACCGCTCGAGTTGGAGCGTGGCCTGCGGCGCGAAGGTCGCGTCCTCCTCGGCGCCGCGGGACAGCACCAGCGAGCCGACCGATGCCGGTTGTGCGGCGTTGCGGATCTCGGCGATGGCGCCCGCCGCGACGTACTCGACCATCATCAGCCCGGACGAGCCCTCGGGGCCGCCAGCGAGGAACGCGTTGCCGCCGTTGCTATCTGGATCGTTGAGCATCCGCACTCGGGAGTACGTGATGGGTGAGGTCAGGGCAAGGGCCAGGGTCATGCCGTCCAGCTCGAGCGACAGCGACGCCTGGTAGAACGCGCCGTGATGGATGACGTCCTCTTCGCCGAACAGTGGATTCTCCTGCGCCGCGTTCAAGGTGCGCTCGACCTGCCTGGCCAGGGTGTGCAGGGAGGCGACCACGCTGGCCTGCGCCACCGGATACACCCGAAGGCCGTAGGGGTCTTGAATGCGGCTCGGCGCCCCGTCGGGGTGCTCCGCGGTGGTCAGCAGGCTCCGCAGACGGAAGGCGAGGTCCTCGACGCACGGCGCGGCAGCAGCGCGGGCCGCGGCGGGGGAGAACGTCGACGAGTTCCCTTCCAGGGCAAGGAAGCTCAGCAGATAGATGACGCTGGAGGCCTTGTCGAGGCGGGCGAGTTCGTCGAGCGCGAGGCAGGTGCGACCGATCGTCAGCGCGCTGCTGCTCATGAACGGCAGCGCGCTGTCGGGCCCCCACGGCGGCATCAAGGTCAGCGGTGCCGAGGCGGGCCGTTCGCCGATCAGCGTGAGCGCCGTGCCTGCCAGGGCCGCCAGGTCGCCGGTGCCGATGGACGCGTACTGAAGGATCTCGGGTAGCGCGTCGTCGTTGAGCATCCGCACCAGGCCGTCGAGGATGGCGGCGTCGAGGCCTGCGCCTGGCACGCACAGTTGGATGAGGCGGGCGGCGAGCATGGCGCGGACGGTCCTATCGCCCAGCGGCTCGCCCGCGTCGACGGCGTGGCTGCGCAGCAGTCGCATGCCGTACTCCGGGTCGTCGGCAGGAACGGGTGTGACGCGGTTGGCTCCGACCCCGGTGGTGCGGCCGTACGTCGGAATGCGGGCACTCAGGTCGGCGGCCTTCTCGTGCATGCGCGCGACCGCGTCGATGACCTGCGGGGCGACCGCGACCTTGTCACGACGGTCGGCGAGGGCCACGACGTCGGCGATGGTGCCGTTCCCGTTCAACTCGATCAATCCCAGACCTCCGTTCCCCGAGCACAACGCTGGCAGGACCATGATCGCCGAAAGGGTTGCATTCCGCTAGATAGCAGTTAGATTTCATCTAGTGGCAACATCGAGGAGGTGGCAGTGACGGATACCCCCACCCGGACCGTGGAACGGGCCCTTGCCCTCCTGGCCGCGGTGTGCGACCGGCGCGCCGCGAGTCTCGCCGACTGTGCCAGGGACTGCGACCTGGCCCCGAGCACCGCGCTTCGGATTCTGCGCACGATGGAGACGTCCGGATTCGTCGCCAGGGCGGAGTCTGGCCTCTACCGGCCCGGCAGTCGCCTCATCCAGCTCGGCGCCCAGGCGCTGTCCAACGAGTCGCTGGTCGACATCGCGAGGCCCGCGATGGAGGAGCTGGCGCAGAAGACGGGGGAGTCCGTCTACCTCAGCGTCGAAGGCCACCGCGACGCCGCGCTCTACATCGGCATCGTCGAGGGCACGCACTCGGTCCGGCACACCAGCTGGGTGGGTAGAACCGTGCCGCTCGACCAGTCGGCCGTCGGCCATGCGCTGCGCGGTGAGACTCCCGACGACGGGTTCGTGGTCGTCGAGCGTGGCGTCGAGGCCGACGTCACCGCCATCGCGTGCCCGGTGCACTCCGAGGCCAGGGTCGTCGCTGCGCTGAGCCTTGTCGTTCCCAGCTATCGGCTCACGTCGATCGAAGCCCGAGACCACGGCAGGCAGCTCGCGGACGCCGCCGCGCGCGTATCGACCCAACTGAGCAGTCCCACGCCGCATCTCATGGAGGAAATGTCATGACCGAATCGTCCGGAGTCTCCGGGCCCCGTCCCGTCCGTGCCGCGCGCGGATCCGAGATCTCCTGCAAGGGCTGGCAACAGGAGGCCGCCCTGCGCATGTTGATGAACAACCTCGACGCCGAGGTCGCCGAACACCCCGACGATCTGGTCGTCTACGGCGGCACCGGTCGGGCCGCACGCAGCTGGGCGGCGTTCGACGCGATCGTCCGCACGCTGCGGTCACTCGAGGACGACGAGACGATGCTGGTGCAGTCCGGTAAGCCCGTCGGCGTGTTCCGCACCAACGTGTGGGCGCCGCGCGTGCTGCTGGCAAACTCGAATCTCGTTGGCGACTGGGCCAATTGGGAGCAGTTCCGCAAGCTCGAGGCCGAGGGCCTGATGATGTACGGGCAGATGACGGCCGGGTCGTGGATCTACATCGGCACCCAGGGCATTCTGCAGGGCACGTTCGAGACCTTCGGCGCGGTGGCCCGCAAGAAGTTCGGCGGCACCCTGGCCGGGACCATCACCCTCACCGCCGGGGTCGGCGGCATGGGTGGTGCGCAACCGCTGGCCGTCACGATGAACGAAGGCGTCGCCATCTGCGTCGACTGCGACGAGACCCGGATCGACCGGCGCATCGCACACCGCTACCTCGACACCAAGGCGACGAGCATCGACGACGCGCTCGCGAAGGCCGTCGAAGCCCGTGATGCCAAGCGCGCCTTGTCGATCGGGTTGGTGGGCAACGCCGCGGAGGTATTCGAGGAACTCCTCGAGCGCGACGCGCCGATCGACGTGGTCACCGACCAGACCTCTGCGCACGACCCGCTGTCGTACCTGCCGGTGGGCATCGAGTTCGAGGACATGAAGAAGATGGCCGAGAAGGACGCCGTCTACTTCACCGAGCAGGCGCAGCTGTCGATGGCCCGCCAGGTCAAGGCCATGGTCGGGTTCATGGATCGCGGGGCCGAGGTCTTCGACTACGGCAACTCGATCAGGGACGAGGCGCGCAAGGCGGGCTATGACCGGGCCTTCGCGTTCCCCGGCTTCGTGCCCGCCTACATCCGGCCCCAGTTCGAGGAGGGACTGGGCCCGTTCCGCTGGGCCGCCCTCTCGGGTGACCCCGCCGACATCGCCGCCACGGACCGGGCCATCCTCGAGCTGTTCCCCGACAACGCGCATCTTCGCCGCTGGATCACCATGGCGGGTGAACGGGTGGCGTTCGAGGGTCTGCCCGCCCGCATCTGTTGGCTCGGCTACGGCGAACGACACAGAGCCGGACTGAAGTTCAACGAGATGGTCGCATCTGGCGAGTTGTCCGCGCCCATCGTCATCGGCAGGGACCATCTCGATTCGGGCTCGGTCGCCTCGCCGTACCGCGAGACCGAGGCCATGCTCGACGGGTCGGACGCGATCGCCGACTGGCCGTTGCTGAATGCTCTGCTGAACACCGCATCCGGGGCGTCGTGGGTCTCGATCCACCACGGCGGCGGGGTCGGGATGGGGCGTTCCATCCACGCCGGTCAGGTGTGCGTCGCCGACGGCACCGAGCTGGCCGCCGAGAAGCTGTCCCGGGTCCTGGTCAACGACCCGGGGATGGGCATCATCCGGCACGTCGACGCAGGCTATGAGCACGCAGCGCAGGTGGCCAGCGAGCGCGGCGTCCGGATTCCCATGCAGGAGAACGCGTGACGGCATTCGACACCCTCTGGCCGACCATTCTCGACGTCGGGCGGCATCCTGGCACCGGTGGCTACCGCCGCTTTGCCTGGTCGGATCCCGACTTGGCCCTGCGGGAGTGGTTCGTCGGATGTGCCGAGCAGCGCGGGATGGACGTCGAGGTCGACCGCAACGGCAACCTGTGGGCGTGGTGGCTGCCGCCCGGCTGGACGGGAGACCCGCACGGCGCATTCGTGACCGGGTCGCACCTGGACTCCGTGCCCGACGGGGGCGCGTTCGACGGACCGCTCGGGGTGGTGTCGGCGTTCGCTGCGGTCGACGTGGTGCGCGAGCGCGGGGTGGTGCCCACGATTCCCGTCGCGGTGGTCGCGTTCTCCGACGAGGAGGGGGCACGCTTCGGCGTGGCGTGCGTGGGCTCGCAACTGTCGACGGGGGCGCTGAGCGCCGACCGCGCCCGTGGATTGCGGGACAACGACGGAATCACGTTGGCGGAGGCGCTGACTCGGGCAGGCCGAAATCCGGAGCACCTCGGCGAAGACCCGGAGCTGGCGTCCCGCGTCGGGGTGTTCGTCGAACTGCACGTCGAGCAGGGTCGTGCGCTGGACCTGATCGGTGCGCCCGTGGCGGTGGCGTCGTCGATCTGGCCGCACGGTCGGTGGGAGTTCACGTTTCGTGGCGAGGCCAACCATGCGGGCGCGACGCGTCTGGTGGACCGGCGCGATCCCATGCTCGCCTTCGCCTCGTCCGTGCACTCGGCACGTGCCGAGGCGGCCGCACGCGACGCGGTCGCCACGTTCGGCAAGGTGATCGTGGCGCCCAACGGGGCCAACGCCATCCCGTCGGAGATCCGCGCCTGGCTGGACGCCAGGGCAGCCGACGAGGCCACGCTCACCGGGCTGGTCGACGGCATCTCCGCCGCCGCGTTGCGCCATGCCGATGGCGACGCCGTCACCCTCGAGGTGATCGCCGAATCCATCACGCCGATCGTCGAGTTCCCAGAAGGGCCGCGCACCCGCCTGGTGAAGTCCCTGCACCGCCTCGGTGAGATCCCCATCCTGCACACCGCCGCGGGCCACGACGCAGGCATCCTTTCGGCCCGGGTGCCCACCGCGATGTTGTTCGTGCGCAACCCCACCGGCGTCTCGCACTCACCGGCCGAGTTCGCCGAGTCATCCGACTGCAACGAAGGTGCGATCGCGCTGGCCGACGTGATGATCGACTGGGTCGGCCAGTGAGCAGCTGGTGGTGCCAGCACGCGTGGCTCGGCGGCGACACCGTCGAGGACGGCGTGCTGATCGAGGTGACCGCAGGACACATCACGTCGCTGCGGTCGAACGCTGCGCCGACGCCGTCGTCGAACCGGTTGTCCGGCTTGGTGATCCCCGGGCTGGGCAACGCCCATTCGCACGCGTTCCATCGCGCGCTGCGGGCCAGGACCCAGCGGGACCGCGGATCGTTCTGGACGTGGCGCGACCTGATGTACCGGGCGGCCGACCGGCTGAACCCCGACCGCTACCGACGGCTGGCCCGCGGCGTCTACGCCGAGATGGCATTGGCGGGCATCACGTCGGTCGGTGAGTTCCACTACCTGCATCACGACGTCGACGGCCGACCGTACACCGAACCGAATGCGATGGGGCACGCCCTGATCGACGGCGCCGCCGACGCAGGCGTGCGTCTCACTCTGCTCGACACGTGTTATCTCAGTTCGGCCCCGGACGGGACCCCGTTGCACGACGGACCCCAGCGGCGGTTCGGCGACGGCAGCGGCGACGGCTGGGCGCAACGTGTGGAAGCCCTTGCCCAGCAGGTCGGTACCCGCGCGGGATCCGGACCGGACGTGCTCGTCGGGGCCGCACTGCACTCGGTGCGTGGGGTTCCCGTCCAGCACATGCCCGCAGTGGTCGAGTGGGCTGCGGCCCACGAGCGGCCGTTGCACGTGCACTCCTCGGAGCAGCGGGCCGAGATCGACCAGTGCGTCGCAGTCCACGGCCGCACGCCGACCGCCGTGCTGCGGGACGCGGGCGTACTCGGCCCGCGGACGACCGCCGTGCACGCCACTCACCTGACGGCGGGTGACATCACCGCATTGGACGTCTCGGCGACGGGCGTGTGTTTCTGCCCGACCACCGAACGCGACCTCGGCGACGGGATCGGGCCCGCGCCCGAGTTGCTGAACACCCGCGGAACGTTCAGCCTCGGTTCCGACAGCCATGCGGTGATCGACCTGTTCGAGGAGGCCCGCGCCGTCGAACTCGACGAACGCCTGGCCCGCGAGGAGCGTGGCGTCATCTCCGCCTCGACGTTGTTGGAGGCGGCCACCATTGGCGGACAGCATGCGCTCGGCTGGACTGACGCCGGCCGGCTGGAGGTCGGGGCCCGCGCCGACTTCGTGGCCGTCGACCTGAACTCCGTGCGGACGGCGGGCGGTGGCGCCACCGTCGAGACCGTGGTGTTCGCCGCCTCCGCGCCCGACGTCACCGACGTGGTGATCGACGGCCGCGTGGTCGTGGCGGACCGAAGGCACGTCCTCGTCGATGCGGCCGCCGAGTTGTCCGCGGCGATCGCCGACCTAGTGGAGGTTCCGTGAGCACGCTGTACACCGGTATCACCGAGCTCGTCACCAACGACCCCGCGCAGGGCGACGGCAGCGCGCTGGGTGTCGTCTCCGACGGCGCCATCGCGGTCGAGGGCGACGTCGTCGCCTGGGTGGGGACGCGTGGTGATGCGCCACAGTGTGACGAGCACGTCGATCTCAACGGCGACAGCGTCATTCCCGGTTTCGTCGACAGCCACGCCCACCTGGTCTTCGCGGGCGACCGGTCCGCGGAATTCGCCGCCCGGATGAGCGGCCAGACGTATGCGGCGGGCGGCATCGCGACCACCGTGGCGGCCACCCGCGCCGCGGACGACGCGGCGTTGACCGCCGGTGTCGTGCGACTCGCGGGCGAGCTGCTGGCCGCAGGCGTCACCACCTTCGAGACCAAGAGCGGCTACGGGCTGACGGTCGCCGACGAGGCGCGATCGTTGGCCGTCGCGCGCCAATTCACCAGCGAGACAACCTTTCTCGGCGCACACGTGGTGCCGGCCGAGTTCCGCGACGACCGGGCGGGCTACGTCGACCTGGTCACGGGCCCGATGCTGGCCGCGTGCGCCCCTGACGCCCGCTGGATCGACGTGTTCTGTGACCGTGGGGCGTTCGACGTCGACGAGGCGCGCGCCATCCTCACCGCCGGAGAAGCTGCGGGCCTTGGGTTGCGCCTGCATGCCGGCCAGCTCGGCCCCGGCGCGGGCATACGACTCGCAGTCGAGCTCGGGGCCGCGTCCGTCGACCACTGCACGTACGCCTCCGACGACGACGTCGAGGCGCTGGCCGCGGGCACCACCGTGGCGACCCTGCTGCCGGGTGCGGAGTTCTCGACGAGGGCCCAATGGCCGGACGCTCGCCGGATGATCGACGCAGGCGTGACCGTCGCGCTGGCCACCGACTGCAACCCTGGCAGTTCGTACACCACGAACATGCCGTTCTGCATCGCCGTGGCGGTCAGGGACATGAAGTTCACTCCCGCGGAGGCGGTGTGGTCGGCGACGGCCGGGGGCGCCCGCGCCCTGCGCCGCGACGACGTCGGGACCTTGGCGCCCGGAAAGCGGGCCGACTTCGCGAGTCTGGACGCACCGAGCCACGTCCATCTGGCGTATCGCCCCGGGGTGCCGCTCATTCGCGGTGTCGTGAGGGGCGGCGTGGCGCACGGGTTCGCTGGTTAGCGTCACACCCGGGGCCGTCACTGGCACTAGAGTTCCCGCCAGAATCAGCGTTGCCATGTCCGAATCGCGAAAGGCGCGGCCACCAGAATGCGATCGTCGTGAGTCAGACCCCTTCCGCGACAGATTCGGACGGCGCGGGCGTGCTGTCCCAGCGCCAGGTCGTGTTCATGGTTGCCGCCCTCGTGTTGTCGGTCATCTCGTTCCAGCTGAACGCCACCATGCTCGGACCGGCCTTCTACGACATCGAGACCGAGCTCGGCAAGGGTTCGTTCGCGGCGATGTCGACCTACTTCTATCTGGCCGGGGCGGTCGCGAACGTCGTCCTGATCCGGTGGAGCGACTACATCGGCCGCAAGCGGGTCTTGCTCGCGATCATGGCGCTGCTGTGCGTGGGCACCGTTCTGTGCGTGGTGGGCACGTCGCTTCCCGTTGTACTTGCGGGTCGCGTCATGCAGGGCGCCTGCAACGTCACGTTCGGACTGGCGTTCCTGATCATGCGAGAACGCCTCAGCGGAGCCACGTTTGGCGTCTGCTGCGGTGTGGTCACCTCGGTCAACGGTGGCGTGGCAGGGGTCGACGCCCTGCTCGGCGGGTTCCTGGCAGACCGCTTCGGTTACCGTTCGATCTTCATGCTGATCCTGGTGATTGGCGTCGGGGGCATCGCGTTCGGCTGGAGGGCAGTGCCGTCGGACGAGCCGGGCCGAACGGCGTCGGGGCGGATGGATTGGGTGGGCGCCGCCCTGATCGGGTTGGGTGTCGCTGCGCTGATCCTGTTCATCTCCAGTGGCGGGGACTCGGGCTGGTCCTCGCCGCTGGCCCTGACGTTCATCGTGGTCGCGATCGTGGCGTTGGCCTTGCTCGTCATGTTCGAAAAGCGGGTGGCCGAAAAGCGGGTCGCCACACCGCTGGTCGACATCGACCAGATGCGGTCGCGCTACGCATGGCCGTTGATCGCGGCGACGACTCTGAACATGGCGTCGTTCATGGTGATCGTCGGCTTCATCATCCTGAAGATCGCGGAGGACCCCGACTCGGGGTTCGGGCTCGACGGGACGACGACGGCGGTCCTGTTCCTCACCCCCGGTGCGGTGGTGCAGCTGATCACCGCACCGTTGATCGGCCGGCTCGCCGTGCGGATCGGCTTCGTCACGGTGCTGCGGGCGGGGATCGTCGGCTCGATCGCGGTGACCGCGCTGCTCGCCGTGTTCGCGCAGAACCGGAGCGCGCTGATTCTGCTGATGGCCGCGCTGGGATGTGCGTTCATGGGGGTGACGCTCACCGCGATGAGCGTGCTGGGTGTCACGCAGGCCCCCGAGGGCAAGCCGGGGTCGCTGCCCGGCATCAGCAACGCCGCGTTCGGTGTCGGCTCGTCGATCGGATTCGCATGGGCCGGACCGGTCGTGGGATCGGGCACGGTGGGCAGTTTCACCACCGCGCTGTGGATCTGTGCGGCGATCGGCGTCGTCGCCCTCGGGTTCAGCCTGGTGCTCAGGCCGCGGGCCCTCGAGACGGGCCCGACCGTCGTCGCCGTCGCGCACTGACGCTCTGGCACCATCGGGTCATGTCGGAACCACCGAACGGACTCCCGCGGTACCGCCTGCTGACCGGACCGGACGACGAGGCGTTCTGCCGACGGGTCAGCGACGCCCTCGAGCTCGGGTATCAGCTGTACGGCGACCCGGCGATCAGCCTCGACGCTGGGCGCGCCGTCGTGGCCCAGGCGGTCGTCTGGAACGAGATCGTGCGGTACGTCTGAGGCGTGTCAGTCGTCGCCCGCGGCGACCAGTGACGTGAGCTTCACCGACGGGTTGTCCCGCTGGAAGCCCTCCAGGCGCCACTTCGTGGAGAACAGCACCAGGATCACGCCGTCGGTTCGGGTGAAGACCTCGACCGAGGGTTGGCGCGCCAAGAACTCGACGTCGTCGGGATCGGCGGCGCGCGCGACCGTGTAGGGGAGCGGCTCCAGGGTGATCGGCGCGTTGAGCTCGCCAGCCATCCGGTGGCTGGCCACCTCGAACTGCATGGGGCCGACGGCGGCGAAGACGGGCGCCTGATCGCCGCGGCGGTCCGACCGGAGGACCTGGACGACGCCCTCCTGCTCCATCTGTTCGATGCCCTTGCGGAACTGCTTGTGTTTGCTCGGGTCGGTGCCGCGCGCGACGGCGAAGTGCTCTGGCGAGAAGCTGGGGATCGGCGGGTAGTGCACGGGGACGTCGCGGTACAGGGTGTCGCCGGGTCGCAGCACGTTGGCGTTGGCGAGCCCGATGACGTCACCGGGCCACGCGGTGTCGAGCGTCGAACGCTGTTGTCCGAACACCGATTGCGCGTACTTGGTGACGAACGGCTTGCCGGTGGTGGCGTGAGTGAGCACCTCGCCGCGCTCGAAGGTTCCCGAGCAGACCCGGGCGTAGGCGATGCGGTCGCGATGCGCGGAGTCCATGCCCGCCTGCACCTTGAACACGAAGGCACTGAACGGCGCTTCCGCCGGGCGGCGGTTGCCATCGACGTCGAGCTGCCCGTGCGGCGACGGGGCGAGCTGGACCAGGACGTCGAGCAGCTGGTTGACGCCGAAGTTCAGCGCGGCCGAGGTGAACAGCAGCGGCGTCGTCGCGCAGCCAAGGAAGGTGTCCTGGTCGTAGTCGGAACCGTCGGCCGCCAGCAGTTCGGATTCCTCGACGGCGTTGTCCCAGTCGATGCCCGCTTCGTCGTGCGCGGCGTCGGGGGTGAGGTGTTCCTCCGGGGCGGCCTTGGCGCCACCCGCGGTGCGGGTGTAGCGGATGTAGTTTCCGGTGCGGCGGTCCAGCACGCCCTTGAAGTCGCCGGCGATGCCGACCGGCCACGTGAGCGGGGTGGGTCGCAGGCCGATGCGGGACTGGATTTCGTCGAGCAGTTCCAGGGCGTCGCGGCCTGGCCGGTCCCACTTGTTGATCACGGTGATGATCGGGATGCGGCGCAGCCTGCACACCTCGAACAGCTTCAGCGTCTGAGGCTCCAGGCCCTTGGCGGCGTCGATGAGCATCACGGCGCAATCGACGGCCGTGAGCACCCGGTAGGTGTCCTCGGAGAAGTCGGCGTGGCCGGGGGTGTCGAGCAGGTTGATGACGCAGTCCTGCCCACTGGGCGCGCGGTAGGGGAACTGCAGCGCCGTCGACGTGATCGAGATGCCGCGCGCCTTCTCCATGTCCATCCAGTCCGACACGGTGGAGCGGCGCCCCGCCTTGCCGTGGATGGCGCCCGCCTCGGTGATGACGTTGGCGTGCAGCACCAGCGCCTCGGTCAGCGTGGACTTGCCTGCGTCGGGGTGGCTGATGACGGCGAACGTGCGCCGTCGGCGGGCTTCTGCGGTGATGCGGTCTGCCGCCCGCTCGTCGGCGGCGGTCATGACACCTGGGGCATTCTCGGTCATTGCACCCTCGATGGTATTGGCCGGGCCGGGTCAACCGATAATCGCGGCGCCACGAGTGGCCAGTTACGACACGCTTTCCGCCTTGAAGCGTGCGATAAGTGGCCACTGGGGGCGTGAGACGATCGCACGGATGAGCGGGGACACGAGGGCGGCGCGCGAGTTCGTCCTCACCGACGAGTTCGCCACCGCGCTCGCACTCCTCGAAGGAGGCCGCCACGTCTTCCTCACCGGCAAGGCGGGCACCGGCAAGTCCACGCTGATCCGTCGATTCATGGCGGAGACGGAGCGCAACGTGGTGGTCGTCGCCCCGACCGGCATCGCCGCGCTCAACGTGAACGGCTACACCGTGCACCGGCTGTTCGGCTTCACGCCGACGACGTCGTTGGACGAGGTGCGCTCGGGCAGCTACCGGCCGGGCCGCTTCACGAAGACGTTGGCGGCGCTGGACACGCTGATCGTCGACGAGGCGTCCATGGTCCGCGCCGATCTGTTCGACAAGCTGGCCGCCGCACTCGAACGGTTCGGCCCCGTGCCGGGCACGCCATTCGGCGGCGTGCAGATCGTGCTCGTCGGCGACCTCTATCAGTTGCCGCCGGTGGTTCAGGAGGCCGAGGCCGACTACTTCGCCACCCGCTACGCCACGCCGTACTTCTTCTCCGCGGACTCCTTCCGCCGCGACGACTTTCCGACGGTGGCTCTCACGACGGTCTTCCGCCAGCTGGGTGATGATCGAATGACGGCCATCCTCAACGAGATTCGTGAGGGCCTACTCCTCGGACACGCGCGAGAGCAGCTGAATGCCAGAACGGATCCCGACTTCGTCCCGCCCGACGACGAATTCTGGCTGACGCTCGCGCCGACCAACCGGCTGGTGTCGGCCCGCAACCGTCAGCAGCTGGAGCGCCTTGCCGGCGAGGAGATCCTCAGCCACGCCAGGCAGGCCGGTGACTTGAGCCTCTTCGATCCGCCCGTCGACGAGGTGCTGCGGTACAAGATCGGCGCCCAGGTGATGATGCTGACCAACGACCCGTCCGATCGCTGGGTGAACGGCACCCTCGGTCGCGTCGTGGGAGAGATCACCGGCCGCTCGGTGCTCGTCGAGTTCACCGACGGCGAGACGGTGGAGGTCACCCCGTTCACCTGGGAGGCCACCCGCCCCGTCGTCGACGGCGGCGCACTGCGCCACGACGTCATCGGCACGTTCACGCAGCTGCCGTTCAAACTCGCGTGGGCGATCACCATCCACAAGAGTCAGGGGCAGACGCTGGACCGGATGGTGGTCGATCTCACCGGCGGCATGTTCTCGTTCGGCCAGCTCTACGTCGCGCTCAGCCGGTGCACGTCGATGAAGGGCCTGGTTCTGAAGCGGCCGGTGCTGCCAAAGGACCTCAAGACCGATCGGCGCATCGCCCGCTTCCTCAACGACGCGGTGGCCGACGGTCACGCCCGCCGCTACTGCGCCATCGGGATCCTGACCGTCGGCGACGAGGGTCGCATGTCGCGACCTCGACCCGTCGAGCTCGCCGTCGCCTTCGACGACGGCACCGCCGTCACCACCGTCGTCAATCCGCAGCGCGACCTGGCCGACGCCAGGCAGGCATACGGGATCACCGCATCCGACGTCCTGCTGGCGCCCACGCTGGCGGAGGCGTGGGGGTTGATCGCGCCGATGCTGGCGGGGTGCACGCCGGTCGGGGTGGGGATCGACGAGGTGCTCGGGCTCGTCGACTTCGAGCTCAAGCGCCTTTCTCTGGTGACCGCGATGCCGATGGGCATCGACCTGCCCGACGCGGGTCTGGAACCACGGACGCGTCGAGACCTGGCCGGGCGCACCGCCCTGGAGCGAGCAACGGCGATGCTGAAGGCCCACGACCGGGTCGGCGGCACCGACGCGGGCTCCACGCCATTCGCCGAGCCCGAACCGGTCGAGGCGTTCTCGGGTCACCTGGTGAGCCGCGACCACGACATGCCGACGCCCCATTCGCAGCAGCGTCCGGCGTTGTCGGCACTGCTGCACGTCAGCCGCAGCGTCGGCGGCATCCTGCTGGGCCGTGAGAGCGCCGCCGATGTGCGGGTGCGAGCGATCGATGACACGCCGTGGTTGGCCGCGGCCCGCCAGTCGGTGGCCGATCAGCTCAAGGCCGCCGCGGCGCGGGTCAGGCTGACCGAGGAGGCGATGGCGCGGCTGCTGGAGGCCGAGATGCTGCTGGGCGTGGAGATCGTCGACGAGTCCGTGCACGCGGCGTTGGTCGGGGACGACATCGCCGCGGTCCTGATGCCCGGGGTGCGGGTGTGCTTCACCGGGATGGCGGAGGATCCGCAGGGTCGCGTGGTGTCACGTGACGAGATGAAGCGGCTTGCGCAGCTCAAGGGCCTGGTGCCGGTGGAGACGGTGTCGAAGACCCGATGCGACGTCCTGGTCACCGCCGAGGTGGGCACGCAGTCCGGCAAGGCGCGAAAGGCGCTGGAGTTCGGCAAGCCGGTGTTCTCCGCCGAACAGTTCTTCGCGTGGACGGATGCCACGTGACCCGCGTTTTCCAGTGATTCGGGCGCGCTAACGTTCGCGCACCGAACGTTTACGCGCCGAAATCACCCCGGGGGTGATATTGACGAGTCTGCAACATCGAACGCGGGGGCCTCCTAATCTGTGGACGTGCGGTTGGCCTGGCCGCTAGCCGGCCGAATGACCGAGATGCGGATGATCGACGACGCAATCTCGGATCCCGACGCGTCGGGAATCGTCATCAGCGGGTCCGCAGGCGTGGGCAAGAGCCGCATCGCCCGCGAAGCGCTCGACAGGGCCGCCTCGAATGGCTGTGCCGTCCACTGGATCGTCGGGACGACGTCGGCGCGCACGATTCCCCTTGGCGCACTTGCCAAGTGGGTGGGCCCGGGAGGTGCCGACCGGCTCGGGCTGATCCGCACCGTGATCGACTCCCTGACCGCTCGGACACCCGGCACCCAGGTCGTCATCGGGGTCGACGACGTCCCATTGCTCGACGATCTGTCGACGTTCGTCGTGCACCAGATCGTCGAGCGGCACCAGGCCAAGGCCGTGCTCACCGTCCGCGACGACGAGCCCGTACGCGTTGCGACACGCGAGGTATGGAAGGTCGGACGGTTCGACCGCCTTGATCTCCAACCACTCTCGCGACACGACACGGCCGCCCTGGTCGCAACCACCCTGGGCGGGCCGCTCGACCCCGACGCCGAACTCAAACTCTGGGAGCTCACCAGGGGCAACGTCCTGTACCTGTGCAACATCGTCGAGCAGGAGGTCAACGACGGTCGAATCGTCGAACATCGCGGCTTTTGGCGGTGGATCGGCGATCCCGTCATGCCGCCGGGCCTCGTCGAACTCATCGAGTCCCGGATCGGATCGTTGCCGCCGTCGGTCAGCGATGTGATCGACACACTCGCCGTCGGTGAACCCATCGACCTGCGGTCGCTGACCAGGATCACCGATCCGGCCGCGGTCGAGGAGGCGGACGAGCGCGGCCTCATCACGCTCGACCGGGTCCACGATCGAGTCGAGGCCCGCGTCGCGCACCCGCTCTACGGCGAGGTGCGAAGGAACCGCGCGCCGCCCGTCCGGCTGCGTCGCCTGCGCGGGCTGGTCGATGCCGAGCTCGCAGGCTCCGAGGACCGCGACGATCTGCGGGTCGTGGTGCGCCGCGCCGCGTTGAGCCTGGACTCCGACCTCGAGCCCGACGTCGGCCTCCTCGTCAGGGCGGCACAGGGGGCGGCCTGGATGTGGGATCTTCCGCTCGCTGACCGGCTGGCAAGCGCCGCAGTTCGGGCCGGTGACGTCGTCGAGGCCAACTTCGTCCGTGCCTACGTGCTGTCGTGCCTCGGCAGGGGGGTGGAGGCCGACTCCGTACTGGCCGGGATTCCGGTCGGGGACCTGGACGACACGCAGGCCGCCCGGCTGGCGTTCCGGCGGGCCACCAACAGGCTGTTCACGCTGGCTGACCCCACCGCCGCCAAGAAGTTGATCGACGACGCCTGGGCCAGCACGCCGCGACACGCGCGGAGCTGTCTCGACGCGTTCCTCGCCGTCTACTGGGCGGCGATGGGCAGGCCGAATGCCGTCCGGGCGTTCTCGGAGACGTTCGTCTGGGATCGACTGCCCGACGTCCTCGCCACCCGACTGAGTGCGTGGGCGACGACCGTCGCCGCCGGTGATGCCGGTCGCACCGCGGAGGCCGCGGCCGCGGCGGAATCGGGCTACCTCGTCCCAGTGCGCTCGTTCGTCATCATCGCGGACGGTCACGTGAGCGCCCTTCTCTTGGCGGGCCAGATCGCCGAGGCGCAGGAGCCTGCGCAGCTGCTGCGTCGGCTGGCCGCCGACTTTCCGGCGAGCCAGTTCGTGGTCCTCGGCACGGCGCTGGCCGGTCGCGCCGCGCTCGGCGCGGGTCGCCTTGACACCGCCTGCGGGCTGCTCGAACCGATCGTCGAGTCGCTGGGTGCCTCCGGCGAGACCAACGGCTGGAGCTATCGGTGTCAGATTCCGTACGCGGCTGCGCTGGCGATGCGCGGCGAGACGGAACGGGCCGCCGCGGCGCTCACGGCGCTCGACGAGCAGCGGCATCCGAGCTGGCGGTACCTGCACTACGAGCATGCGATTGCCAGCGCGTGGGTTGCCGCGTGCACCGGCCTGGTCACCGACGCCATCGCGACGGTGCTGGCGGCCGCCGAAACGGCTTGCAAGAACGGTCAATTCGCAGCCGAGGTGATGTGCCTGCAGACCGCAACGCAGTTTGGCGACCGCACCTGCGCGACCAGATTGCGGGCACTCGAGGCGACGGTGGAGGGACCTCGGGTGCAGATTGCCGCCCGTTTCGCGGAGGCTCTACGTGCCGGTGACGCCGCCGAATTGGAGTCCGTCTCGGACGATCTTGAGCGCATGGGCGACGTGGTGGCCGCGGTCGACGCGGTGTGTCATGCGGCCCTCGTGTACCGCCGGTCGGATCTGCGCGGCTCGTCGCTGGGATGCGCGGCGCGTGGCGAGGACCTCGCGCGTCGATGCGGCCGTGCGATCACGCCTGCGCTGCGCCAGGCCTCGGAGCGACTGCCGCTCACCGACCGCGAACGCGAAGTCGTCATGCTCATCGGGGAAGGCCTGTCCAACCGCGAGATCGCCGCCCGTCTGACGCTGTCCAGCCGCACGGTCGAGACCCACGTCTACCGCGCCATGACCAAGACGGGGACGACGACGCGCGATCAGCTGGCCACCCTGCTCAGCCCGCGGCGAGCCCCGACCCGAGAGTGACCCGCGCGAACGCTCACAGTCGATGCATCGCCCGATCCATGCTGGAGGAGTCGAGGTAGCTCATTCGCCCGGGCGGGCGTGGCGTTGCCCGGCGGGCGCCGTCCGTGCGGACCGCCGCCGCGCGATGCATGGTCGCCTGCACCGAGTGGGTGGTGTCCGTCCACCACTTCGGGATGGCAGGAAGATGAAGCATCCCCGGATGCGGCATGAATGCATGCGCCATGTCGAGCCCCCTCGTTCGCGGAAGGCCGTCTCGACCCGCCGTATGGGAGATCGTCGGTCCTGCCGCGCACAGGGGTGTCAGTAACGCGGTACTGACATCGCAAGTCGTTGCGCGACAACGGTACTCACGCCACCTACCGGCATATTGATCAGCAACCGGGCAAAACTCGCTGTGGTGCGGTAGGCGAGGTCGCGGCAACCGCCCGGCGGGGGCGACCACCGGAGCGCCGGGCCACCGATCGCGACGTCGAGCGCGGCTGCCTGCCGCAGGTACCCTCGCAGGTACTGCCCCACGAGACAGATCGAGGCGTTCGCGCGATGTCAGAATCCCAGTCCGTTCAGGTCGAAGATGCCCCGCGCGGGAGGTCCCGCAGCAGGCTGTTCCGCCTGACCCTCGTCTTCGGCATCGTCACGATCCTGCTCGCCGTGCCGTGGTGGAACCTGCTGGCGGCGGGGACGCAGTGGCCGACGCCCGCGGTGGTCGTTGGCACGTTGGTGTTTGCCGCGGCCTTCGTGGCATTGCCGGCGCTGATGTTCCTCGGCCACGGTGGCCGTCGGCCGGACTGGGCCGCAGTGACCGCCGATGCGCTCCTCGGCGGGGTCTGGGTGCTGTTCGTCTGGTCAGTGCTCGCACAGCTGCTGCGGCTGGCGCTGGTGGTGTTCGGCGTCGCCGACCCGACGCGTTCACGACTGGTGGCCGGGGTGATCGTCGCGGTCGTCGTCGTCCTGCTCGCGTGGGGCTACGCCGAGGCGATGCGGGTTCCCCGGGTCAAGCGCGTCGACGTCGTGATTCCCCGACTCGGCGCGGGACTCGACGGGCTGCGCGTGGCGATGATCACCGACACCCACTACGGCCCGATCGACCGCAGCCGGTGGTCGGTCGGAGTGAAGGACCGGGTCAACGAGCTCGACGCCGACCTGGTGTGCCACGTCGGCGACATCGCCGACGGAACCGTGGCCGCCAGGGACGTCCAGGCGCGCCCACTCGAGGAGATGCGCGGCAAGCTTGGCCGCGTCTACGTCACCGGCAACCACGAGTACTACGGCGAGGCGCAGGCCTGGCTCGACTACGTCGATGGCATCGGCTGGAATGCGTTGCACAACCGGCACGTCGTCGTCGAGCGCGGTGGCGACCGGCTCGTGGTCGCGGGGGTCGACGACGCGACCGCACGCGGGTCCGGGCTGGACGGGCACGGCGCCGACCTCGACGCCGCGCTGGCAGGCACCGATCCCACGCTGCCGGTGCTGCTGCTCGCGCACCAGCCCAAGCAGGTGGCCGAAGCGATCCGGGCCGGTGTCGACCTGCAGATCTCCGGGCACACCCACGGCGGGCAGATCTGGCCGTTCAACTTCATGGTTCGGCTCGACCAGCCGTCGGTGCACGGGCTGAGCGCCCACGGTGAACGGACCCAGCTCTACACCAGCCGAGGGACCGGCTTCTGGGGTCCACCGTTTCGGGTGTTCGCGCCTAGCGAGATCACCGAACTGACCCTGCGCCGGGCGTGAGCGGCCGTTGAGAACTCGTCGCCGCGCGATTCCCGTCGGGGGTTTCGACGCGGCGTCGGGCCTCTGGCGGGCCACCGACTCCGAAGCGAGCGCGTGGTTGCGGCGCGACCGGCTGACGGTGGCGACGTTCAACATCTGGTTCAACGAGTTCTACGCGCCGGAACGCTACCGGGCGATCTGCGACGTGTTGGCCCGAAATCGCCCGGATGTCATGGTGTTTCAGGAGGTCACGCCGCAGGCGCTGACCACGTTCCTGGATCAGCCGTGGATCAGGGAGCACTACCGCCGCGCGGAGTTCACCGGCGACGGGCTCAACTACGGCATGTTGCTGCTGTCGCGTTTGCCGGTGAACCGCGTCGCCTACGCAAGCCTGCCGACCCGGTTGGATCGAGGCTTTCTGGTCGCCGACTTCACCGTCAACGCCCAGGATCTCCGCGTCGCCGCGATCCACTTGGAGAGCGGAAAGGCCGCCTCTGGCCTGAGGGCGCGCCAGCTGCGCATGATCTTCCGTTCCCTGCGCAGATCCGAAAGTGCGCTCGTCCTCGGCGATTTCAACATGCGCGACACCGAGAACGGGATCATCTCCAGGGACTACCGCGACGTGTGGCCCACCCTGCGGCCCGACGACGACGGCTTCACCGAGGACACGTCGATCAACCTGATGCGCTACGACATGAAGAACAAGCACCGGCACGTGCGGTTCGACCGGGTGTTGGTGAAGGGCGACCAGTGGGTGGCGACCCACATCGAGTTGCTGGGCACCAAGCCGATCGACTATGCGCTGCCGAGGGTGTTCCCGTCGGATCACTTCGGCGTGCTGTGCAGGTTCGAGCATCGTCCCGCCGTCGCCAAAGTCAGCCGGGGCAAACGGCTTTGGGTGCATCTCAGAAACTGAGCCGCCGGTACCGCTGCAGTCGCCGCAGGTCGACGTCGGACACCGTGGTCTCTCGCGGGGCCAGTGCGGCGTGCACGCGGTGGCGTACGTCGTCGACGTCGAGATTCGTTCCGATGGCCACCAGACAATTCGCCTTCGCCTTCGGCGGCGCGGCGGCGACGTGAATCGACGTGCCGACCACGTTCACCGCGTAGCGGCGGATGCGGGCGCGGTGCCGCACGGCGACCGTGCCCTTGATGCGGTACACGCCCGCGGGCGGCTTCTCGAGAAGGTCGAAGAGCGCGCCGGGATCGACGCAGCCGTCGCCGGTCACGGTGACCGAGGCGGCATGGACGTGGTCGTGGACGTGATCGTGGTCGGCGGCGTCGGCATTGATGAGCAACTCGCGGAAGGACAGCTGGCCGGTGGCCTCGACGGACTCGGCGGCGTCGTACAGCAGTGCCGGATCGATCCTGGCTCCGACGGCGCCGACGACGTGGGCGTGCGGATTGCGTTCGCGCACACGCAGTTCGATGCGCTCGAGCAGGACGGCGCGGTCGCCTTCGGGGATCTGGTCGAGCTTGTTGACCACCACCAGCGATGCCGCGCCGTACCGCGCGGGTGGAACCCCGCCGTGGTCCACGACGTCGAAGTGCGTGGCGGCGTCGATGACGTCGACGACACCGCCGGGCCGCACCCGTTCGACGCCGCTGAATCCGATCAGGCGCGACACCGCGACGGGCTCGGCCAGTCCGCTGGCCTCGACGATGATGGCGTCCAGGGCCAGTCGCGGGTCGGCGAGCTTCTGTAGTGCCTCGTCCAGCGTCCCGTCGTCGGGCAGGCAGCAGACGCAGCCACCGGCGATCGAGACCGGCTCGTCGACCTGACCGGTGACCAACGCGGCATCGACGTTGACGTCGCCAAAGTCGTTGATGACGACGCCGATCCGCGCGCCAGGTGCGCGCAGTACGTGGTTGAGGAGGCTCGTCTTGCCTGCGCCGAGGTATCCGGTCAGGGCGATGACGGGGATCGGCTGCACGCCGAAGAGTCTAGGGCCACACGCCAAGATGCCCCGCGGGCAGCAGCCCGCAGGGCATCCGTCGGCTCAGTCGTCCTAGTGGTCGATCAGATCCCTGGCCGACTGCTGGCCCTTCTGGCCGAGCAGCGCGGTAGGAACGTCCTTTGTCTCGCGGGCGGTCAGCGCCGCGGCGGCGGCGATGACGCACACGACGGCGGTGAAGATGCCGATGACCACCCAGCCACCCTCCCGGATGCCACCGAGCGCGGTCACGATCGTCGGCGCGAAGCCGGCCACCAGGAATCCGAGTTGGGTGCCGATCGCGACTCCGGAGAACCGCACCTTGGTGCTGAACATCTCGTTGTAGAACGACGGCCACACCGCGTTGGCGGCGCTGTAGCCGAACGCGAAGGTGGCGATGGCCAGGACGAACGTCAGAACGTGGTCGTCATTGCTCATCGAGAGCATGTAGAAGGGCATCAGCGCGGCCGAGGACAGGGCGCCGTAGACGAAGACCGGCTTGCGGCCGATCCGGTCGGCGAGCATGCCGAACAGCGGCTGGGTGCCCAGCGCGACGACGTTGGCGACGACCACCAACCACAGCGTGAGGTCGGCGGGCAGGCCCACTTTCTTGCCGTACGCGATGGCCAGGGTTCCGAAGACCGTTGACACCGCGGCGATGAAGGCGCAGAAGAAGACCCGCAGCACGTCGCGCCAGTGGTCGCGCATCAGCGGCTTGAGTGGCATCTTCGCGATGTCGCCCGCAGCCTTGGCCTCTTCGAACTCGGGTGTCTCGTGCAGCTTGCGGCGGATGAAGTAGGCGACCAGGACGACGACCGCACTGAGCCAGAACGGGACGCGCCAGCCCCAGGAGAGTTCGGCTTCGTCCGAGAGCGACACGAACGGGATGAGCACCAGCGACGCCAGGATGAGACCGCCCTGGGTTCCCGTCAGCGTCCAGGACGTGTAGAACGCGCGCTTGTGGTCGGGGGCGTGCTCGAGGGTCAGCGAGCTGGCCCCCGCCTGCTCGCCCGCGGCCGAGAAGCCTTGCAGCAGTCGGCAAAGCACTAGCAGTCCGAGCCCGAGGTAGCCGGCCGTGCCATACGTGGGGAGGCAGCCGATCGCGAAGGTCGAGACACCCATCAGGACGATGGTGAACATCAAGACCTTTTGGCGGCCGATCCGGTCTCCGTAGTGGCCCAGCACGAACGCGCCGACGGGGCGGGCGAAGTATGCGACGCCGAAGGTGGCGAATGACATCACCAGCGCGCCCTGACCTCCGCCGGCGGGAAAGAACACCCTGGGAAAGATGAGCGCTGCGGCCTGGCCGAAGAGGAAGAAGTCGTAGTACTCGACCGCACTTCCCATGAAGCTGGCCAGCGCGGCACGTACCGGCGTGCGCGCCGGTTCGGGAGGTGCACCGCCTGCTGAGTTGCGGTTGGTGACGGTCATCGGATTCCTCCTAGTTTCCTGCGGACATCTCGGTAATTTGTGCGGATCAGCCGACGAGGCTTCTGAAGTGCCGCGACATCCTCGCGGCGTCCGGCGTGATGCCGGTGATCAGCTCGAACGCGGTGGTGGCCTGGTGCACGGCCATGTGACCGCCGTCGAGCGTGCGGCAGCCGACCCGTCGTGCCGCGGCGAGTAGCGCGGTGTCGAGCGGGCGGTAGACGATGTCGGCGACCCACAGCTCGGGGTGCAGCAGCGACTCGTCGAAGGCCATACCGGGGTGGTCGGCCATGCCGGTCGGGGTGCAGTGCGCGATGCCGTCGCTCTGGGCGAGAAGGACGGCGAGCTTGTCGAAGGCCGACGCGTCGATCCTGGCCTCGGGGTGCCTGGCGGACAGCTCGTGGGCCAGCGCGGCGCCGCGGTCGACGTCGAGGTCGACGACGGTGAGGTGGTCGGCGCCCAGTTCGAGCAGGGCGTGGCCGACGGCGGCTCCCGCGCCGCCGGCGCCGAGCATCACGACGTTGGCGGTGTGTGCACCGGGCAGGCCCTCGCGGAAGCCGGTGGCGAAGCCGGGTGCGTCGGTGTTGTAGCCGACGGTGCGATCTTTCTCGAAGACCACGGTGTTGACGGCGCCGAGGGCGGCGGCTGCGTCGTCAACGGTGTCGAGGTGTTCGATGACCAGTTGCTTGCAGGGGTGCGTGACGTTGAGTGCGTCGTAGCCGAGAGCGCGGGCCCAGGTGAGGACCTCGCCGATCCGTTCGGGGGCAACGCCGATCTCACGGAGATCGATGGTGCGGTAGACGTAGTCCAGGCCGTTGGCGCGGCCCTCGGCCATGTGCATTGCCGGGGTGAGGGAGGGCCCCACGCCGATACCGACGAGGCCGACCAGGAAGGGGCCGGCGGGGGAGGAGTTCATCGCCACGGTTCACCGTTCTGCTTAATGTACTAACTGGTACGTACAGAAAGTAGAGCAGTGTGGCGCCGGTCTCGTCAACCCCCAATCGGTGACGGGGATCTCGGTCTAGTGGGTGGTGAGCCAGCCGACGACGACGTCGCCGATCATTCGGCGCAGGTGAGCGCGCTGGGACAGCTCGGTGAAGTCGACGCCGAAGAGGAATCCGAAGGTGTGCCGGTTGGCGACCTGAAAGACGCAGTACGAGCTGATGACGATGTGCACGTCGAGCGCGTCGACGTCGGCACGGAAGGCGCCGGCCGCCCGGCCCCGCTCGAGGATCTCGTCGAGGAGCGACGTCGCGGGCCGTGACATGGTGCGCAACGAGTCGAGCTGGCTGATGAACGCGCCGCGGTGGATGTTCTCGATCGATACCAGGCGGATGAAGGCCTGGTGATCGAGGTGGTGGTCGAAGGTCAGCTCGGCGATGCGGCGCATTGCCACGACGGGGTCGACGTGGTCTACCTGCAGCTTCTGCTCCGCCTCGCGAATTCCGCGGTAGGCGTTCTCCAGCACCGCCAGGTAGAGCTGCTCCTTGCCGCCGAAGTAGTAGTAGATCATCCGCTTGGTGGTCCTGGTGCGCTCCGCGATCTCGTCCACCCGCGCCCCCGAGTAGCCGGACTCGGCGAACACCTCGGTGGCGATGGCAAGCACTTCGGCGCGCGTCCGCTCGGCGTCGCGCTGCAGTTCCCGTTTCGGCTCGGCGGCCACGGTCGGCAGCTTACTTGGGCGAACGGATCCACTTTCCGGCCTGGGCTTCCCAATGTATTAACTGTTTAGTACATTGAGGTGTGATTGGAGGCACACCATGAGGACGTCGATTGCGACCGTCTCGATCAGCGGCTCCCTCGTCGAGAAGCTGCACGCCTGCGCGGCGGCCGGTTTCGACGGCGTTGAGATCTTCGAGCCCGACCTGATCGCCAGCGACCACAGCCCCGAGGAGATCCGCGGGCTGGCCCGCCGCCTCGGCCTGACGCTTGACCTCTATCAACCACTGCGCGACCTCGAAGGGGTCGACGAGACCACCTTCACCGACAACCTGCGTCGCGCCGCCGCCACCTTTGCGACCGCCCAGCGGCTCGGCATCGACACCGTGCTGGTGTGCAGCAACGTCGCCACCGCGACGATCGACTCCGACGAACACTCCGCAGAACAACTCCGCCGTCTCGGCGACGTCGCGCTGGGCTACGGCGTCAAGATCGCCTTCGAGGCGTTGGCCTGGGGGCGCTTCGTCGACGACTACCGCCGCGCCTGGCGCATCGTCGAGATCGCCGACCATCCCGCCGTCGGGGTCTGCCTCGACAGCTTCCACGTACTCTCCCGCGGCCACGACCCGGCCGCGATCGAGGACATCCCCGGCGACAAGATCTTCTATCTGCAACTCGCCGACGCCCCCGCTCTGTCCATGGACGTGCTGTCGTGGAGCAGACACCACCGGCTGTTCCCCGGTGAGGGCGACTTCGACCTGCCCACCTTCGTCGCGCACGTCCTGACGACGGGATTCGACGGACCGCTGTCGCTCGAGGTCTTCAACGACACGTTCCGCCAGACCGATCCGGACCGCACCGCCGTCCACGCCCTTCGGTCCCTGGTGTGGTTGCAGGACAAGGTCGCCGCGCTGCCAGGGGCGATAGGGGACCCCAGGCTGACCCCGGTGACCGACGCCAAGCCACCGGTCGGCTTCGACTTCGTCGAACTCAAGGCGGAGGACACCAGCGAGGTCGAGATGCTGCTCGAGCAGCTGGGCTTCACAGCGCGGGGACGGCATCGCACCAAGCCCGTATCGCTGTGGGCGACGGGCGACGTGCGCATCGTGCTCAACGAGCATCTGGCCCGCGACCTGGAACCACACGTCGCCGCGGTGGGGTTGCAGGTGCCCGACGGCAAGGCGACCTCGGGGCGGGCCGCGGATCTGATGGCCCCGCCGACCTACCGCCGGACCTATGCTGCCGAACAGCCACTCGACGGTGCAATCGCGCCCGACGGCACCGAGTTCTTCTGGGTGACGGCCCCGCCCGCCGGGTCGCCGCCCGCCTGGGTGGACGAGTTCGAGAACGGGCTACCCGCGTCCCCCGGCACGTCGGTGCAGGCGATCGACCACGTCAACCTCGCGGTGCCGTGGCAGACGGCCGACGAGGCGGTGTTGTTCCTCACCAGCGTCTTCGGCCTCGCCGCGGACGCGCCTGCCGAGGTTGCGGGACCCAGCGGCCTGGTGCGCAGCCAGGTGATGCGCACCGAGGATGGCTCGATTCGGTTGCCGCTCAACGTCGCACCGCACGTTCTTGCGCAGTCGGCGATGCCGCAGCACGTCGCGTTTGCGTGCACCGACGTCGTCGACTTCGCGCGTGCCGCCCGCGCAAGGGGGCTCGAGTTCCTCGCCGTGCCCGACAACTACTACGACTACGTGGCGGGTCGCTTCGGGGTGGACGCCGCGACCGTCGCCGAACTCCGCAAGCTCGATCTGCTCTACGACCGCCGCCCCGACGGCTCGTTCATCCACTTCTACACGCGCACCGTGGGGACCGTCTTCTTCGAATTCGTCCAGCGGATAGGACATTACGACGGCTACGGCACCGACAACGCGCCCGTCCGACTGGCCGCGCAGCGAGCCAACCGCTAGCGATCTCGGCGCGGAAACAGTCGCCAAGCGAACGTTGGCGCGCCGAAATCGCTGAAGCGCCTACAGCTCGAACTCGGCGGGGTCGATGCCGACGGCGTGGCAGGCCCCGCGCACCGCTGCCTTCTCGTGATCGTCGAACAGACCGTCGGCGCCGCCGATGATGATGCCGATCTGAATCACGGCGCGGGCCTGGTCGGGCTTGGTGCGCAGCTTGCCGATCGTGGCGGTCGCCTCGACCTTGCCGAACTCGAAGTCACTAGAGAGCTTGCTGCAGTACCACTCGAACTTCTCTTGCAGCTCGTGCGGCGGGAAGTGGCTCAGCGACTGATTGGTCGCGATCAGGCCCGCGGTCTTCTGCCGCTCGGCAGGGTCGATGGTGCCGTCGGCGGCGGCGATGAGCGCGCACATCGCCATCGATGCGTTCGCGAACTCCTTGTTCTTGAACTGGCTCGTCTTCGTCGCGAGCTGAGTGTTCAACTCCTGCGCCCTGGTCTTGAGCTGGTCCCAGAATGCCACGCAAATCCTCCTCGATCGGGTCGCTTCTTGTCTAGTGCGGCCAACGGGTGGGGCGGACGGAAGGTTCCTGCGCTACCGGCCAACACCCAGGAAGAGGTGATGCCAGCATCAGCGACGTGCCCGTTCGGGTAGCCCAGAATGAACAATCATGACGGCGCAGGGTGAGCAGCGAAGGCGCTGGCCGCTCGCCGTTGCCGCGGCGCTGGCCTTCGGAGCCGGGGCGCTCGACGTCGTCGCGCTCACCCACCTCGGCAACGTCTTCGCCAGCGTCATGACGGGCAACCTGGCGCTGATGGGCCTTGGCGTCGCCCGCCTCGACCCCGCCACGATCAGTCACACCGCGGCGGCCGTCCTCAGCTACGGCGTGGGGGTCGCGATCGGTGCGCGCATCACCGGTGCGCATGATCCGGCCGGGCCCGCGTGGCCGCGGTCGGTGACCGCGACCCTCGGGGTCGAATTGGTCGTGCTGTGCGGGTTGGCCGCCGGGTGGATGGTGACCGACGGGACCCCGAAGGGGCTGGTGCAGATGGGCTTGCTGGTGGCCGCGGCGACGAGCATGGGACTGCAGGGTGCGGCGATGCGCGGCATCGGTGTTCCACTGGCCACCACGTACCTCACCGGCACGCTGACCGCACTCGTCGCGGCACGGGCCGGGGCGCCGCGAACCCGCGGTGAGGCGGCGGGCGCGGTGGCACTCGTCGCGGCCGTCGCTGGGGCGGCGAGTAGCGGGGTGCTGCTCGCCGTCGCGCCCATCGTGACACCGTTGCTGTGCGTACTACCCATCGCCGCGGTGGTGGGCACCGCCGAGTTCCATCGGCGCACGGCCAAGCAATTGCAACGCAACGAAGGGGAAAGCAATGAATGATGCTGCCGCAGAGCGGATTCCGACCTACACCGACGTGCCGGTCGGAATCGACGCGACGGGCATGCGCAGCGAGTTCGACAGTCTCGGCGCCGTCGACGTGCCCGCCGATCGGTACTGGGGGGCGCAGACGCAGAGGTCGCTGATCCACTTCTCCATCGGCAACGACCACATGCCGATCGAGGTCTACCGGGCCTACGGCTTCGTGAAGAAGGCGTGCGCCCTGGTCAACGAGCGTGCGGGCCGGCTGGCGGACTGGCGGGCGAAGGTCATCGTGCAGGCGGCCGACGAGGCGATCGCGGGAAAGCTCGACGACGAATTCCCGCTGTTCGTGTGGCAGACGGGCTCGGGCACGCAGAGCAACATGAACGTCAACGAGGTGCTGTCCAACCGCGCGATCCAGCTTCTCGGCGGCACGCTCGGCAGTCAGCAACCCGTCGGCCCGAATGACCACGTGAACATGGGCCAGAGCAGCAACGACACCTTTCCGACGGCCATGCACATCGCTGCCGTCACCGAATTCGACGACCGCCTGATCCCCAGCGTGCAGGCGCTGCAAAAGGACATCGAGGCCAAGGCCGCCCAGTGGGCCGACGTGGTGAAGATCGGCCGCACCCACCTGGAGGATGCCGTGCCGCTCACCGTCGGCCAGGAGTGGTCGGGGTACGCCGCCCAACTGGCCGCGTGCATCGCGGAGCTACGCCACGCCCGCGAGGGACTGCTCGAACTGGCGGTCGGCGGGACGGCGGTGGGCACCGGGCTGAACGCGCCCGAGGGGTTCAGCGCCGACGTCGCCGCCGAGCTGGCTGGGCTGACCGGCGCTCCGTACGTCACCGCGCCGAACAAGTTCGCCGCGTTGGGCTCGCTGGACCCCATGGTCCGAGCGCACGCAGCGATGCGCGGTCTGGCCGTCGCACTGATGAAGATCGCGAACGACATGCGCTGGCTGGCCTCCGGACCGCGGTGCGGCTTGGGTGAGCTGGTGCTGCCCGCCAACGAGCCCGGCTCGTCGATCATGCCAGGCAAGGTGAACCCCACCCAGTGCGAGGCGCTGGTGATGATCGCGATCCAGGTGATGGGCAACGACACCGCGGTGGCGCTGGCCGGCTCCCAGGGCAACTTCGAGCTCAACGCGATGCGGCCCGTCATCATCAACAACGTGCTGCACTCCGCAAGGATCCTCGGCGACGGATGCGCGAAGTTCCTCGAATTCTCGGTCAGCGGAACGACGTTGAATCGGGACCGGATCGGACAGTACGTGTCGGAGAGTCTGATGTTGGTGACGGCGCTCAGCCCGGTGATCGGCTACCAGAACGCGGCGCACATCGCCGAGGACGCCCTTGCCAAGGGCACGACGCTGCGTGACGCCGCGATCGCGTCCGGTCACGTCACCGCCGAACGGTTCGATGCCGTCGTCAACCCACTCGACATGGTCGGCGACGGCGTCGGCGGCGCTTGATGGCGGGCGCGGTCGACCGGGACGACGCCCCCGCCGGTCCCGGTGAGCCCGACGCGATCGACACCGTGCTGACGGCGGCCGCCCTTCTGCACGCCAACGGCCAGTCCACCAGCATGACGCTGACGGCGGTCGAGCGGTTGAACCGTGGGCTGAAGACGACGAGCACCCTGGTCCCGGCGTGGGCGTCGCTGATGCTCATCGGGTCGGCCAACCAGATCCGCGTGGCCGCCGTGTCGCCGACCGAGGTGAACATGCGGCGGGTCGCCGCCGCGATGGCGGTCGTCGACCGTGCGCAGGACGGGCCGCTCGACGAGGACGCCGTGCGACGTGAACTGGTCGGTGCGCGAAGCGAATCAGCCTCCAACACGATCCTCTTCGTGTCGGCGTGCGCGACCGGTGCGGGCGCACTCGCGCTGATCTTCGGTGCGCAGCACCCGCTCACCGTGCTGGCCGCGGCGGTGAGCGCCGCCCTCGGTGGCCTCGTCCGACGCACCCTCGGCCGATTCGGAATGGGCATCCTCACCCAGGACTTCGCAGCCGCGCTGGTGGCTGGTCTTGTCGGCGTCGCTGCGGTCGCCATGCACGTCGACGATGCGTTGGGCCTGGTGGTCCTGTGCCCTGCGATGGTCCTGGTGCCCGGTCCACACGTCCTCAATGGGGCTCTCGATCTGCTGGGAATGCGCATCACCCTCGGCATCGCCCGCCTCGGCTATGCGGCGTTGATACTCGCGGCGATCGCCGCCGGGTTGATCCTCGGCCTCGCCATCGGTGGCCATGGCATCTCGGTCGCCCAGAGCGGGGCGGCGGTGCCGCTCTACGTGGACGTGCTCGCGGCGGGTGTCGCCGCGGCGTCGTATCCCGTCTTCTTCTCGATGCCGTACCGGATGATCGTCTGGCCCGTCGTCGTCGGCATGCTCGCCCACGCCGCCCACTGGTGGGCACTCACGGTGTGGCACGCCGACCTCGCCGCTGCGGCGCTGATCTCCTGTCTGATGGTGGGCGTGATCCTGGTGCCGGTCTCGCACCGTCTTCGGATACCGTTCGCGGCGATCGGGTTCGCGTCGGTCGTTGCACTGGTGCCTGGTGTCTACGTGTTCCGCATGCTCAGTGGCATGGTGCAGTTCGCCTACGTACCGAGTGCGGAACTGCTGACGTCGCTCACGTCCGACGGGGTCACCGCGGCCCTGGTGGTCGTCGCGATGGCGACTGGTTTGGCGGTGCCGATGCACGCCTATGCGGTCCGTACGGGGCAGCGAGCACCGTAGGTCGGCGTCAGCGGCGACGGGCCTCGATGTCGCCGGTGGTGACGAGATGCCCCTCGGTGCAGCGCATTTCGGCGGCAATCGAATGCCCGCAATCGGTATGCGTCAGCGCAATCTTGCCGCCGTCGGAGCGCACCCACCGGTCGCCCCAGCGCATCAGGGCGACGATGGCGGGCAGGAGGTCCGAGCCCTTCTCCGTGAGGTGGTAGTCCTCGCGGCTGCGTTGCCCCGCAACGTGATACGGGCGCCGCTCCAGAAGCCCCGCGTCGACCAGCTCCTTGAGCCTGGCGGCCGTGATCTTCTCGCTGAGCTGCGCGCGCCGGACGAACTCGTCGAAGCGGTGAGCCCCGTAGAAGGCCTCGCGCAGCAGCAGCATGCTGGCCCTTCGGCCGACGACCTCCAGTGCGGCCACCATCGAGCAGTCGTCCGCGGACCAGCCATCCCGGTCGCTGAGGGCACCCGTCAGAGTCATGGACGTCACACCCGAATCCTCGCATGCTGACTTGCCTGGAATAAAGTCAGCGTCGTAACCTCTGACTATACCAGAGTAAAGTCAGCTATCAACCGATCCGAGGTACCGATGACGATCGAAGCGCCCGTCCAACCATTGCCGTCCCAGCTCGCCGACGACCCGCAGATCGTCGCCGCGGCCCCCAAGCCCGAGGTGATGGCCGCGGCGCGGGCGGCGGGCCTGCGGCTACCCGAGGTGCTCGCCACCCTTGTCGAGGGGTACGCCGACCGCCCCGCCCTCGGCAGACGCGCGCGAACCCTCGTCGACGATGCGACCGGCCGCAGGTCGGTCCGACTGCTCCCCGAGTTCGAGACCGTCACCTACCGCGACCTGTGGTCCGAGGTGGCCGCGGCGGCCGCCGCATGGAGTCAGGCGCCGCACGCGCCGCTACGCCCAGGGGACTTCGTCGCGACCATCGGCTTCGCGAGCGCCGACTACCTGACCGTCGACCTGGTCTGCGCCTACCTGGGCCTGGTCGCCGTGCCCCTTCAGCACAACGCCCCCGCATCCCGGCTGCAGCCGATCCTCGCCGAAACCGAGCCCGCCGTGCTCGCGGTCAGCGCGGCATACCTCGACCTCGCCGTCGAGTCGGTGCTTGGCAGTGACACGCTGCGCAGGCTCGTCGTCTTCGACTTCGCGGCCGAGGTCGACGCCGATCGCGAAGGCCTCCGGCGGGCCGAGAACGCGCTGGCCGCCGCGGGGATGAACGTCGTCGTCGAGACCCTCGCCGACGTCGTCGCCCACGGCCGGACGCTGCCGGAGACACCGATCTACACCGGAGGCGACCAGGATCGCCTCGCGATGATCCTCTACACGTCGGGCAGCACGGGCGCGCCGAAGGGCGCGATGTGGACCGAGAAGATGGTGTCGACGCTGTGGACGCTGCCGTTGAAGTCCGCCGAGTTCCCCGTCCTCAACGTCAACTTCATGCCGCTCAACCATCTCGGCGGCCGGATCCCGCTCTCCTCGGCGTTCCAGGCGGGTGGCACCAGCTACTTCGTCCCCGAAAGCGACCTGTCGACGTTGTTCGAGGACTGGTCCCTGGTGCGTCCCACCGACCTGGGCCTGGTCCCTCGGGTGGTCGACATGTTGTTCCAGCACTACCAGCACCGCCTGCAGCGCCTGCTCTCCGACGGGGTCGACGAGGCGACGGCCGACGCCGTCGCCAAGGCCGAACTCCGCGACGAGGTGCTCGGCGGGCGCGTCCTCGGTGGGTTCGTCAGCACCGCACCGCTGTCTGCCGAGATGAAGACCTTCATCGAGTCCTGCCTGCGTGTGGAGATCGTCGACGCCTACGGGCTGACCGAGATCGGCGCCGTGACGACGGACGGTGTGGTGGTGCGCCCGTTGGTCATCGACTACAAGCTCGTCGACGTACCAGAGCTCGGCTACTTCAACACCGACTTGCCTTACCCCCGAGGCGAATTGCTGGTCAAGAGCAATGGGGCCACCCCCGGCTACTACAAACGACCGGAGGTCACCGCCGAGGTCTTCGACGCCAACGGCTACTACCGCACCGGTGACGTGATGGCTGAGGTCGCCCCCGACCACCTGGTCTACGTCGACCGGCGCAACAACGTCATCAAGCTCTCGCAAGGCGAATTCGTCGCGGTCGCCAACCTGGAGGCCGTCTACGCGGCCGCACCGCTGGTGCGCCAGATCTTCCTGTACGGCAATAGCGAGCGACCGTCGCTGCTGGCCGTGGTGGTCCCCACCGCCGCCGCCATCGACCGCTTCGCCGGAGACGACGACGGGCTGAAAGCCGCCATCCGCGAGGCACTTTCGCAGACCGCCCGTCTCGCAGAGCTGCAATCCTACGAGATCCCCGCCGACGTGTTGGTCGAGACCACGCCGTTCAGTGCCGCCAACGGACTCCTGTCCGGGGTGGGAAAGCTGTTGCGGCCCAAGCTCAAGGAGCACTACGGTGCCGTCCTGGAACAGATGTACGCCGACCTCGACGACGCCAGGGCCGACGAGCTCCGCGCCCTCCGCGACGCGGCCGCGCACCAGCCCGTGCTCGACTCCGTCGTGCAGGCCGCGACGGCGTTGCTGGGCCTGTCGGGAGCAGCGCCCGAACCCGAGGCCCAATTCCTGGACCTCGGCGGCGATTCGCTGTCGGCGCTCACCTTCTCCAACCTGATGCGGGAGGTGTTCGGCGTCGAGGTGCCAGTGGGCGTCATCATCGGACCCACCACCACCCTGGCCGACATCGCGCGTCACGTGGAGAAGGAGATCGAGGGCGGCTCCACCCGCCCGACCGCCGCCACCGTGCACGGGCCCGACGCCGCGGAGATCAAGGCCGCCGACCTCACCCTCGAGGCGTTCCTGCCCGCCGACCTGCTCTCGGCCGCCGCCACCCTCCCACCGGTGCCCGCCGGCGCGCCGCGCACCGTGCTACTGACCGGTGCCAACGGATATCTCGGCAAGTTCCTTGCGCTGGATTGGCTGCGCCGCCTCGCGGCCGGGGGCGGGACCCTGGTGTGCGTGGTCCGCGGCAACGACGTCGCATCGGCGCGCGCTCGGCTCGAAGACGCCTTCGGCGTGGAGGATCCCGCGCTGCTGTCCGAGTTCCGGGAACTGGCCGCCGAGCATCTCGTCGTGATCGTCGGCGACGTTGCCGAGCCAAACTTCGGCCTCGAGAAGGAGAGCTGGCAGCGGCTGACCGAGACCGTCGACGCGATCGTGCATCCCGCGGCCTTGGTCAACCACGTGCTGCCGTACACACAACTGTTCGGCCCCAACGTCGTTGGCACCGCCGAGGTGATCCGACTCGCGTTGACCGCGCGGCTCAAGCCCATCTCCTACGTGTCCACCGTGTCGGTGGCGATGACCGTGCCGCCGGACCGCTTCGAGGAGGACGGTGACATTCGTGCGATCAGTCCCGTCCGACCCATCGACGACTCGTACGCCAACGGCTACGGGAACAGCAAGTGGGCGGGCGAAGTGTTGCTCCGGGAGGCGTACGACCGGTTCGGACTGCCGGTGTCGGTGTTCCGCTCCGGGATGATCCTGGCTCACCGCCACCATGCCGGGCAGCTCAACGTGCCGGACATGTTCACCCGATTGATCTTCAGCGTGTTGGCGACCGGTCTGGCCCCGACGTCGTTCTACGAGACCGACGCCGACGGACAGCGGCAACGTGCGCACTACGACGGGCTGCCGGTCGACTTCGTGGCGGAGGCCATCGTCACGCTCGGCGCCGATCCCGCAGGCGGATTCCGATCCTTCGACGTGATGAACCCCCACGACGACGGGATCTCGCTCGACGTCTTCGTCGACTGGTTGATCGATGCGGGCCACCCCATCCGTCGCGTCGAGGACTACGGCGAGTGGCTCAGTCGCTTCGAGACCGCGCTGAAGGCGTTGCCCGAAGCTCAGCGGCAGCAGTCGGTGCTACCACTTCTGCACGCATATGGCAGGCCGGATGTGCCGCTTCGTGGAGCTCTGGCACCGGCAGCGGCATTCCAGACTGCCGTCCGTAGCTCGAAGATCGGTCTCGACGAAGACATTCCGCAACTTTCCAGGTCGTTCATCGAGAAGTACGCGTCCGATCTCCGGCTTCTCAACCTGCTGACGAGTTAGCTGCGCCCCGTTAGGTTGGACCCTCGGGCAGTGGCGAGGGGAGAGGCACATGCGGCGCACGTTGCAATGGGGGGCAGTCGCGCTGTGTGCGTTGACCGTGGCGGGTTGCGGAGGCGGTGCCGGTGGCGGCGAGACCACGATCGCCGGCACCGCGTCGACGACGACGGTGTCTCCGCCTCCGATCGTCGGCGCGGATCGCCTCGACGTCGGCCCCTATCCGAGGGCGCCTCGCCCCCCACTGGGGACGGCCGGTGATGCGGCGACGGGTGCCATCGCGCAAGCGCAGCAGTTGGCGTCCTTCGTCATCGGGCCGTGGGAGGTCGACGACAGTCTGACCACCCCATATTTGAGCAGCTACTACGTGATCAACGGTCCGACCCCGCTGCAGCAACTGGGACCCGAGGGCATCGCGCTCGCCGCGGGTGAACACGACCTTCTGTACGGCTTCGCCTCCGCGCGGGAAGCCGACGACGAGAACGGCGCGATGGTGAACGCCGTGCTGCGCTTCCCGGACACGGCGCTGGCATCCGCCGCCAGCGCCGCGATGGCCACCGCGGCGGTCGGCCAATCGATCGCGGGCGTCACTCCGACGCCAACCGCGGTCCCCGGTCATCCCGACGCGGCCGCGTCGACCTATCCGTTCACGCCCAGCGGATCGGGTCAACCGCGGGCCACGGTAAGGGCTTTCGTCCCCCATGGCCCCTACGTGTTCATGCAGTTCGTCCAGTCGACCGACGGCGTCGATGCCGCGGCGGCGTTGGTGGCCAAGGCATTCGACGCGCAGGGGCCGCTGGTGGATCAGTTCAAGGCGGTGGATCCGAGCGCGCTGGCCTCGGTGCCGCTGGATCCCACCGGCCTGCTGGCCAAGACGATTCCCGCCAGCCCCGGCGAGGGCGCCGCCAGGAATGCCGTCTACCAGACGCGCGGCGCGCAGCACTTCCAGAGCAACCCGATCGCCTCGACGAAGTTGTTCGACGACAACGGCGTTAGCGAGGTCGCGATGGGCCAGACCAATGTCTACAAGACCAAGGATGCAGTGACGGCGAAGGTAGTCACCGAGTCGTTCAACGCCGAGGTCAACGCCGACGGCACCACCGCCGCCCCATCGGTCGCTGCGCTGCCGGACAGCCACTGCCTGGCCCTGTCGCAGCAGTTCTACTGCGTGGCGCCGGCAGCCGAATACGCCATCGAGGTGCGGTCGGACGCACTGCCCGACGCGCAGCAGCAGGTGTCGGCCCAGTACGCCATGCTGACGGCGAAGTGAGCGTCAGGTCGACGTGCCGCTGGCGGTCGTGGCGATGCCGCCGTCGACGGGTATCACCGTTCCGGTGAGGTAGGAGCCGGCCCTGCTGGCGAGGAAGATCGCGATGCCTGCCATGTCGTCGTCGCGTCCGATCCGACGCAGCGGGGCCGACGCGGCGATGGCGTCTCCGAACGCGTCCAGCGTGGCTGCCATCATCTTCGACGGAAAGGGTCCTGGCGCAACGGCGTTCACCGTGACGTGCTGCGGCCCCAACTCCCTGGCGAGCACCCTGGTGAGTTGGTGTAGCGCGGCCTTGCTGCTGGCATAGGAGTACACCGGGAGCGGGCTGACGTGGATGCCGTCGATGCTGCCCACGTTGATGATGCGGGCGGGATCGTCCTGGGTGCCCGCCAGGGTCAGTGCGGGCAGGAACGCCTGCACCAGCCAGAACGGCGACTTGAGGTTGAGGTCAATGACCTTGTCCCAGGCCGAGTCGGGGAAGCTCGCCAGCGGCTCGCCCCATGTCGCGCCTGCGTTGTTGACGAGGATGTCGAGTCGGTCCGTTGCGCCGAGCACCTCGTCGGCGAGACGCAGGCACTCGTCGTGCCGTGACAGGTCGGCGGCGATGGCGCGGACGTCGCCGAACCGAGACAGCTGCTCGGTCGCCGCTGCGCAGGCATC
>NZ_JBEVLO010000566.1:0-22428 GCF_040509115.1 Mycobacterium sp. | reverse complement strand
GGTTGCGCGGCGGCCGAGCCACCGACGCCATCGCTTCTTCCAGGCTGTCGGCGACGGGCAGGCCACCGTCGGGATCGCAGATGTGCAGGACCCTGTCGACTTCGGCGCCCGTGATCACGACCCAGTTGACGTTGTGGCGTGAGCACATGACATTGATGCGATGAAGGATCGAAAAGCCTTGAGTGCCAAAGAAATTGAGTGGCCGTAGGTCGACGATGAGGCGACTGGTGACGTCCAGTCGGCTTTCGACGAACTTGCTGAGGGCTAGTGCATTGGCGGCGTCGATCTCGCCTGCGGCGGTGACGAGCACCATTGAGGAACCGATCGGCTCGCCGGTGAACTCGACGAGGACGCGGGGTGGGGCTGGGCTACCGGTAGGTGTGCCAGGGGCTAGGGACACGATGTTTCTCCATCAGGCCGAGCGTGAGTGCCGAAATTCTCGTCAAGGGAGTAGGCCCTTTTGCCAAAAGCCGCGATGACGTTTCCAACGGCTGTGAACTCAACCTGATCTGAGAGTAATACGAACTCGCTGGTGGGACAACAGTTATTTAGAACTACTCCATAATCGGTCGTTTCCGACGGCTGGCGGCCGGGTACCCGGCCCCCAGCCAAGCGGAAAGCGAGAGCCACCAATGGCCGCCAGACATTCGAAGCACGACCGACGATCGTCGCGTCTGCACCTTGCCATCGTGGCGGTTCTGTTTGCCGTCGCATTCGCTGCGGTGGCCGCCGCCGCGGTGGTGCGCATGGTCGACGGCGAGGCAACCGCCTCCGGCGAATCCGGCCCACCGCCGGCCGCCGTCCAGCAGCCGCTCAGCCAGGAGGGCCGGATCATCGCGGTCACGCCCACCTCGGTGACCGCCCAGAGCGCCGATGGGTTCGCTCGGACCTACACCATCACTTCCGAGACCAACGCAATCACGGCCAGCGGCAGCATGATTGGCGAAGCGGGAGCGACATTCGCCGTCAACGACGAAGTGGCGATCGTCGGCGTGGTGCGCGACGGCAACGCCATCGCGACAGCCGTGGCCGACAAGCAGGTGACCAATCTCGAAGGTCCGCCGATGGACGCCATCTGAATCGAATCGGGCCCGTCCCACCGATGACGTAGCCTCGATGACGTGGCGGGACACCCCACCGTCAGCGCCGTTCAATTGGCTGGCCTGGACTTCTTCGCCGGCTGCCCGGTCACGGTGCTGGGTCCGCTGGCGGCGTTGCTACGTCCACTGACGGCGCGTCCCGGTCAGGTGCTGATGCGCCAGGGCGAGCACGCCGACTCCTTCCTGCTCATCGGAGCGGGCCGGGTGTGCGTGCGCCATACCGGCGTGGACGGCGAGGTCTTCGAGGTGGAGGTGCCTGCGGGGCTGATCGTGGGCGAGATCGCGCTGCTCCGCGACGCGCCGCGGTCTGCGACCGTGACGGTGACCGAGGAAGCGGAACTCGTCGGCTGGGTCGGTGGCCCGGATGCGCTCGCAGCCATCCTCGAGGTGCCCGCCATGGTGGCCAAACTGGTGCGAACCGCGCGCCAGCGCCTGGCGACCTACGTCGAACCCATCCCGGTGCAGATGCGCGACGGCACCGTGCTGCATCTGCGACCGGTGCTCCCCGGCGACAACGAGCGCACCGTGCACGGTCCGGTCCAGTTCTCCAGCGACACGCTCTACCGCCGGTTCCAGACCACCAGGACGCCGACGCCATCGTTGATGGCCTACCTGTTCGAGGTCGACTACGTCGATCACTTCGTCTGGGTGCTGACCGAGGACAGGGCCATCGACGCCCCGATCGTCGCCGACGGCAGGTACGTCAGGGTCGATCGCCCCACCGTTGCCGAGATCGCCTTCATCGTCGGCGACGACTACCAGGGCCGCGGCATCGGCACCTTCCTCGTGGAGGCGCTCGCGATCGTGGCGCGAAGTGAGGGCATCCGTCGGTTCACCGCACGGGTGTTGGCGGACAATGTCCCGATGCGAAGGATCCTCGACCAGTACGGCGCTGAGTGGCACCGCGATGATCGGGGGGTGGTGACGACGGTCGTCGACGTCCCCCTGATGCGCGACACGACGTTGCCCACCGATCTGTACCGGCAGATCCGCTCCGTGGCTCGGCAAGTGATTCGGGCGGTGGGTTAGATGGCGGGCCAACGGCCGGCCTTGAACAAGGACACCAAGCTGTGCATCTCGCTGGCAGCGCGGCCAAGCAACATCGGCACCCGGTTCCACAACTATCTGTACGACCAGCTCGGGCTGGACTTCATCTACAAGGCGTTCACCACCACGGACATCACGGCCGCGATCGGCGGCGTCCGCGCCCTCGGCATCCGCGGCTGCTCGGTGTCCATGCCGTTCAAGGAAGCCGTCATCGCCCTCGTCGACGAGGTCGAGGCCTCGGCACGGGCCATCCACTCGGTGAACACCATCGTCAACGACGACGGCTATCTGCGGGCGTCGAACACCGACTACCTGGCCATCCAGCGGCTGATCGACGACCATGGGCTCGACAAGAGCGGGCGGGTGCTGATCCGCGGCAGCGGTGGCATGGCCAGCGCGGTCGGCGCAGCGTTTCGCGACCGCGGCTTCCGGTCCGGAATCGTCGTCGCACGCAACCAGGACAGTGGGCGGGCGTTGGCCGACCGACTCGGATACGACTACGCCGCCGAGGTCGGCTCCCACGTGGCGTCGGTCATCGTCAACGTCACCCCCATCGGCATGGCGGGTGCATCAGAGGCGTCCGAGCGGGCGTTCGACCACGCCACGATCGCCGCGGCGACGACGGTGTTCGACGTCGTGGCGCTGCCCTCGGAAACGCCGCTGATCACGGCCGCCAGGGACGCAGGCAAACACGTCGTGACGGGCGCCGAGGTCATCGCCCTGCAAGCCGCCGAGCAGTTCGAGCGCTACACGGGGGTGCGGCCGACGGCCGAGCAGGTGGTTTCGGCATCGGAGATGTCAAGAGCCTGAGGCATCGGAGATGTCAAGGGCCTGAGGGGGGTCAGGGCGCGTTGACCACCACGATCGGGCGGCGGGATCGCTGGAACTGGTGGCTGCTGAGGCCGGAGTAGAAGATCCTGGCGCCCACGAACCACGACAACGACGAGTGGACGGCCTCTCCCGTGGGAGCCGCATCGGCAGGCAGCGGCAACGCGAAGGGGAGGCTGAACTCAACGCCGCCCTGCATCGGGATCTTCTTGCCGAGATGCAGTGGCGGTCCGTCGAGCGCACCACCCTGCGCGGGATAGCGCTCGAGCGGATGGTGCTCACGGTGGCGCTGCCAGTACACGGCGATGTCAGCGGCGGGCAGGTCCTGCAGTGGCCGGATCGCCAGGTGCCCCGTGATGGGTTCGCCCGCCCGCCACACGGCGGTCGGGAGCACGACGTCGATGTCGCTGTCGCGGCCGCCCATGTAGTGCTCGACGGGTTGTGGAACGGCCTCGATCGGGTCGACGTCGGCCCGGCCGATGACGACGGCGAACACCCCACGCTCGTCGACGTCTCGGCCACTCCGTTCGACGACGAGTCGGCAAGCCCACCTGGCCAATTCAGGTGAGGAACCCGGTGACCACGACGGCAGCGCGAACGTCGCCGACGCCCCCGTGAATTGGTGTGCGGCGAATTGGTCTGCGGCGAATTGGTCTGCGCTCAAGGGCACGTCGACCCTGGTGACGCACACCCAGTCGTCGGTGTCGCACTCGCCGCCGTAGTTGGTGCCGACCTGGCCCGCCGTCCACAGCGTGTCGTTGCCCGCCGCCGCGGCCGAGTCCGCGCGCCCCGCCCAGTGGTACCGGTAGAAGTTGTCGTAACCCCATTCGAGCCGTGCCGACGTGACCCCGTCGATGGGCTTGTCGGTGGCCACCGTGGCGGTAACGCTCTGCCGCGGTCGGGCCACGTTGGGCGTCACCGTCACCATCACCGTCACGAAGCCTCGCCCGATCGGCCGAAGAGACTCACTAAGTCTGCCACCACTTCTTGTTCTCGTACTTCTCGCGGTTCGCGGCGTACTCCTCCGGGTGGTGTCTCTTCTGGTGGGCGCGCATCGGCCAGAACAGCAGCCACAGCACGGGATACACCGTTACGTAGAACAATCCGTGCAACACCGCGCCCGCGATGATGGCGAACACGAAGGCTGGATAGACCAGGATCAGGCAGAACTGGAGGAACTGCTTGATCACGACGGGATAGCCCTCGGCCATCGACCAGGTGGTCCGGAAGCTGATGGCCTTCAGGTACTTCTTGACCGTCGACGTCTCGGCCTCGACGTCGGCCTGGGCTTGGCTGACGTCAGGTCCGCGTTCTTCACGGGTCAGACCGCGCTGCGGCGGCGGTGGTTCGCTGGAGACGGGCTGATGCGCGGCGGTCATGCTTCCCCCCTGGATGGTCTGCCGTGGCGGCTGTGGCTCGGATCTTAGCTGCGACACTGAATCCGCGGACCAAAGCGCGCGGTCACGGGACGATCGTCGTGTTCTCGTCGATCAGGGCGGTGGCGTTCGCCAAGGCGTTGACGTGACTCGCGGTCCCGTTCGCGTTGAGTTGCAGGACGTACACCCCGCTGGCGTCGCTCGCGGGGATCACCACCGTCTTCTGTGCCACCAACCGTTGCACGCCGTCCTTGACGTAGGTGCCGCCGATCTGGAAGGCGGTGAAGCCGCCGAACTGCTTGTCGGAGATCCCGCCTGGACTCCCTTCGTAACCGGGCAGGTTCTTCAACTCGCCCGGCGCGTAAGCGAAGATGCTGGCCTGGTCCACGTTGCCCGTCAGCTTGGACATCACCGCCGTGATCGTCGGTGGGTCTGCGGCTGCGGCGGGATCGGCGAACATCAGTGCGCTGTATGCCCATTCCGGGGTTCGGTCGCCCGCGTCCTCCCAGCCGTCGGGGATGGGCAAGGTCAGTGTCGGCACGCCGGGGTCGCCGCGGCGCACCGTCGTCTCGGTGAGGCCCTGCTGTCGGATGTAGTCGGCGATGGTGGGGTTGGCGCCGGACGGTGGCTGTGGGGCCTGGACGGTCGGCGTTGGGGAGTCCGGTTCCGACGACTGGGCCGATGTCTGGGGAGGGTTACGCGTGGAGGTCGCCGGTCGGGTGGCGGTGCCCTGCTCGTCGCCGGACCACGTCACGAACGCGATGGTTGCGGCGAGTGCAACGGCTACGCCGCCGACGACGATGGCGATGACGAGCGAGCGGGTGGACCCGCGCCGCGGTGGCGGTTCCCGGCGACGGGCCTGACGAGGCGGCGAGGCTGGTTGCGGCAACACGTACGGATTCGGTGTCTCGGGGGCCGGTGACTCCGAGGACCAGGCCAGGGCTGGGGCGTCCCGGATCGGGCCGCTGGGCGCCGCCACGGTGGGCGGTCCAGTCACCCACGTGGGGGCATCGAGCGGACCCTGCGATTCCGGGGGCACGATGGGCCGCAGTTGCGTGGCAGGCTGGATGGTGCCCTTGCGGAGTGCGTCTGCGAAGGCGCGGCAGCTCTCGAAGCGGTCGGCGGGCTGCTTCGACAGGGCCGTGTCGAGCGCCGAATCCAGCTGCGCGAGTTCCGGTTTGACGTCGGACAACCGCGGAGGGGCGGCGCTGAGATGCTTGCCGATGGTCACGGCGGCATTCGTGCCAGGGAACAGCTCCGTACCCGTCAGCAGGTGAAACGCGGTGGCCGCCAACGCATACTGGTCGGCGCGGCCGTCGATCATCTCTCCCATCAGCTGTTCTGGTGCTGCATAGCTGACGGTGCCGAGCGTCATGTTGGTGGCGGTCAGGCTGACGTCGTCGACCCTGCGCGCGATGCCGAAGTCCGCGAGCACGATTCGCCGCGGGCCCGTCGCCGCCGACGTCACCAGGATGTTCGCGGGTTTGACGTCGCGGTGCAGGAGCCGGCGCGCGTGGGCGAAGTCCAATGCGTCGGCGACGGCGTCGACGATGTCGAGCACCTCTCGGGCGGGTAGTCCCTGCGGGCGATCACGCAACAGCCGTGCCGCGTCGGTACCGTCGACGAAGTCCATCGAGATCCACAGGTGGCCGCCGTACTCGCCGCGATCGTGCACCCCCACGATGTGCGGATGCCACAGGGCAGCGGCGATGTCGGCTTCGCGGTTGAACCGCACGCGATACTCGCCGTCGCTGGTCAGTGCCGCAGGCAGGATCTTCAGTGCGTCGTTGCGGGCCAGCCGGGGATGGCGCGCGAGGTACACCTCACCCATGGCGCCAGCACCGAGCATCCGCTCGATGACGAAACCGGCGAACTGGTCACCGCTGTTCAATGCCATGGATCGCCCGCCGCGTCACCAGTCACGACACCCAATGATTCTTCCCGTCGCCGCGGGGCGCACCCGTCAGGGCGTGATCGTGGTCTTGTCGTCGATCTCGGTGGTGGCATCCAGCAGCGGTCCCATCTGATCCTCGACGCCAGAGGCGGTGACCTGCAAGACGTACACCCCGTTGCCGTCCTTGGCCGGGATGACGACCGACTTCTGCGCGACCATCCGCTGCGCGCCGTCCTGTTCGTACAACCCAGCGACTTGGTATGCCTCGTAACCGCCGAGCTTCTTCTCGGCGATCATGCCGGGGCTGCCCTGGAAGCCGGGTAGGTTCTCCACTTCGCCTGGCGCATAGTCGAATATCTTGGCCTGGTCGAAGGTCCCCGTCAGTTTGGTCATGTTGGCGATGATCGTCGCGGGGGCGCTGGCCGTGTTGGGGTCGGCGAACATGATCCCGCCCCACGCGTCCGGCGGTGTCTGTGCTCCGGCGTCCTTCCAGCCGACCGGGGTCGGCAGCTCGACGGTGGGCGAGCCGGGATCTCCCCGCTTGATCGGCGTTGCGGTGAGGCCGTTCTCCTTGACGAAGTCGGCGAGCGTCCGGTTCGGTCCGGCGGCAGGGGCTGCCGTGGCGGGCGCTGCGCTGCTGCTCGGTGCCTCGGACGACGATGCCGACGATGCCGACGATTCTGACGATGGGGTCGAGGACGTCGACGATGCCGCGTCGGTGTTGCTCTCGGATCCGCAGCCCACCAGGAGCAAGCTCAGTGCGACGAGCGCCCCGGCCCCCGCTGTCGTGTACGTGCGCATGAAGTGTCCCCTCGTCACTGGCGACCGGGCTACGGTCGGCAAGCCGAACGTACACGGATCTGCGGATGGGAGCAGCAGATCTCACCGCGGACGTGAGGAGCAGAGGATTTGGAGCGGACGTGAGGAGCAGGAGCGTGGCGCGGTCAGAAGCGGATGTCCGAGGGGGTGAACCGGCCGGTCACGTTGCCCGTCAACGATTCGTCGTATGGATCGACGGCGATCGCCGGGGCCCCTCGGTCGAGGTCCAGCCCGTCGAGCTGCACCCAGATGACGCTGGGGCTGGTGGTCAGCTCGAAGAAGTAGGTGCGGTTGGTCAGGTCGCACACCGTTCGGTACTCGGTGTTGTAGACGCCGAACTCGGCGTAGGGAGCGCCGAACGGCACCGAGACGTTGCGCATGATCGCCATGACGCCGGCGATGGCCTGGCGCTCGTCCGCCGGTTTGGGGAGGAGCGCCGAGTAGTAGGCGGCCCGCTGAAATCGGTCGACGGCGTTGACGTTGCCGGGCAGTGACAGTTCACTGCTGGGATGCGAAAAGTCTTGTGCAGCAAGCAACGTCAGCTGTTCATCATAGGTGGGATCGTTGGTCATCAGGGTGAATTCGCGTCCGTGGTGCACGACGAGCTCGTCGCTGGCGAACTCCAGAATCGCCGAGTCGCCGTCGGCGTCTTCGATGGCGAGGTGCAAGGTGGCGTCGAATCCGTGCGCGCTGACCATCACCAGCTGGATGGCCTTCATCAACTCGAGCGCCTCGGAGACCGTCGCCGCCTGATCGAGCAGGTACTGCGCCCATAGGGCGGTGTGCAGCCCTGGCAGCTCCGGGTTGCGTAGCCCGACGTCGGTCGACTTGAGGTAGAGGCCATGGGCGGCGAAGCCGCGTTCGTTCAATCCGTCGACGGTGCCGATGCCGTAGACCGTCGTCGCAAGGCTGGCGTAGGTGCTCGTCCACCGCAGTGGGTTGTCGGCAACCACGGCCTCGCCTGCCATCAAGCCGCCGTCGCGGGCACGGCCGCGGGGGAAGCCGACGATGAGTGGCTCCGTCGACTCCGGCCAGTCCATGCTGCGACCCGACAAGACGGCGATGTCATTGCTATTCCACAGGACTCGAGTACACATCTGCGTGTCCCTTCTGGATAGCGGTGTCGGCCAGCGTAGCCGTGGTATCAAGACCTCATGCGCGTGTTCGCGTTATGCGCCGTGATGACGCTGTGCGCGGCGTGCGGTGGGGCGAAGACCGCCCAGGCTCCCTCCTCGACCTCGGTCCCGACGACAGCGTCCGCCGCGGAGGACACGTTCTCGATCGCCAACGTGGCGCGCGCCCGCACTAGTCTGCCGCCCGGCTACGAGGTGTCCTCTCTGCCCGCCGACGCCACCCCGATCGCGCTGTGGGGTCTCGGCGACGACTGGACGAGCGAACCCGGCCACTGCGCCGGGCTCGCCGAGCCGGTCGGCGTCGGCGCCGCCGTCTCCGGATGGTCGGCGTCGGGGCCAGGCGGCATCGTCTACGTCGTCGCGGCCACGGCTGACGACGGTGTGGCGCCCGCGGTCTTCGACGACTGCGTGCCGTGGAGCATTTTCACCGACCACACCGCTGCCACCATCAGGTTCGACGACGCCCCGCGGATCGCCGACGTGTCGACCCTGGGACTGGTCACGGACATGGCCACGCAGGTCGAGGGAGGCACCGAAACCCATTCGCGCGCCCAGACGTTCACCGCTGACCTCGGTGGTTGTGCCGCCTACGTCGTGGTCGTCACCGACCCGGGCTCCGTGGGCCAGCCGCTGGCACCACACTTCGCGGCGGATCTTCTGGTCGAGACGGTCGCCGCGCTGCGGGGCTGACGGCCGTCGGACGGGTAGATTGGCGGCGATGCTCAGGACGTTGCTCGCCCTTGCAAGTGTGACCGTATTGGCGGCTTGCGCAGGCGCCCCGGCTGCCGACGACGCTCAGGCCGACATCGCCAAGGTGCTCGACGTGAAGTCGACCTTCGGCCCCGAATTCAAGTTGACCAGCGTCGGTCCCGCCGCGATCGACCCCCGCCTCCTCGCGTCGGAAGCCCCGCCGCCCGGCGCGGTATTCGACCCGGCTGACTGCGCGAAGGTGGCAACCGGTACGGAGGTGCCCGCCGGGCTGCAGGGCAAGATGGCCTCGACGACGGCGGAGGGCAACGGCAACAGGTTCGTTGCGATCGCGGTCGAGACGTCGGAGCCGTTGCCGGTCGCCGATCGTGGCGACTCGTGCAAGAAGGTGGCCTTCGCGGCCAACGGGGTCCGCGGCCTCGACGAGGAGATCGAGGCGCCCACCATCGACGGGGCCCGGACGATCGGCACGCATCGCTTCCGGCAGACGATGGCTGGCAATCAGGTGGTGGGCGGCGAGCTCGACAGATATGTCGCCAGCTTCGCGACGTTCACCGTGATCGTCACGGCCAACCCGCTGGTGGAGCCCGGCAAGGCCGTTGCTGCGATCGACGCGCAGCGGGCCCGCGACCTGCTGGTGGCTGCCGTCTCGGCGGTCCGGGGGTCCTAGCGCACGTCGCGGGTGCGGAACTGGATGCTGATCCGCGGGCCCGTCGGCTTGGCCGTCTTGGGCACCGCGTGCTCCCAGGTGCGCTGACAGGAACCGCCCATGACGAGCAGGTCGCCGTGGCTCTGCGGCAACCGCAGCGAGCGACCGCCCGAGCGGGGGCGCAATGCGAACATCCGGGTGGCGCCGAGGCTGACGATGGCGACCACGGTGTCCTCGGTGCTGCTGCGGCCTATCGTGTCGCCGTGCCAGGCCACGCTGTCGGTGCCGTCCCGGTAGAGGCACAGGCCAGCCGAGGTGAACGGCTCGCCCATCTCGCCGGCGTAGATGTCGTTGAGCCGCACGCGCAGTCGGGCGATCGCCGGATGCGGAGTGGGCCCTGAGGTGAGGTCGTGGAAGCTGACGAGCCGGGGCACGTCGAGCATGCGGTCGTACATCTGGCGGCGCTCGGCGCGCCACGGGATGCTGGTCATCAGCGCCTCGAACACGTCCTCCGCGCCGAGCGAGCGCCCCTGATCGCCGTCGTCGGCCCCGGTGAGCCAGCCAGCGCGGACGTCGATCCAGGCGCCGTCACCCAGCTCGCGACGTTCGTCGTGGCCGAAGAGTGCATCTTGGACGGCCAGATCGATCCCTGCCACGTCGCCGAGTTTATCGCACGCGCGTTCGAACTCATAGCCTTGCGGCACCAGGACCGTGTTCGGCCAGGACATCGCCGGGATTGGTCAGCGTGCACGTCTTGAGGCTCAGGCAGCCGCAGCCGATGCAGCCGGCCAGATTGTCGCGAAGGCGCTGCAGATGCACGATGCGCTCGTCGAGGTCAGCCCGCCAGCCCGCCGACAGCCGGGCCCAATCCTTACTGGTGGGGACGCGGTCGGTGGGCAGGCTGGCCAGTGCCTCGCGGATGCGGGATAGCGGGATGCCGAGCCGCTGCGACATCCGGATGAACGCGACCCGTCGCAGGGTCTCCCTGGCGTAGCGGCGTTGGTTGCCCGACGTCCGTCGGCTGGCGATCAGTCCTTCGCGTTCGTAGAAGTGAAGGGCGGAGACGGCCACGCCGCTGCGGTGGCTCAGCTCGCCCGGGGTGAGCTCCAGCACGTCCATGACCTAAACAATAGTTGAGGTGGCAGGTTAGGCGTTACGGTGCTTGTGTGACCGATACGGTGCTGGGAGCCAATTCCGAGGTGGGCAATCTGCGGGTCGTCATCCTGCACCGCCCGGGTCCTGAACTGCAGCGGCTCACTCCGCGCAACAACGACCGCCTACTGTTCGACGGGATGCCGTGGGTGGCGCGGGCGCAAGAGGAACACGATGCATTCGCCGCGCTGCTGCGCTCGCGGGGCGTCGAGGTGCTGCTGCTGGCCGATCTCCTCACCGAGGCGCTGGCCAGCGGGGCCGCCAGGATGCATGGCATCGCCGCCGCGGTCGATTCGCGACGGCTGGGACTGCCTCTGGCGCAGGAACTCTCGGCGTACCTTCGAACGCTCGACGTGGACGAGCTCGGTCGCATCCTGATGGCCGGGATGACGTTCAGCGAGTTGCCGTTCCTCGGCAGTGAGATGTCGCTGGTGCAGCGCATGCACCACGACGCCGACTTCGTCATCGACCCGCTGCCCAATCTCCTGTTCACGCGTGACTCGTCGTTCTGGATTGGGCCGCGGGTGGCGATCACCTCGCTCGCCCTGCCCGCGCGGATTCGGGAGACGTCGCTGACCGACCTCATCTACGCCCATCACCCCCGGTTCCTGGGGGTGCGGAGGGCCTATGAGTCGCGCTCGGCTCCCGTCGAGGGCGGCGACGTGCTGCTGCTCGCCCCGGGTGTGGTCGCCGTCGGCGTGGGGGAGCGCACCACTCCCGCTGGTGCGGAAGCGTTGGCGCGCAGCTTGTTCGACGATGATCTTGCGCACACGGTGCTGGCGGTGCCCATCGCTCAGGAGCGCGCTCAGATGCATCTGGACACCGTCTGCACCATGGTCGACGTCGACGCCGTGGTCATGTATCCGAACATCGTCGACTCGTTGTCGGCATTCACCATCCGGCGCAAGACCGAGGGTGTGGCGATCGAGAGCGCGGCGCCGTTCGTCGACGCCGCCGCCGACGCGATGGGCATCGACAAACTGCGCGTCATCGATACGGGTCTGGACCCCATCACCGCCGAGCGTGAGCAGTGGGATGACGGCAACAACACCCTGGCGCTGGCCCCCGGCGTGGTGGTCGCCTACGAGCGCAACACGGAAACCAATACCCGCCTTGCTGATTCGGGTATCGAGGTGCTGCCGATCTCGGCGTCGGAGCTCGGCACGGGTCGGGGCGGCCCACGCTGCATGTCGTGCCCCGTGGCCCGCGATCCGCTCTGAGTCACACCCGAGGGCGCCCCGCTCTCGAAAACGGGGCGGAGCGGCGGTCTATCGCCAGCTGGGCAGCCAGATCTGCATGTTCCACGTCGTCTGCGAGATCGGCAGCCCCGTGAGGATCGGATAGAGCCACGCGAAGTTCGTGATCACGACCGCCACGTAGATGCACACGACGAGCAGCCCGAGCGTTCTTCGTTCGGTGTTCTGACGTGGCGCGTAGAGCACGTCGCCGAGGATCAGCGCGATCATCATCACCAGGAAGGGCGCCATCGGCGCGGCGTAGAAGAAGTACATCTGCCGGTCGATGTCGGCGAACCATGGCAGGAAGCCCGCGGTGTAACCCGTCAGGGCGACGGCGTAGCGCCAGTCACGCTTGACGAACGCCCGCCACGCCGCCCACCCGAGCACGGGCACGGCGAGGAACCACATCGCTGGCGTGCCGACCAGCATCACGGCCTTCACGCAGGACTGTGCCCCGCAGCCGGGAACGTTGTCCTGGTCGATCGCATACAGCACGGGCCGCAACGACATCGGCCACGTCCACGGCTTCGACTCCCAGGGATGGTGGTTGCCCGCCGCGTTGGTGAGCTGCGAGTGAAAGGTGAAGACGCCGTACGTAAAGTGCCACAGCGACCTGATGGCGTCCGGAAGCAGACCGCCCTCGGCGAACGACTTGCCCTCCTCGTGCCGGTTGATGCCGGTCTCGGAGGCGAACCACGGCGCGTACGACGCGAGGTAGACCCCCAAGGGGATCAGGCCGAGGACGTACACCGCGGGCCCGACGTCGCGCCGCAGCGTGCCGAGCCATGGTCGCGGCACGCGGTACTGGCGTCGCGCAGTCACGTCGAACGCCAACGTCATCAATCCGAAGAACAGGATGAAGTACAGACCCGACCACTTCGTCGCCAACGCCAGCCCGAGCAGGACGCCCGCTCCGAAACGCCACCACCGCACCCCGAGGCGCGGACCCCACGGCGTCTCGGCGATGCGGCCTTCCAGCAGGGCGCCGTGCATCCGCTCTCGCATCTGGTCGCGGTCCACGATCAGAGCGCCGAACGCGGCCACCACGAACACCACCAGGAAGACGTCCAAAAGGGCGGTCCGCGCCGTCACGAAGCTGACGCCGTCGGCGATGATCAGGAGGCCCGCAACGGCGCCGATCAGCGTGGACCGGGCGATCCGACGGACGATCCGCGCCACCAACAGCACGATGATCACGCCGCACACCGCGCCGGAGAACCGCCAGCCGAGCCCGTTGTATCCGAACAACGCCTCACCGACCGCCATCAACTGCTTGCCGACCGGCGGGTGGACGATCAGGCCGTAGCCGGGGTTGTCCTCCAGGCCGTGGTTGCCCAACACCTGCCAGGCCTGCGGTGCATAGTGCTTCTCGTCGAAGATCGGCGTGCCGGCATCCGTCGGGGATCGCAGGTTCAAGAACCGGGTCACCGCCGCCAGTGCGGTGATCACGGCGGTCATCGCCCAGCCCTGCAATCGGTCGACCGGGCCGAAGTCGTTGATCGGCACCAGCGGCCCTGGACTGATGACCGGAATCTCGCGCTCGCGTTCGGGCCGATCGGCCACGTCGGAGTCGATGGGCGGGGCGGTCACGACAGCGATCGTATTCTGTTCGGTGTGACACCCGGCCGACTGCTACTGGCGGCCACGCCGTTGGGCCAGCCTGGCGACGCGTCCGCCCGCCTCGTCGACGCGCTCGGCAGTGCCGACATCGTCGCTGCCGAGGACACCCGTCGCATCCGCACGCTGGCCCAGGCGCTCGACGTCAGCCCGACGGGAAGGGTCGTCAGCTTCTTCGACCAGAACGAGGGCGCCAGGGTGCCCTGGCTGGTCGAGGAGATCGCCCAAGGGGCGACGGTACTGGTGGTCAGCGATGCGGGCATGCCCCTGATCAGCGATCCCGGGTACCGGTTGGTGTCGGCGTGCGCGGCTGCCGGGTTGACCGTCAGCTGCCTGCCTGGCCCCTCGGCCGTGACGACCGCGCTCGCCGTGTCCGGCCTGCCATCGGACCGGTTCTGCTTCGAGGGCTTCGCACCGCGCAAGCACTCCGCACGGTCGACGTGGCTGGCGTCCCTGGCCACCGAACGGCGGACGTGCGTGTTCTTCGAGTCACCACGCAGGCTCGAAGAATGTCTGAAGGATGCCGTGCACCAACTCGGACCGCAGCGACGCGCCGTGGTCTGCCGCGAGCTGACCAAGACCCACGAGGAGATCAAGCGGGGCACGCTCGCCGAGCTCGCCGCCTGGGCTGGTGACGGCGTCCTCGGCGAGATAACGGTCGTCCTGGCAGGTGCCGAGCCCAAGGCCGACCTGGACACGCTGGTTGCCGCCGTCAACGAGTTGGTCGAAGCGGGTGCACGGGTCAAGGACGCCTGCGCCGAGGTGATCGCCGCCCATCCAGGGGCGCCGTCACGGCGTGAGCTCTACGACGCGGTCCTGCGTGCGCGCAACTGACGCGTCGACGATGGGCGCAGCCTTGTGCAGGCACTCGCGCCACTCCGCGTCGGGGTCGGAGTCCGCGGTGATGCCCCCGCCGACGCCGAGCACCGCATTACCGGCGGCGTCGAACTCGACGGTACGGATGGCGACGTTCAGCTCGGTGCCAGCCAGTGGCGATGCCAAACCAATCGTGCCGCAGTAGATTCCACGCCTTACCGGCTCCCAAGTGATCAAGAGCTCGCGAGCCCTGTCCTTCGGCGTGCCGGTCACCGAGGCCGGCGGGAACGTGGCGTCCAGCACCGTCGACATCGGGACGTCGACACCGATGCGGGCGGTGACCGTCGACACCAGATGCCACACGCCCGGCGCGCGCCTGACGACGAGCAGCTCGGGAACCCCGACCGATCCCGTGACGGCGACGCGGCCGAGATCGTTGCGGACGAGGTCGACGATCATGATGTTCTCGGCGACGTCCTTCACCGAATCACGCAGCACTGCAGGAGATTCCGTCAGGGGTAAGGTGCCCTTGATGGGGCTCGACGCGACGTCCTCACCGACCCGACGCAGGAATAGCTCCGGTGACAGCGAGGCCACCGCCCCCCACGCGCCTGCGACGAACGCCGCCCGAGCGGGGGCGGTGCGGGCGACGGCGTCGGCGAAGAAGTCGACCGTCGAACCCGTCGCGGTGCCGATCATCTGCGTGCAGACGCAGGCCTGGTACACCTCGCCAGCCGCGATGGCTTCGAGGCAGGCTTCGACGCCGGTGCGATGCTCGTCGCGGTCGGCCTGATTCCACTGAACGTCACAGTGCGATGCCGGCGCATCGACGGACGGCGCATCGACGGCAGGCGCATCGATGGTCAGCGCGTCGAGGAGCCACTGCGGTGCCGGTGCCCCGGAAAGGCTTTCATACCACCAATGTCCGTTCGCATCCTGGCGAAGGACGTCGTCCGTCCAGCCGCCTGCGGCCTCCGGGATCCGTGGGCTCGCGCCGTCGCGCCCGGCGTCCGGGTAGGACAGATACCCGATCCAGCCTCCGCCGATCGCTTCGCTCGGGCCGCCGGGGAAGACGTCGAACACGGCGCCGGGGTCGACGGCCTCGATGGCGACGCTCGGCGCGATGACCGCCCTGGATCCGAACCAGGCGCCGGTCAACGCGGCTGGCGAAGGAAGGTTCAACCGGGCCGCCGCAGCAGCAATGCTGCGCAGCACCTCCGGGGCGCTGCGCGACACCCCGATCCGCTCGACCCGCACAGCCTCAGCTTGTCACGCGGTGCGCGAGATCTCCCGGGGAACCTTCACCCCACCGAGTTTCTCCGGATTGCGCATCGCGTAGAAGTGCGTGATCAACCCGTCGGTGATCTCGACGGAGATGATGCCCTCCAGGGTGTCGCCGAGGTACAGCACCAGCGCGGGAGCCCCGTTGTAGAACGCGGGCTCGACGCGGCCTTCGTCACCTCCGATGCGGAGTAGGCCGAGGATGAGCCTGGCCACCTTCCCGGCGCCCGCGATGGGCCGACGCGCCGCGCTGGCCTTGCCGTCGCTGTCCGCGGTCCAGACCACGTCGGGTGCCAACATCGTGATGAGCGCGTCGATGTCGCCCGTCGACGCGGTCGCGAAGAACTGGGCGGTGAGCTCCAGCGACCGCTTCGGATCGACGGGCTCGAACCGCTTGCGCCTGGACTGCACGTGCTCGCGCGCGCGGTGCGCCATTTGGCGCACCGCCGCTGGGGACTTCGCGAGCGTCTCGGCGATCTCGTCGTGTCCGAAGCCGAACACCTCGCGCAGCACGAAGACGGCCCGCTCGTCGGGGCTCAACGTCTCGAGCACCACCATCATCGCCATCGACACCGATTCGGCGAGCACGACGTCCGTCGATGCGTCGGCGGTGTCGAACAGCAGCGGTTCTGGCAGCCACGGGCCCACGTACTCCTCGCGCCTGCGGGCCTGCGCCCGCAGGGCGTTGAGGGCCTGGCGGGTGACGAGCTGGGCGAGGTAGGCCTTGGTGTCCTGAACCCCGGCCAGGTCCACCTCGGCCCATCGCAGGTAGCTCTCCTGCAGCACGTCGTCGGATTCCGTTGCCGTACCCAGGATTTCGTAGGCGATCGTGAACAACAACGGCCGCAGATTGGTGAAGCGTTCCGCGTGCTCGCTGGCCCCACCGGTCATTTGACTGCGACGCCCTGTTCCGCGAGCTTCTCGGTCCGCTTGCCGCCCTTGAGCCAGAAGTACGACCCCGGCTTACGCGCCTCCCTGGCCAGGAAGGAGACCGTGCCCTTGCAGACGGCCTCCTTGATGGTGGCCGCCGCCCGCCCGCCGAGGTACATCGGCATGACGCGGTCGTCGAGATGCGCCAGTTGGATGGTGCCGGCCTTGCGGCCGATGCTGATGCACTGGCCGGTGAACGCCTGGTTCACGACCTTGGGTTCGGTGCCCGCGATGCGGCTGAGCACGGTGTTGGCGGCTTGGGCCCCGAGTGGGATGGCGGCCTGGCAGCTCATCCGCAGCGGCGAATTCGAGGGTGCCGACGCGTCACCGGCCGCCACGACGTACGGGTTGTCGATGCTGGTCAGCGTTTCATCGGTCAGCAGCCTGCCCATCGCGTCGGTGGCCAGGCCGCTGCGGGCGGCCAGGTCCGGCACGCCGAAGCCCGCCGTCCAGATGGTCACCGCGCTCGGCAGTTCGCGACCGTCGGCCAACAGCACCGACCCCTCGCGCACCTCGGTAACCTTGGCGCCCGCGCCGTCGACGACGGTCACGCCGAGCCGCTTCATGTGCCTGGCCACCGACCTTCGGGCCCGCGCACCCAGGTACGGTCCCAGCACGCCGCCGCACACCAGCGTGACGGCATGACCCTGCTCGCCGAGTTCGGTCGCGGTCTCGATCCCCGTCGGCCCCGCACCGACCACCACGACCGGCGCACCGGGATGCACCTCGGCCATCGCCACCCGCAGCGGTTCAGCATGCTCCAATTCCGATATGGGATAGGCGAATTCGCGTGCACCGGGCACGGTCAACGCCGCTCCCGTGCTACCGACGGCGTAGATGAGGTAGTCGTAGCCGATGGTCCCACCGGAGCCCAGTGTCACGGTGCGCGACGTGGCGTCGATGAGCTCGGCGGTGTCGACGAGCCTGCGCACGTCCCCTGCGAGCACGTCCGAGTAGTCCACGACCGCGTCGTCGGACCCGGTGACGAGCTGATGCAGCCGGATTCGTTCGACGAACTCGGGGCGGGGATTGACCAGTGTGATGGCGACGTCCCCGTTGAGCCGAAGATGGTTGGCGGCCATCACACCGGCGTATCCGCCACCGATGACGACGACGTGCGTTGGCGTGGTCATGAGCACTCCTCTGGATCTTTCGGCTCACTCTTGAGCCGGTCTGACCTCAAGACACCGGAGACCGTCGAAGTGTGACACGGTGACGCCGAATGTGGCGCAGCTCACTCACGGCTGATAGCGGGGGAACACCCCTTCAGGCGTCGGGAGTACCGTGCCCGGCTGCAGCCGCGTGCCGATCGCCGAGAACTGCCGCTGATCGGCGGGCTGACCCAGTAGGTCGAGCAGCTTGGCCGCGGACGTCGGCATCGCAGGCTGCACCAGCAGCGCGGCAATCCGCACCGCCTCCAGCGTCGTATAGAGCACGGCACCAAACCGGGCCTGATCCTCGGCGGCTTCCGACTTGCGCAGCACCCAGGGCTCCTGGGCGGAGAAGTACCGGTTGGCCGCACCGAGCATCAGCCAGATGGCTTCGAGGCCGAGATGCATGGCCGGCACGTCGAAGTGGGCGCGGACCGTCGCAAGCAGGCCGTCGGCATGCGCCAGCAGCGCGGCGTCCTCCGGGCTGGGGGTGCCCGGTTCGGGGACCACGCCGTCGAGGTTCTTGTTCACCATCGACAGCGACCGCTGCGCCAGGTTGCCGAGCTCGTTGGCCAGGTCGGTGTTGATGCGGCCGATGATCGAGTCTTCGCTGTAGCTGCCGTCCTGGCCGAAGGGCACCTCGCGGAGCAGGAAGTAGCGCAGCGCGTCGACTCCGAACGCATCCGCGAGATCGACTGGATCGATCACGTTGCCCACCGACTTGCTCATCTTCTCGCCCTTGACGTTGATGAAGCCGTGCGCGAACACCTTTCGCGGCAGCTCGAGGCCTGCCGATAGCAGAAACGCGGGCCAGTACACCGTGTGAAACCGGATGATGTCCTTGCCGATGACGTGCAGATCGGCGGGCCAGTACTTGCCGAAGGCCTCCGAAGAGGTGTCTGGGAAGCCCACGCCCGTCAGGTAATTGGTGAGTGCGTCGACCCATACGTACATGACGTGGTCGGGGTGGTCGGGCACCGGGACGCCCCAGTCGAACGTGGTCCGTGAGATGGACAGGTCGCGCAGCCCACTGGAGACGAAGCTCACCACCTCGTTGCGACGGACGTCGGGTCCGATGAACTCGGGGTGTGCCTCGTAGTGGGCGAGCAGCGGTTCGGCGTAGGCGGACAGCCGGAAGAAGTAGGTCTGCTCCTCCGTCCACGTCACGGGGGTGCCGGTCTCCAACGAATATCGGACGCCGTCGTCGCGCAGCTCCAGCTCGTCGTCGGCGAAGAAGCGTTCGTCGCGTACGGAGTACCACCCGGAGTAGGAGTCCAGGTAGATGTCGCCCGCGGCGTTCATCCGGTTCCAGATGTCGATGGACGCCTCGAGATGGTCGGCGTCGGTCGTGCGGATGAAGCGGTCGAAGGAGACGCCGAGCCGCTCCTGCATCGCCTGGAAGGCATCGGAGTTGCGTCGGGCCAGCTGCTCGGTGGGGATGCCTTCCTTCTCCGCGGTCTGCGCCATCTTCAGGCCGTGCACGTCGGTGCCGGTGAGGAAGCGGACGTCGAAACCGTCGAGCCTCTTGAACCGGGCAATGGCGTCGGTCGAGATCTTCTCGTAGGCATGCCCGATGTGCGGTGCGCCGTTCGGATAGTCGATGGCGGTGGTGACGTAGTACGGCTTTCCGTCGCCGTAGGACCTCTGGGAGCTCATCAGGCATTCCACCCTATTGTGTCGACGTGAGTTCCAACCAAAGACGGGGCGAGAGGCCGCCACTTCCCGAACCCCTGGCCCCCTTGGTCGACGCGCACACCCATCTCGACGCGTGCGGCGCCTCCGACGCCGACGACGTGCGCGTAATCCTCGACAGGGCCGAATCGGTCGGCGTGCGGGCCGTCGTCACCATCGCCGACGACCTGGCGTCCGCCCGCTGGGCCGCGCAGGCCGCGGAATGGGATCCCAGGGTGTACGCCGCGGTGGCTCTGCATCCGACGCGCGCCAACGTGCTGGACGACGAGGCCAAGGCCGAACTGGAACGGCTGGCGACCCAACCCCGCGTCGTCGCCGTCGGCGAGACCGGGATGGACCTCTACTGGCCGGGCAAGCTCGACGGCTGCGCGGAGCCCGCCGAGCAGCGAGAGGCCTTCGCCTGGCACATCGACTTGGCCAAGCGCACCGGCAAGCCGCTGATGATCCACAATCGCGACGCCGATGCCGCCGTCCTCGACGTCCTGACGGCCGAGGGTGCGCCCGAGACGGTGATCTTCCACTGCTTCTCGTCGGGTCCCGAGATGGCCCGCGCGTGCGTCGACGCCGGCTGGCTGCTGAGCCTGTCGGGGACGGTCAGCTTCCGCAACGCCAGGGATCTGCGTGAGGCGGCTCTGCTGATCCCGCCGGAGCAACTCCTCGTCGAAACGGACGCGCCGTTCCTCACCCCCCATCCATTCCGTGGGGCACCGAACGAGTCGTACTGTCTGCCGTACACGGTGCGCGCATTGGCCGAGGTCGTAGGTAGGTCGGCAGACGACGTCGCTCGGGAAACCTCCGACAACGCGACGCGGGCCTACGGATTTCGTGGTTGAGGCCGACACGGGGTGTCGAAGCCCCCGGTAAGTTGCCCGGACCTGCGGTTTTCGTTACCGTCCTGTGACACATGCGCTCAGCCGGGTCGTTGGTTCAGTCGCTGATCTAATAGTCGGGGAAGTACTTGTACTACTTACACAAACTTCATGAAGCGCGTTCACCTCACCTTCGGCTGCTGGTCGCCGCCCTACTGGTCGCGTTGACCTTCGCGGGCGGCTACGCCGTGTCCGCGCGCAAGACCGTCACGCTCACCGTCGACGGCTCGTCGGTCACGGTGTCGACGATGAAGACCCACGTCATCGACGTGGTCCGGGAGAACGGCTTCGACGTCGGCGAGCGCGACGACCTCTATCCAGCTGCCGACGCCGCCGTCGAGCAGGCCGGGACGATCGTGCTCCGCCGCAGCCGACCGGTGCAGATCTCGTTGGACGGATCGAACAGCCGCGAGGTCTGGACCACCGCCTCTACCGTCCAGGAAGCCCTCTCGCAGCTGTCGATGACCGACACCGCCCCCGCCGCTGCATCGCGTGGCAGTCGCGTACCCCTGGAGGGCATGTCGCTGCCGGTCGTGGGGCCACGGACCATCGTGATCAACGACGGCGGCGCCGTCCGGACGGTCCGCCTCGCAGCCACCAACGTGGCAGGACTTCTCGAGGCTGCGGGCGTTCCGCTGCTGCAGAGCGACACCGTCGTGCCTCCCGCCGCGTCGCCGGTCGTCGACGGAATGCAGATCCAGGTGACCCGGATTCGCGTCCAGAAGATCACCGAGCGGATGCCGCTCAATCCCAGCAACGAACTGGTCCCCGACGTCACGATGAACATGAGTCGGCAGGTGGTTGAAGACCCCGGTATGCCCGGCACGCAGGACGTGACGTTCGCGGTCGCCACGGTGAACGGAGTGGAGACCGGGAGGTTGCCAGTAGCCAATGTCGTCCTCGTGCCAGCGCGTGACGGAGTCGTCAAAATTGGCGCAAAACCCGGCACCGAGGTGCCGCCAGTTACCCAAGGCGGCACGTGGGACGCCCTTTCGCGATGTGAAGCTGGTGGTAATTGGGCTATCAACACGGGCAACGGTTTTTACGGCGGAGTGCAATTCGATCAAAACACCTGGGAGCGCAACGGCGGTTTGCGGTATGCTCAGCGAGCCGATCTGGCTTCGAGAGAAGAACAGATCGCGATTGCTGAGGTAACCCGGGCGCGTCAGGGTTGGGGCGCATGGCCCACGTGTAGTGGAAGGTTGGGAGTGCGCTGACGATTCGGCTTCTCGGGCGGACCGAGATACGGCACCTGGCAAAGGAACTCGAGTTCAGGCCCAGGAAGGCGTTTGGGCAAAACTTCGTTCACGACGCGAACACCGTGCGGCGCATCGTGTCGGCGTCCGGCGTCAATCGCAACGATCACGTGTTGGAGGTCGGTCCGGGCCTCGGGTCGCTGACCCTGGGTCTCCTGGATCGTGGAGCAACGGTGACGGCGGTAGAGATCGACGCCGTTCTTGCACGTCAGCTACCAAAGACCATCGCAGATCACTCACACAGCGAAATCAACAGGCTGACGGTGATCAACGCCGACATCCTCACTTTGATGCCGTCGCACCCCGATCTGCCCGAGCAGCCGACTGCACTCGTCGCGAATTTGCCCTACAACGTGGCGGTGCCCGCGCTGCTGCACATGCTGGCGCAATTCCCCACCATCCGCACCGTCATGGTCATGGTTCAGGCGGAGGTCGCCGAGCGGCTGGCCGCCGAGCCGGGTGGCAAGGACTACGGGGTGCCCAGCGCCAAAGTGCGGTTCTACGGCAACGTCAAGCGCCACGGCATGGTGTCACCGACGGTGTTCTGGCCCATCCCGCGGGTGTACTCCGGACTGGTCCGAATCGACCGTTACGAGACCTCGGCATGGCCTACGGACGACGAATTCCGCAACAAGGTGTTCCACCTCATCGACATCGCGTTCTCACAGCGACGCAAGACGTCGCGCAATGCGTTCGCCGAATGGGCCGGTTCTGGCAACGAGTCCGCCGAGCGCCTGCTGTCGGCCAGCATCGATCCGTCCCGACGCGGCGAGACGCTCGGCATCGCCGACTTCGTTCGCCTGTTGCAACGCTCGGGCGACTTGGAGCCGCGGCCGCAGCAGCAGAACGTCCGCACCTACTAGGTGCGGAAT
>NZ_JBEVLO010000565.1:0-3400 GCF_040509115.1 Mycobacterium sp. | reverse complement strand
TGAGCTCGGAGATCATCGGGACGGCATGCCGGTGCTGGGTCAGGCCCATCGCCCAGCACGCGACCGTGCGCTCGGACGAGATCAGCATCTGCGCGAGCCGTTCCAGCTGAGCGCGGTCGATGCCCGTGGCCTCGAGCACCAGGTCGAGGTCGACCTCACGGGTCTGGGCTTCGTAGGCCTCGTAGTTGAAGCAGTGCTCGGCGATGAAGTCGCGGTCCACGACGGTGCCGGGGGCCTTGTCGTCGGCTTCGAGGAGAAGCCGGCCCAACCCGGCGAACAAGGCCATGTCCCCGCCGAGCCGGATCTGGACGAACTCGTCGGCGATGCCGATCCCGTGCCCGATCACGCCGTGTACCTTCTGCGGATCCTTGAACCGCATCAGACCGGCCTCGGGCAGCGGGTTGATCGCGATGATCTTGGCGCCCTTTTCCTTGGCCTTTTCGAGTACCGACAGCATTCTTGGGTGGTTCGTTCCCGGGTTCTGCCCGGCGATGACGATGACGTCGGCGTCCTCAAGGTCTTCGACGGTGACCGAGCCCTTGCCGATGCCGATCGATTCGACCAGCGAGGCGCCGGAGGACTCGTGGCACATGTTCGAGCAGTCCGGCAGGTTGTTGGTGCCGAAGCTGCGGACCAGCAGTTGGTAGAGGAAGGCAGCCTCGTTGCTGGTCCGCCCGGACGTGTAGAAGACGGCCTCGTCGGGACTGTCGAGCGCGTTGAGGTGCTGGGCGATCACGTGGTAGGCGTGGTCCCAGCTGATCGGCCGATAGTGGTCGTCGCCGGGACGGAGCACCATCGGATGGGTCAGCCGACCCTGCTGGCTCATCCAGTACTCGGGACGATCGTTGAGATCGGCGAGCGAGTGCCGCGCGAAGAACTCGGGGGTGACGACGCGTTTGGTCGCCTCCTCGGCCACTGCCTTGGCGCCGTTCTCACAGAATTCGGCGAACTTGCGGCCGCCGTGCTCCTCCGGCCATGCGCAGCCGGGGCAGTCGAAGCCCTTGCGCTGATTGAGCCGGACGAGGGCGGCGGCCGTCCGGAGCGGACCCATGGACGTCAAGCCGCGCTGCATGGAGACCATCACCGCGCGAACCCCGGCCGCTTCGTGCTCGGCACCCGAGGTGACGACCGCGTGTTCGTCGTACTTCACGGCGATGTCGTGGGTGACATCGCGCCCAGTCATTCGACGCCGAATTCCCATGCCTTCAATCTATCCCGCTATTCGACTGCTTAATCCCGGCGAGTGTGAAAATGACGACGCCTTTCTCGGGATACGCGTCGTCAGATTCACAGTCGAGCCACTAGTTGGGGGTGGTCTCGATGATCTGAACCACCCCGCCGGACACGCCCGCGACGAACAGCTTGCCGGTCGTCGAGTCGACGCCGAGGGTGTACGGGTTCTGCACCGTCGGGAGGCGCTGCACCTCCCGTGGCGTGGCGTCGGCCATGTCGTATCCGATCACTTCATTGGTGCCCGACGACGCCACCCACAGCCGGTCACGCACGGTGTCGTAAGTGATGCCGTACGGCCCGCCGGGCTGCGCGACTTCACCGATCTGCTTGGGGACGGTGTCGAAGACCCGCACTGCGTCGCCTCGGGTGTCGGCGGCGATCAGTCGGCCGTGCTTGTCGGCCACCAAGTGGGTGGGACCGTCGCCGGCGGGTGTGGAGCCCACGATGACGAGCGCGTCGGTGTCGTAGATCGTCAGATCGTTCTTGCGCACGTCGAGAAGGCCCATCGACGAGCCGACGGACGCCAGGCCTGCGGGCTGCACGCTGTCGGTGAAGACCTTCACGATGTCGTCGCCGCGGATCACCGTCGTCGTCCCGCCGTGCTCGTTGGCCACGAACACCGTCCCGTCGGGTGCCTCGGACGCATCGTGGGGGACCGTGCCGGTGATGATCTGCGGTTGGGCGTTCCCCCCGGGCAGGTCGACCCGCACCAAGGCGTTGGCGCTCTCGACGGGGACGAGTACGGGTCCCCCGGGTTTGGCCAGTTGGAGGTGCCGGACGGCGCCGGGCAGCGCCACGCGGTTGACGATCTCGTCGGTGTCGGCGTTGATGAGGACCAATTCGTTCGGATGCCGCTTGGCGACGGCAACGGTCCGCGTGACGGCGTCGACGACCACTCCCTCTGGCGCGTCGCCGACCGGCAAGAGCCGGCCGGGCGGTGTGCGGCTCGGCGCGGGCGCTTGCTGCGGCTCGGCGGGTGGCGGAAGTGCGTCGGCGGGAGGTCGGGTGCCCTCGGTCGGCACGCCCGTCGGTAGCAGGCCGGTGGTGGTGGGTGTGGCGGCCGCCGAGCTGGACGTTGCTGACGGGCCCGGAGCCTGCGCTGGCGGTGTGCCGCCACATGCCGCGATGACGAGGGTTGCCGTGACGAGGAGCGGCATAGCAACGGCCTTCATGTTTACTGACTACCCGCATTCTGTCGTTGACGCGCGCGTAACAGTCCCGGAACGTGACGTTCCTAGTGTGGGCCGGTCTAGTCCGCGAATCAGTTGCGGACTCACGCGGTGATAGGAAGTCAATTGAGCGGAAATGCGGTCCGTCTGCAGGCGATCAAGAGTGTCGAGGGCTATGTACCTCCAGCGATCAGCTTCGACCCCACCGAGGAGCCCGGTGAGATCTTCGGCGCCAACGTCTTCACGCTGGCCGAGATGCGCCTGCGCCTGCCCAAGTCGGTGTACAAGTCCGTCGTCGCCACCATCGAGAAGGGCGCCAAGCTGGACCCGGCAGTGGCCGACTCCGTCGCCTCCGTCATGAAGGACTGGGCGCTCTCCAAGGGTGCGACCCACTACGCCCACGTCTTCTACCCGATGACCGGACTGACCGCCGAGAAGCACGACAGCTTCCTCGAGCCGGTCTCCGACGGCCAGACGCTGGCCGAGTTCGCGGGCAAGACCCTGATCCAGGGCGAGCCCGACGCGTCGAGCTTCCCGTCCGGCGGCCTGCGCAGCACGTTCGAGGCGCGCGGCTACACCGGCTGGGACGTCACCAGCCCGGCCTACATCTTGGAGAACCCGAACGGCAGCACGCTGTGCATCCCGACGGTGTTCGTCTCGATGACCGGTGAGGCACTCGATTACAAGACCCCGCTGCTGCGCAGCCAGCAGGCCATGGGCGCGCAGGCCGAGCGCATCTTGACGCTCTTCGGGCACAAGAACTTCGACCACGTCGTGTCGTTCTGCGGCCCCGAGCAGGAGTACTTCCTGATCGACCGGCACTTCTTCCTCGCCCGACCCGACCTGATCAACTCCGGTCGCACCCTGTTCGGCGCGAAGCCGCCGAAGGGTCAGGAATTCGACGACCACTACTTCGGAGCGATTCCCGACCGGGTGCTCGCCTTCATGATGGACACCGAACGTGAGCTGTTCAAGCTCGGCATCCCGGCCAAGACCCG
>NZ_JBEVLO010000564.1:0-12013 GCF_040509115.1 Mycobacterium sp. | reverse complement strand
TGCAGGACCCGACGTTCGGGGTCCGGCTGCTGAATCTGCCGTCACGCATCCAGACGGTGTCGCTGACTATGACCACCACCGGCGCGGTGATGATGACGCTGGCCTGGCTGATGCTCGGCCGCTTCACGCTGGGCGAGCGGCGCATGACGCGCAGCCAGCTGGACCACACGCTGATGCTCTGGGTGTTGCCGCTGCTCATCGCGCCGCCGATGTACAGCAGGGACGTCTACTCCTACCTGGCACAGAGCCAGATCGCGTCGCTGGGACTCGACCCCTACCGCGTGGGGCCCGCACCCGGGCTCGGGCTGGACCACGTCTTCACGCTGTCAGTCCCCAGCCTATGGCGTGAGACGCCGGCCCCCTACGGTCCGCTGTTCCTGTGGATAGGGCGCGGCATCTCCGAACTCACCGGCGACGACATCGTCGCCGCCGTGCTGTTCCATCGCCTGGTCGTTCTGGTCGGGGTGGGGTTGATCGTGTGGGCCACCCCACGCCTGGCCCGCCGCTGCGGCGTGGCCGAAGTGAGTGCGCTGTGGCTGGGGCCGTGCAATCCGCTGTTGTTCATGCACCTCGTCGCAGGCATCCACAACGAGGCGCTGATGCTCGGGCTCATGCTCACGGGCACCGAGTTCGCCCTCCGTGCCATCAGCCGCACCCGCGACAACCACCCGGCGGGTCCGCTCATCCCGCGGCCGCTCCACTGGCCAAGAGGACGCCGGCAATGGGCGCGGTGGATGCCGCTGGCGATGTTGGTCGCGGGCACCGTGCTGATCACGATGTCGTCGCAGGTGAAGCTGCCGTCGTTGCTGGCCATCGGATTCGTCGCCATGGCGCTCGCGTGCAAGTGGGGTGGCAGCTTCAAGGCGTTCGTCGTCGCAGGCGGCTGGGTATGCGCCATCGCGGTCGCCGTCACGGTGCTCATCGGCTGGGCCAGCGGGCTGGGCTTCGGTTGGCTGTTCACCCTAGGCACCGCGAACGTGGTGCGGTCGTGGATGTCGCCGCCGACGCTCATCGCGCTGGGCACCGGTCAGGTGGGCAACCTGCTCGGCCTCGGCGATCACACCACCGCGGTGCTGGGCCTGACCCGCGCGATCGGCGTGTTCATCATCGCAATTCTCGTCACGTACCTGCTGCTCTCGGTGCTGCGTGGCCGCCTGCATCCAATCGGCGGTCTGGGAGTCGCGCTGGGCGCCACCGTGCTGTTGTTCCCCGTCGTGCAGCCCTGGTACCTGTTGTGGGCGATCATTCCGCTGGCCACCTGGGCGAGCCGCCCCGGATTCCGCGGCACGACGATCGCGATGACGCTGATCGTCGGCATCTTCGGGCCGACGGCCAACGGTGATCGCTTCGCGCTCTTCCAGATCCTCGACGCGACGCTGGCGAGCACGATCATCGTCGCCATCCTGATCGCGATCACCTACCGGCGGCTGCCATGGCGCGGACTGCCCGATGCCACCGGCGACGAAGGAACCCACTCGCCACCTCCGCCGTCGCCGGCAGTCAAGCCCGACGCCTACTCTGACTCATCGTGACCTCGCCATCCGATGCCTCGGGAGCCATCGGCTCCTCGCGCGAGCGCTCGTCGGAACCCATCGGCTCCTCGCGCGAGCGCTCGTCGGAACCCATCGGCTCCTCGCGCGAGCGCTCGTCGGAACCCATCGTGCAGCTGCGCGGGGTCACCAAGCGCTACGGCGCGACGACGGCCGTCGACGGACTCGACCTCGACGTCCACCGCGCCGAGGTGCTGGCACTGCTCGGCCCTAACGGGGCAGGCAAGACCACGACCGTCGAGATGTGCGAGGGCTTCATCCGGCCCGACGCGGGAACCATCGAGATCCTGGGCCTGAATCCGGTCACCGACAACGCGCGGCTGCGCGAGCGCATCGGCGTGATGCTGCAGGGCGGCGGCGGCTACCCGGCGGCCAGGGCGGGCGAGATGCTCAATCTCGTTGCCGCGTACTCCGCCAACCCGCTGGACCCGAAGTGGCTGATGGACACCCTCGGCCTGACCGAGGTCGCCAAGACCACCTACCGGCGCCTCTCGGGCGGCCAGCAACAGCGGCTCGCCCTCGCATGCGCCGTCGTCGGCAGGCCGGAATTGGTGTTCCTCGACGAGCCCACCGCGGGGATGGACGCCCACGCCAGGATCGTGGTGTGGGATCTGATCGACGGGTTGCGCCGCGACGGCGTCACCATCGTCCTGACCACCCATCAACTCACCGAGGCCGAGCAACTCGCGGACCGGCTGGTGATCGTCGACCACGGCATCGCGGTCGCGGCGGGTACGCCCGCCGAACTCATGGGCAGAGGCGCAGAGAACCAGCTGCGCTTCTCCGCTCCGCCGAAACTCGATCTGTCCCTTCTCATTTCCGCGCTGCCGGAGAGCTACCTGGCGAGCGAGGGCGCCCCTGGCGAGTATCTCGTCGAGGGCGAGATCGACCCCCAGGTGCTCGCCACCGTGACGGCGTGGTGCGCGCGATTGAACGTCTTGGCCACCGACATGCGGGTCGAACAGCGGAGCCTGGAAGACGTCTTCCTCGACATCACGGGCCGGGAGTTGAGGTCATGACCAATCGCTTCGAACCGGGGACGTTCGCACCCGACCCGCGTCCGGCGTCGGTGAAGGACATGCTGACGGCCCAGTTCGGTCTGGAACTCAAGCTGCTGCTGCGCAACGGCGAGCAGTTGCTGTTGACCATGTTCATCCCGATCACCCTGCTGGTCGGGATGACACTGCTGCCGTTCGGTTCGTTCGGGCCCAACCGGGCGGCCGCGTTCGTTCCCGCGATCATGGCCTTGGCGGTCATCTCCACGGCGTTCACCGGGCAAGCCATCGCAGTGGCGTTCGATCGGCGCTACGGCGCGTTGAAACGCCTCGGCGCCACCGCACTCCCGGTGTGGGGGATCATCGCCGGCAAGTCGCTGGCCGTGGTCACGGTGGTGTTCCTGCAGTCGATTCTGTTGGGCGCCATCGGCTTTGCCCTCGGCTGGCGCCCCGCCGTCGCGGGCCTGGCACTCGGTGCGCTGATCATCGCGCTCGGCACCGCGGGCTTCACCGCGCTGGGCATGCTGCTTGGCGGCACCCTGCGGGCGGAGATCGTGCTGGCCGTGGCGAACCTGATGTGGTTCGTGTTCGCAGGGCTAGGGGCGCTGACGCTCGAAGGCGACCGCGACGGTGGAATGGTCTCGCATACCACCCAATTCGTGGCCCGGCTGACGCCATCGGGCGCCTTGACCGAGGCGCTCAGTCAGGCGATGACGGTATCCGTGGACTGGTTCGGCGTGGTCGTCCTCGCAGTGTGGGGGGCGGTTGCAGCGCTGTGCGCGCTGCGCTGGTTCCGCTTCACCTGACCGTGCGCCTCGTGCGACAGCTGGGGTAGCAGGTACTCCAACTGCCCCACCTCTTCGACGTTGTGGGTGACCCAGGCGCGTGCCATGTGGTCGGGAAAACGTCTCCGCAGGACGGCGTTGACGGGCCACATCAACGGGCTGCGCGCTCCGAGGTCGAGCACGGTGACGTAGTGCGTCGCGGAGGGTGCCGCCGACCAGGTGTGCTCGAGTTGGAAGACGATCGCGCCTGCGACGCGGGTGACCAGCCGGATGCCCGTCGCGTCGAGCTTCTCGACGCGATCCACCACGTCGACGGCGTACTCGGGGTTGGCTCCGAAGGCCTCCACGATGTGAAAGCGCGCGCCTTCGGCGGCTCCGCCACCCCGCGCGGGCTTGGCCAACTCCCACCGGATGTGGTCGAGCGGATGCCACGCCAGGTAGCGAGGAACGACGCCATCGCCATAGGTGATGGTGCCGTCGAGGTGGGTGAACCAGTCCAGGAGCATCGTCGGGGTGACGCCCGCGAGGGGCCTGTGGTCGATCGTGATCCGTCTGCGGCCGTAGGGCGCGTCGACGTAGCGGACGGTCGCGGTGTCGGTCGACCGCAGCGGGAACAGCACGGGCAGCGTCATCTCGGAACTCCGTTAAGATACGTTTTTGTTTCTTACAGCCAGGACTGTAACCTGGGGCCGCAAGATACGCAATCGTTTCCTATGGTGAGAGAGGGTCGAGATGACCACGCGTCGCCGCGGTGCCGCACTCGACGAGGCGATCCAGTCCGCGGTGCTCGAGCTGTTGGCAAGAGGCGGGCCCAATGCAGTCACGATGGAGGCCGTCGCCGCGACCGCACGAACCAGCAAGCCGGTCCTGTATCGGCGCTGGCCCGACAGTCGGGCGCTGCTGCGTGCCACGCTGGTCGGCCTTGCCACCTCCGCAATCCCGCATCAGGACACCGGCAGCTATCGAAGCGACATGCTGGCGATGCTGCGCGGCTGGGCAGCACTGTTCACCGGCGACAAGGGTGCCATCCTTCGCGGCGTCATCGCGGCGGCCGCCCACGATCACGAGCTGGCGGAGACCTTCCGTACCGACGTCATCGGATATCGAAAGAAGGAGATGGCCGCCATGCTCGCCCGCGGCATCGAACGCGGCGAAGTGCGCTCCGACGTTCCCGTCGACATCGCCCGCGAGCTCGGTCAGAGCGTCCTGTGGCACCGGCTGCTGGTCACCGGTGACCCCATCACCGACGATCTCGTCGTGACACTGGTCGACGAAGTGCTGCTGCCGTTCGTCGCGCCGCGCGTCGAATGAGCGCACCGCCGCCCCTACTACGGCCTGTAGTTCCTGCTGATCTACGATCGGGCGATGGCCGTCGGACGCGTGCGCGGAGCGCAGCATAACCGCCGTGGCCTGATGCGGGTCGTCGACGTGCTCCCGAATCCGAGCCTGCGAGTGCAGCGGATCATCGCGGCCGCGGTCATCCTGACCCAGGGCGGCATCGCCGTCACCGGCGCCATCGTCCGGGTCACCGCGTCAGGACTCGGCTGCCCCACCTGGCCACAGTGCTTCCCAGGCAGCTTCACACCCGTCCCCGTCTCCGAGGTACCGGTCATCCACCAGGCCGTCGAGTTCGGCAATCGGATGATCACCTTCCTGGTGGTGCTCACCGCCGCGCTGGCAGTCCTCGCGGTACTGCGCGCGCGCCGACGCCGTGAGGTGCTCGTCTACGCGTGGCTGATGCCGCTCTCGACGGTCGCGCAGGCCGTCATCGGTGGCATCACCGTGCTCACCGGGCTCCTGTGGTGGACCGTCGCCATCCACCTGCTGGTGTCGATGACGATGGTGTGGCTGTCGGTCCAGCTGTACGTCAAGATCGGCGAGCCGGACCCCGTCGATGGCGCACCCGCGCCGACTCCCGTGGTCCCTGACCCTTTGCGCTGGTTGACCGTCCTCACCGCAGCGGTGTTGGCCGCCACGCTCGTCACGGGAACGTTGGTCACCGGCGCGGGGCCGCACGCCGGCGACAAGAGCGTCGAGCAGCCGGTCCCCCGGCTGCAGGTGGAGGTCACCACACTGGTGCACTTCCACTCGTCGCTGCTGGTGGCCTATCTGACGCTGATCCTCGTCCTGGCCTTCGCCCTGCGCGCGGCAAGCGCGCCCCGACCGGTGACGGCGCGCCTGTGGGTGCTGCTGGCACTGGTGTGCGCGCAGGGTCTGGTCGGCACCACCCAGTACTTCACCGGAGTTCCCGCAGCGCTGGTGGCCGTGCACGTCGCTGGCGCCGCCGCATGCACCGCGGCGACCTCGGCGCTATGGGCGTCGATGCGCCCCAGGTCCACTCTTCAGGGGACCGAGGCCGAGGCGCTCCAGCGCTGACTCCACGCCCAGCGCGAAGACCCGCTGCTGCGCGGCACGCCCGGTGTCGTCGAGCTGTCGCCAGCCGAGCGACGGCTCGACGAGTTCCAATTCCAACAATCGGGGGTCGTCCGCCCCGCCGATGACGTCGACCCGCGCGTACAGGAACTGGTCGACGTCGATGCCGAGGCGTTCGGCGGCCGCCGCCAGTGCGGCGTGTCCGACGTCCCACAGCTCGAAGTCCGGCTCGGCGGGTCGGAGAGTCTCCTCCGCATAGGTCCCCGAGTCGTCGAACGTCGGCCGCTCACCCGGCGGCGGCAGCAGTGGGCCCTTGGTGAAGGCGTGCGACTGCCTGCCGCCGAGGAACACCAGCGCCGTCTCGCCGTCGGCGATGCGAGGGTCATACGGCTGCACCAACGCCGTCCGGCCGTCCGCGTGCAGGGCGAGCGCGTGTGCGCGTGCCTCGTCTAGATCGTCGAACCGTTGCGCACCAACCGATCCCGCGCCCACGGAGGGCTTGACCACGAGCTCCGCCCCATCGCCGTCGGTCAGCACCACGTCCTCCCCTGGCGCGAAGAACCGACTCGGCACCGTGGGGACACCGGCGTCTGCGATGTCGGCCAGATATCGCTTGTCCGAGTTCCAGGCCACAACGGCCGGCGCATTGACGAGGTTTCGCACGCGCGTGGTCCACTCGAGGAACTCGTCAAGGCGTTCGGTGTAGTCCCACGTCGCACGCAGGATCACCAGGTCAACCTCCAACGTGGCCGGATCGTCCCAAGACAGCCAGCGGGCATGCAGGCCCCTGGCGCGCAGGGCGGCGATCAGCCCGTCGTCGTCGCCGTCACCCTCGATCAGAGCCCGGCAACCGGCGAACACGATGCTGGGATGACGAACGTCGGGCCGTGCGAGCTTCACGACTGAAATCCTAGCCAGGACACCCTCCTCGCCAGGGAAAGCGGCGCCACGCCGGACGAGGAAGACGGGCAGGGGGCGCGGAACTCCGGTCGAGTGGAATGCTGGAGCGCATGTATGCGATCGAGGTGTCCGAGACCGGCGGCCCGGAAGTCCTGACCTACGTCGAGAGGCCCGAGCCGGTGCCGGGTCCTGGCCAGGTGCTCATCAAGGCCGACGCGATCGGCGTCAACTTCATCGACACGTACTTTCGGTCCGGTCTGTATCCGCGCGAGGTGCCGTTCGTCGTCGGCAGCGAGGTGTGCGGCACGGTCGCCGCCGTCGGTGACGACGTCGCCGCACTCAACGTCGGCGACCGCGTCGTGACGGCCCAGGCCGACGGCGGCTACGCCGAATACTGCCTGGCCCCTTCCGACTTCGTCGCCTACGTGCCCGACGCCGTCCCCGCCGAGGCCGCGGCATCCGCACTCCTGAAGGGGATGACCGCCCACTACCTCCTCAAGTCGGTCTATCCGGTGCAGCAGGGCGACACGGTCCTGTTCCACGCGGGTGCGGGCGGCGTCGGACTCATCCTCACGCAGTGGGCCACCAGCATGGCGGTCAAGGTCATCTCCACCGTGTCGACCACCGCGAAGGCCGAGCTGGCCCGCAAGGCCGGTGCCGTGGAGGTACTCGACTACCCGGACGACGCCGCCGAGTTCGGCGCCCGGATCCGTGAACTCACGGGCGGACGCGGCGTCGCCGCCGTGTATGACGGCGTCGGAGCCTCGACGTTCGACGCCAGCCTCGCCAGTCTGGCCGTGCGCGGCACGCTCGCCCTGTTCGGCGCATCCAGTGGGCCCGTTCCCCCGTTCGACCCGCAGCGCCTCAACAGCGCGGGTTCCCTGTTCCTGACCCGGCCCACGCTGGCGCACTACACCAGGACGCCCGACGAATTCTCCTGGCGGGCAGGTGAAGTGCTCGACGCCATCGCCAGTGAGACCATCTCCATCACGGTCAGCGAGCGTTACCCGCTAGGCGATGCGGGCAGAGCGCATACCGACCTGCAGGCCCGTAAGACCGTCGGCTCGGTCGTTCTGGTCCCCTAACCTTGTCGCCGTGGCCGACGACCTGAGGGTGACGCACACGTTCGTCGTACCCGGGTCCGAATTGAGCGAGCGCTTCTCGAGGTCTTCCGGGCCGGGCGGGCAGGGCGTCAACACCGCGGACAGCAGAGTCGAGTTGTCCTTCGACCTCGCCAGGTCGCGGTCGGTACCGGACTGGCTGCGCCATCGCATGCTCTGCCAGCTGCGCGGCCGACTCGTCGACGGCGTGCTGGTCGTCGCGGCAAGCGAACACCGCGCCCAGCTCCAGAACCGCGCGGCAGCCCGTGAACGCATGGCGCGGCTCCTGCGCACCGCCGCGGCCACGCCTCCGCCGGTGCGCCGCCCGACCAAGCCGACGAGAGGTTCGAAGGAACGCCGGATCACCGACAAGAAGCGGCGCGGCCTGACCAAGCAGGGGCGCCGCGGCGGCTGGGACCCGAACTGAGACTGGGACCCGAACTGAGGTCAGCGACCGAACACCGTGGGAAGCGCGAGTGCCGAGTCGACGGCCAACGCGCAGAAGACGACGGCGAGGTAGTTGTTCGACTGCAGGAAGAGTCGCAACGGCTTCACGGGCTCACCGCGCTTGACGCCGGAGTACAGCTGATGAGCCATGGTCAGGAACCACGCCCCCGCCAGCAGGGCCACCGCGGCATATAGCCAGCCGGTGGCCAGTGCGAGCGCCAGCGTCGTGAGCACGGTCAGCCACGTGTAGATGAGGATCTGCTTGGTGACCTGACGCTCGGTGGCCACGACCGGCAGCATCGGAACGCCTGCGGCCTTGTAGTCGTCCTTGTAGCGCATCGCCAACGCCCAGGTGTGCGGCGGCGTCCAGAAGAAGATGATCCCGAACATCACCAGCGCGGGCCATCCGATGGTGCCCGTGACGGCAGACCAGCCGATCATCACCGGCATGCAGCCCGCGGCGCCTCCCCACACGACGTTCTGCGACGTGCGTCGCTTCAGCAGCAGCGTGTAGACGAAGACGTAGAAGAGAATCGTCGCGACCGCGAGGACACCCGAGAGCAGGTTGGCGGTCCACCACAGCCAGGCGAACGACCCGGCACTGAGGACCAGCCCGAAGATCAGCGCGTTGCGGGTTGGCACCGCCGCTCGAGCCAGGGGCCGGCGGGCGGTCCGCTTCATCACTTTGTCGATGTCGGCATCGGCGACGCAGTTCAAGGTATTGGCGCCCGCGGCGGCCAGCATCCCGCCGAACAGCGTGTTGAGGATCAGAAGGGGGTCGACCGAACCGCGATGGGCCAGCAGCATCGCCGGAATCGTCGTGACCAGAAGGAGCTCGATCACGCGGGGTTTGGTCAGCCCGACGTACGCCAAGAGGGTGCCGCGAATTCCGGTCGGCGCCCCGCGAGGGAGCAAGCGCTCGCGAATGCTCACGCAGTTGATCTCCTCGCAATTTCACGGCAGCGCGCGGCTTCTACTACAGAGGATGGTAGACCGTCGTTCTGTGAGCCGAGCACCGCAGGGTCGCTTCGCGTGAACGCCGCACCAACTTGATCGACGCGGCCTGCGACGCCGTCGCGTTCCGCACTAGGGTATTGATGAACAGGCTTGCCGACCGGAGGGGTAATTAGTGACCACCGTTGAAGAGATCTCCGAACTCACCCGCCCCAATCATCCCGACGATTGGTCCGACGTGGACTCGGTCGCCGTGGACACCGTCAGGGTGTTGGCCGCGGACGCGGTCCAGAAGGTTGGAAACGGCCACCCGGGCACCGCGATGAGTCTCGCGCCGCTGGCATACACGTTGTTCCAGCGCCAGATGCGCCACGACCCCAGCGACGTGCATTGGTTGGGCCGCGACCGCTTCGTGCTGTCGTGCGGTCACAGCAGCCTGACGCTGTACATCCAGCTGTACCTCGGTGGGTTCGGCCTCGAGTTGGCCGACATCGAGTCGCTGCGCACGTGGAAGTCCAAGACCCCTGGCCACCCGGAGTTCCGCCACACCAAGGGCGTCGAGATCACCACCGGGCCGCTCGGCCAGGGCCTGGCGTCCGCGGTCGGCATGGCGATGGCCGCCCGCTACGAGCGCGGACTGTTCGACCCCGACGCCGCTCCGGGCACCAGCCCGTTCGACCACTTCATCTATGTGATCGCCTCCGACGGCGACATGGAGGAAGGAGTCACCAGCGAGGCCAGCTCGCTGGCGGGCACCCAGCAGCTCGGCAACCTGATCGTGTTCTACGACCACAACCAGATCTCCATCGAGCACGACACCAACATCGCGCTGTCGGAGGACGTGCCCGCCCGCTACCGGGCGTACGGCTGGCACGTCCAGGAGGTCGAGGGCGGCGAGAACGTCGCAGGCATCGAAGAAGCGGTGGAGGCGGCGAAGAAGGTCACCGACAAGCCGTCGTTCATCTCGCTGCGCACCATCATCGGCTATCCGGCACCCACCAAGATGAACACCGGCGGCGTGCACGGATCGGCGCTCGGTGACGAGGAAGTGGCGGCCACCAAGAAGGTGCTCGGTTTCGACCCGGACAAGAAGTTCGAGGTGCGTGACGAGGTCATCGAACACACCCGCAAACTCGTCGAGCGCGGCCGCGAGGCCCACGAAAAGTGGCAGCCCGAGTTCGACGCGTGGGCCGAGCGCGAACCCGAGCGTAAGAAGCTGCTGGACCGCCTCACCGCCGAGGAACTGCCCGACGGCTGGGACGCCGACATCACCTACTGGGAACCGGGTTCCAAGGCCGTGGCCACGCGCGCCGCGTTCGGCCAGGTACTCAACGACGTCGCGCCGCACCTGCCCGAACTGTGGGGCGGGTCGGCCGACCTGGCAGGCAGCAACAACACCACCATCAAGGACGTGAAGTCCTTCGGTCCACCCTCGATCTCGACCGAGGACTTCAAGGCGGACTGGTATGGGCGGGTGCTGCACTTCGGCATCCGTGAGCATGCGATGGGCTCGATCCTGTCGGGCATCGTGCTGCACGGGCCGACCCGCGCGTTCGGCGGCACCTTCCTGCAGTTCTCCGATTACATGCGGCCGGCCGTGCGCCTGGCGTCGTTGATGGACATCGACACCATCTACGTGTGGACGCACGACTCCATCGGCCTGGGTGAGGACGGGCCCACCCACCAACCGATCGAGCATCTCGCCGCGCTGCGGGCCATCCCGAACCTGTCGGTGGTCCGCCCGGGCGATCCCAACGAGACGGCCTACGCCTGGAAGAGCATCGTGGCGCGCGGCAACGGCAGCGGTCCTGTCGGTTTCATCCTCACCCGCCAGGGCATCCCAGTGTTGGAGGGCACCAGTTCCGAAGGCGTGGCCAAGGGTGGTTACGTGCTCGGTGGCGGTAACCCCGCCGACGACGCCGACGTGATCATCATCGGCACCGGTTCGGAACTGCAGCTCGCGGTGGAGGCGAAGAAGTTGTTGGCGGAGAAGGACATCACCGCTTACGTCGTGTCGATGCCGTGTGTGGAGTGGTTCGAGTCACAGCCGAAGGAGTACCGCGACAGCGTCCTTCCGCCTGAGGTGTCCGCCCGCGTCGCGGTCGAGGCGGCCGTTGCGCAGAGCTGGCACAAGTTGGTCGGTGACACCGGCGAGATCATCTCGATCGAGCACTACGGCGAATCGGCCGACGACAAGACACTGTTCCGCGAGTTCGGCTTCACCCCCGAAGCCGTGGTGGCCGCAGCAGAACGATCCATGGACAACTGACGCTCACTAAGACAACGGTTACTAAGACAACGCTTACTAAGACAAAGGCAGAGAAGGCGATTCACATGACTCAGAACCCGAACCTCGCGGCGCTGAGCGCCGAGGGTGTCTCCGTATGGCTCGACGACCTCTCGCGCGAGCGGTTGCAGACGGGCAATCTGCAGAACCTCATCGACACGCAGAGTGTCGTGGGCGTCACGACCAACCCGTCGATCTTCCAGGCGGCCCTTTCCAAGGGCAATGCCTACGACGACCAGGTCAAGGAACTCGCCGAGCGCGGCGCCGACGTCGACGCGACGATCCGCACGGTGACCACCGACGACGTCCGCAACGCGTGCGACGTGCTGGCCAAGGCGTACGAAGCGTCCGGCGGCATCGACGGCCGGGTCTCCATCGAGGTCGACCCGCGGCTGGCGCACGACACCGACAAGACGATCCTGCAGGCCATCGAGCTGTGGAAGATCGTCGACCGGCCCAACGTGCTGATCAAGATTCCCGCCACCGAAGCCGGTCTGCCCGCGATCACCGCGGTCATCGCGGAGGGCATCTCGGTGAACGTGACGCTGATCTTCTCCGTCGAGCGTCACCGGGAGGTGATGGACGCCTACCTCGCCGGTCTGGAGAAGGCCAAGGAGGCAGG
>NZ_JBEVLO010000563.1:0-16690 GCF_040509115.1 Mycobacterium sp. | reverse complement strand
GACCTTCACCCGGTTCAGCCCGAGCAGGTTGTAGCAGTAGGTCGGGACGCCGTCGTTGAGGTACAGCGACCAGCCGGCGAAGGCGCCGCCCTGGGCGATGATCACACCCTCGGCGCCACGCTCGGGCACCGTGATGTTCGCGGTGACGGCGTGGGACTTGTTCTTGATGACGAGCACCGAGTTCTCCGACAGCCGTCCCATGCCGGCGAACAGCAGCTGACTGTTGCCCTTGATCAGCGCAGGTCGTCCAGCGGTGGTGGGGTTGATGCGCTCGATCTGGCGATCGTCGAGTGGGAGCACGTTGTACTTGACCGCTTCGATCAGCCAAAGACGCTGCAGTTCGTGGAGTTTGTCGGGGTTCGCCGCGGAGAGGTCATTCGCCTGCGACCAGTCGACGTTCCCGTCGTAGAGCTCCCACACGTCGTCGTCGAATCCCGGCATCACGGCACCGGCCATGGCCCACGGCGTGCGGTGCTTGGTCACCGCGCTCCAACCCTTGTGGTAGATCCCGCGATTGCAGAACATCTCGAAGTACTGGGTCTGATGCCGCTCGGGGGCGTTCTCGTCGTCGAAGCTGTAGACCATGCTGGTGCCCTCGTAGGGACTCTGTAGCACCCCGTTGACCAACGTGGGCGCGGGGATTCCCGCAGCCTCGAGCACCGTCGGGGCGAAGTCGATGACGTGGCTGAACTGATTGCGATGGCCGCCCTTGGCGTCAATGCCCCTCGGCCAGTGGACGATCGTGCCGTTGCGGGTCCCACCCCAGTGCGATGCCACCTGCTTGGTCCACTGATACGGCGTGTCCATCGCCCACGCCCAGCCGACGGCGTAGTGCCCGTAGGAACCCTCGCCGCCGAAGTCGTCCAGCTTGGACAGCAGGAATTCGGGTGTCTCGATGTCGGCCATGCCGTTGAAGTTGGCCATCTCGTTGAACGCCCCCTGCAGGGTGCCCTCCGCCGACGCGCCATTGTCGCCGATGATCAGATAGACCAACGTGTCGTCGAGCACCGGACCGAGCGCGTCGAGAAGCCGACCGACGTGATGGTCGGTGTGCTCGAGGAAGGCGGCGTACACCTCCATCTCGCGTTCCAGCACCGGCCGCAGCGCAGGATCCATGTCGTCCCATGCCGGAATTTCCTCGTCGCGAGGGGTGAGGACGGCATCGGGTGCGATGACGCCCAACTCCTTCTGACGCTCGAAGGTAATCTCGCGCTGTCGATCCCAACCGTGGGAGAACTTGCCCCGGTACCGCTCGATCCACTCCCGGGGCACTTGGTGGGGAGCATGGGTGGCGCCCGGCGCGAAGTACATGAAGAACGGCTTGTCGGGAAGCAGCGCCTTCTGCTGTCCCACCCAGTTGATGGCCTTGTCGGTGAGATCCTCGGTCAGGTGGTACCCCTCGGCGGGCGTCTTCGGCGGCTCGATCGGTGTCGTGCCCTCGTAGAGGGCCGGGTCCCACTGGTTGTTCTCCCCGCCGATGAAGCCGTAGAAGTACTCGAAGCCGCCGCCACCGGTGGGCCACGCCGTGAACGGCCCTGCGGGACTCGTCTGCCAAACCGGAACCTCGTGACACTTCCCGAACTGAGCAGTCGAGTAGCCGTTGAGCTTGAGCGTCAACGCCAGCGGCGCCTTGGTGTTCGGCAGCACCGACGTGTATCCGGGTGCAGCGGTGGCGGTTTCGGTGATGTTACCCATGCCGACCGAATGATGGTTGCGGCCGGTCAGCAGTGCCTGCCGCGTCGGCGAGCACAGCGCCGTGGTGTGGAACCGGTTGTACCTGAGGCCGCCGGCCGCGAGCTTCTCGAAGTTCGGTGTCTGACAGGGCCCTCCGAAGGCACTGCTGGCACCGAAGCCCACGTCGTCGATGAGGATGACCAGAACGTTGGGCGCGCCATCGGGCGGGCGAATGTCCCGAATCGGTGGGTAGCTGGTGTCGGGGTCCTTCGCGTCGTAGGTGGTGAGACCTACGGGTGCGACGTCGGGAATGGGGAGGATGTCGCGCCGAACCACGGGCGTCTGGTCGGGAGAACTCATGATGGGTCCGCTCGCCGTAGTGATCGCCGCCAACGGCGATCTCGGACCACACGTCTTGAGTCCGAGGGTTACAGGCTAGGCGGCGCAGTCCGCCGGCGAGCGCACTTTGACGCGGGTGTCGATCACACTCCTCAGGCCACCCAGTAGGCCTGTGCCTTCATCGACTTGCGCGGGATCTTGTAGTCCTCGCGCAGGATCTTCGCGACTGCGCGGGTGGTGCGGTTGTCGCAGGCGACCCAACCGAAGTGGTCGGCGGCGTCGAACGCCGATGAGCCGACGGCCTCGACGAGGGCCTCTCCGGCGTTCTTGCGGTCGACCCACGTGACGTCGGCCGCGGCGACCGGAAGCTCGCGGTCGTCGTGGTGGCTGGACTCGAGGAAGACCTTCGCGGGGGTGTCGGTACCACCTCCCGTCGCTTCGCCCGCTCGAGCGATGGCGCCCAGCAGCGAGTTGATCGCGGGCAACGACGCGGCGTCGCCGACGATCACGTATCCCGCCGGGGCGGGCTCGGGCAGGGCGAAGTCGCTGCCGAGCACCGTCACCTCGAGCGTGTCGCCTGGGACGGCGTTCGTGGCCCATGCCGTCGCCAGTCCCTCGTGGATGGCGAAGTCGATGTCCAGCGTGCCCGCTTCGGCGTCGACGTTGACCAGCGTGTAGCCCCGCTGGTGGGACTTCACGGGTTTCGTGCTCCCCTGGTCGGCTTTGCCGTCGGGAAACCAGCCGCGGACCCACATGGTCGGATGGACCGGACGTTCGTCGAGCAACTCCTTGCCGATGAAGTGCAACCGCAGATAGTTGGGCGTGATCTCCGTGCGACCCGTCACGGTCAGCTCGTAGTCGCCGCCCCGCCACAACTTGACGAGTGCCCCGGCCAATCCGCGCGACGATTTCTGGTCGGCCATGTCATACCCTCTCGTCTAATACTTAGGGCAGCATAACCTAATTAGAATGAGCGGCGGGCTCCTCGCTCGAGCGCTTCGGCCGCACCCGCGTGGCGCGGTGCAACAGCCACGCCAACGGAATCGTCACCACCATCGTCACCACGAAGAGCCACGACATCGAACCGGTGTAGATCGGGAACCGCAGGATCTCCACCATCACCAACTCCATCGTGACGAGGTGGATCAGGAAGATCTCGTAGGAGATCTCGCCAAGGAACACCATCGGCCTGCTCGCCGTGAACCTGAGATACCAACCGCGGTCACCGCCGGTGCCGCGCAGCGCAAGGGGCGCCACCACCAACGTCGAGATGAGCGCATAGAACAGCGTCTTCGCCAACCCCTCGCGGAGTTCGGCGGGTGAAGTGGTCGGCGCCCCCGCGATCGGGGTGGCCGCGATGAGATAGCAGACCAGCGCCAGCGGAACGCAGATCATCGCGTACGCCCGCACCCCCGACGGCAACAGCGCCGCGAGCAACATGCCGCCTGCGAACCACATCAGATACGTGGGCAGCCACAGCGGCGCACCGTCGGGTAGCCAGTCGGTGGTGTGCACGAGCACCAGCCACGCCGGGCTGATGCACGCCAGAATCGCCAGACCGAACACCAATCGCCCAGGGCGCCAGACCCTTCCGCACAACACCACCAGAAGCAGATAGGCCAGCAGCGGGAGTGCCACGTAGAAGGCAGCCTCGACGGCCAGACTCCACATCTGCGTCAGCCCCTGATGCAGGTACGAGAACAGATAGTCGTCGGTGTAGATCTGGGTCAACGTCAGGTTGCGGAACAATCCCAGCCACGTGTGACCGGGATTGGGCCCCGCCGTGCGGAAGTGGTACAGGAGGTAGGCCGCCAGCACGGTGACGACGTAGGCGGGCATGATCCGTCGGACCCGATGCCAGGCGTAGCGGCGCACCGAGGGCGGCACGTAGCCGACGGAGTCGGGCCGCCTATCACCGTCAGCTTCTGCCGCGGCGCGTACCCACGGCGAGAACAGCAGGAAGCCGGACAGCACGAAGAAGATCGGCACGCCGATCTCCATGCGGGAGTAGACGAGTCCGACGTAACCGTGGGTGTACTTACCGGTGGTGTACGCCGCGTGCGTCAGCACCACGAGGATGGCGGCGACCGCGCGAATGCCGGTCAGGGAGGCGATGCGCCCAGATGAGTCAGACGACGTCACTTCGGCTTGTGATGATGACTTGGGCCATCGTGCCGAGCACGGTCGGGTTTGAGGTCGATGAGCACGCCGGAGATACGGGTGTGCTCAAGCTTCTTCAGCGTCTCCCTGGACATCTTCGTGGGCAGTTCGACGAGCGAGTGGTCCATCTTGATCGTGATGTGCCCGAAGTCGCTGCGGTGCAGACCGCCCTCGTTGGCGATCGCCCCGACGATCGAACCGGGGCCGACCTTGTGCCGCTTGCCGACGGCGATCCGGTAGGTCGCAAGATCGCCGCGGACGTTGTCCCGGCGCTTGCGCGGCGGGCCGTCATCGCGGTCAGGGCGCTCGCGGCGCTTCTCCGGCGGCGGCTCCGTCATCAGGAACTCACCACCGCCGCGGCTCTGCAGCGCCAAGGCCGCCGCGATCTCCACCGTCGGCACGTTGTGGTCGCGCTCGTAATCCTCGATGAGCCTGCGGAACAACTCGATCCCCGGCGCACTGAGCGCCTCGGTGATCGACTCGCGGAACTTCTCCACCCGCTGGGCGTTGACGTCGTCGATCGACGGCAGCTGGGACTCGACGAGCTTCTGCCGGGTGACCCGCTCGATGGAACTCAGCAGGTGCCGTTCACGGGGCGTGACGAACAGCAGCGCCGTACCGGACCGCCCGGCCCGGCCGGTGCGCCCGATCCGGTGCACGTACGACTCGGGATCGTGCGGAATGTCGTAGTTCAACACGTGCGAGATGCGGTCGACGTCCAGCCCGCGCGCCGCCACGTCGGTGGCGATCAGGATGTCGATGGTGCCGTCCTTGAGCTGGGCGATGGTGCGCTCCCTGACGGCCTGCGCAATGTCGCCGTTGATGGCCGCGGCCGAGAAGCCCCTGGCCCGCAGCTTCTCGGCGACCTCCTCGGTGGCCTGCTTGGTGCGGACGAACACGATCATCGCCTCGAACGGCTCGACCTCGAGCAGCCGCGTGAGCGCGTCCATCTTCCGCGGCCCCGCGACCTGGATGTAGCGCTGGGTGATGTTCTCCGCCGTGGCGGTCTTCGACTTCACCGTCACCTGGACGGGGTCGTGCAGGTACTTGGACGTGATCTTGCGGATCGCGGGCGGCATCGTCGCCGAGAACAGCGCCACCTGCTTGTACTCGGGAGTCTCGGACAGGATCCGCTCGACGTCCTCCGCGAAGCCCATCTGCAGCATCTCGTCGGCCTCGTCGAGCACCATGTAGTCCAGATGCGAAAGGTCCAGGCTGCCCTTCTCCAGATGATCGATCACCCGGCCCGGCGTCCCGACCACGATCTGCGCGCCGCGTTTGAGCCCGGCCAACTGCGGCCCGTAGGACGACCCGCCGTACACCGGAAGAACGTGCACGGGCAGATGCGCCCCGTACCGGCTGAACGCCTCCGCCACCTGCAGGGCCAGCTCGCGCGTCGGCGCCAGGACCAGGGCCTGCGTGGTGCGGCTGGAGGTGTCGATCCTGGACAGGATCGGGATGGCGAACGCGGCCGTCTTGCCGGTGCCCGTCTGGGCCAGGCCGACGACGTCGGAACCCGCCAGCATCGGAGGAATGGTCGCGGCCTGGATGGCTGAGGGTGACTCGTAACCAACGTCGGCGACGGCCTGCAGCACCGACGGGTGAATCTGCAGGTCAGCAAAGGTGAGTTCGGCGCTCGTCGCGTCAGGGTCAGGAGTCGTCATCGAGCGTCGAGTCTACGGGTAGTCGCAGCTCGAGCTGTCACGACGAGCGGGGCGGTACGGTTGCCCCTCGTGAGGTTCCCGATGGAAGGCGTCGCGGCTCTCGCGGCAACGCTGGCTCTCGCAGGCTGCGGATCCAGCGACTCGACGGTCTCCAAGACCCCGGAGCCGACGGTCCCGCCCGCCGTGTCAGCACCTCCCGCGCCCGACCCGACGGTCGCCTCAGGCCCTGGCCAGACGCCTGCGCCCGCCGACCCGTGCGCCGTCAACCTGGCCGCACCCGAGATCGCCAAGGCCGTCTCCGAGCTGCCCAGGGACCCGCGCAGCGGGCAGCCGTGGAGTTCGGAGCCGCTGGCGGGCAACTACAACGAGTGCGCGCAGCTGTCGGCGATCGTGATCAAGGCCAACACCAACGCCGAGAATCCCAACACCAGGGCCGTCCTGTTCCATCTCGGCAAGCTGATCCCGACCGGCGTCCCCGACACGTACGGCTTCAACGGCATCGACGAGTCCGCGACCGTCGGCGACACCGTGGCGCTGATGTACCTGAACGAGACGTCCGGCCTCAAGAGCGTGGTGCGTTTCCGGTGGAACGGCAACGGCGTCGAGTTGATCGGCAACACCGGCTGACCCCGGTGTCGTCGGCTCCTCGCGTCAGTGTCGTCGGCTCCTCGCGTCGACGCCCTCCGGGGTCACCCCACTGACCTACAGTGGCGGGGATGTTCCTCACCGAGGGTGACCGCCAAGTCGTCTACAGCGCTTCGGATCTCGCTGCTGCCGCGCGCTGCGAGTATGCCCTGCTGCGGTCGTTCGACGCGCAGCTCGGTTGGGGCCCGCCGGTCTCGTCCGACGACGAGCTGCTGGCCCGTACCGCCACGCTCGGCAGCGAGCACGAGCAGCGTCATCTCCAGGGACTCCGCGAGGAGATCGACGCGCGCGACGCCGGCGACGCCGTCGTCATCGGCAAGCCCGCCTACACCGTCGCCGGGCTGACCGCGGCCGCCCGCGCCACCCGCGAAGCCGTCGAGCGACGCGCGCCGGCCATCTACCAGGCCGCGATGTTCGACGGCCGGTTCGTCGGGTTCGCCGACTTCCTGGTTCTCGACGACGACCGGTACCGGCTGAGGGACACCAAGCTCGCCCGCTCGGTGAAGGTGGAGGCGCTGCTCCAGCTAGCGGCCTACGCGGACACCCTCGTCCGCGGCGGGGTGCCCGTCGCGGACGAGGTGGAGCTGGTGCTGGGCGACGGCGCCATCGCCTCCTACCGAATCGACGAACTACTCCCCGTGTACGTGCCGCGCCGGGCCGCGTTGGAGCGGCTGCTCGACGGCCACCTCGCCGGTGGCACGGCGGTGTCGTGGGAGGACGACGGCGTACGGGCTTGCTTCCGCTGCCCAGAATGCGAGGTCCAGGTCCGCGCCAGCGACGACCTGCTGCTGGTGGCGGGCATGCGGGTCAGCCAGCGCGCCAGGATGCTCGACGCGGGCATCACCACCGTGCACGCGCTGGCGGAGCACGACGGCGCCATCCCGGAACTGTCGACGCGGACGGTGACGGCGCTGACCGCTCAAGCCAGGCTGCAGGTCGCGGATCGGGTGGACGGCAAGCCGCCCTACGAGGTTCTCGACGCGCAGCCGCTGATGGTGCTCCCGGACCCCGACAAGGGCGATCTGTTCTTCGACTTCGAGGGCGACCCGCTGTGGACGGTCGACGGCACCGAATGGGGTTTGGAGTACCTGTGGGGCGTGCTCGCGACGTCGGCGGGATCTGCCGGCTCGCAGGCGGCCGACGACTTCACCCCGTACTGGGCACACGACAGGGCCAGCGAACGCCAGGCACTCGTCGACTTCCTGACCATGGTGCGCAAGCGCCTCAAACGCCACCCCGGCATGCACGTCTACCACTACGCCGCCTACGAGAAGAGCACGCTGCTCCGGCTGGCCGGCCGCTACGGCGTCGGGGAGAACCAGGTCGACGACCTCCTGCGCAACGGCGTGCTGGTCGACCTGTATCCCTTGGTGCGCAAGAGCATTCGGGTCGGCACCGAGAGCTACTCCATCAAGTACCTCGAACCGCTCTACATGGGCAACGAACTGCGCGACGGTGAGGTGACCACCGCCACGGACTCCATCACGCAATACGCCCGGTTCTGCGAACTGCGCGACGCCGGAAACGCCGACGAGGCTGCCACCGTCCTCAAACAGATCGAGGACTACAACCGCTACGACTGCCGGTCCACGCGACGCCTACGGGACTGGCTGATGGCCAGGGCCATCGAATCCGAGGTGCCGCCGCGCGGGCCGTTGGCCGTACGCGGGCCCGACGCCGGAGCGCGGGTCGAGATCGCCGACGCCGTGGAACGCACGCTGCTGAAGTTCGCCGGGGACGGGGTAGCGGAGCGCACTGCGGAGCAGACCGCTGTCGCCATGGTGGCGGCCGCCCGCGGCTATCACGCGCGCGAGGACAAGCCGTTCTGGTGGGCGCACTTCGACCGGGTCAACAACCCGGTCGACGAATGGGCCGACAACGGCGGCGTGTTCACCGCCGAGTCCGCCAGCGTCGTCACCGACTGGCACACGCCGCCGAAGGCCCGCAAGCCGCAACGGCGGGTGCGTCTGGTCGGCGAGCTGGCCAACGGGGAACTCGCGAAGTCGATGTACGCGCTGTACGACCCACCCGCACCCGCTGGCCTCGCCGACGATCCGGACCGGCGGGGGTTCGGCTCGGTGACGGTCGTCGAGTGCGACAACCCCGAGGCGCCAAGCGAGGTCGTGATCGTCGAGAGGCCGCCGAAGGATGGCGATTGCTTCGAGCAGGTGCCGTTCGCGCTGGTGCCGGGACCGCCGATCCCCACCACACCGCTACGGGACTCGATCGAGGCGACCGCGGGCCTCGTGGCCGCGGGCCTGCCCAACCTTCCCTCCGACGCCGTCACCGACATCCTGCTGCGCCGTCCACCGCGTACCACCGCCGGCGGCCCGCTGCCCCGCACCGGCGACGTCGCCGATGACATCACCGCCGCCCTCCTGGACCTCGACTCTTCCTACCTCGCGGTGCACGGGCCGCCTGGCACGGGCAAGACGTTCACCTCCGCGAAGGTGATCGCGCGCCTCGTCACCGACCACGGGTGGCGGGTGGGAGTGGTGGCGCAGTCACACGCAGTGGTCGAGAACCTGCTCGCTTGCGTGCTCGACGCGGGCGTCGACGCGGAGCGGGTCGGCAAGAAGAAGTCCCCTGGTGCGCCGTGGCAGGACGTCGACGAGAAGGACTACGCCTCCTTCATCGCCCGCCACGACGGTTGCTTGATCGGCGGCACCGCATGGGACTTCGCGAACGACCGCCGCGTGCCGCGCCGATCGCTCGACCTGCTGGTCGTCGAGGAAGCTGGCCAGTACAGCCTGGCCAACACCATCGCAGTCGCCTCCGCGGCAAGGAACCTGCTGCTGCTCGGCGATCCCCAGCAGCTGCCCCAGGTCAGCCAGGGCACCCACCCCGAACCCGTCGACCACTCGGCGCTGGGCTGGCTGGTCTCGGACGGACCGGCGGGACACCACACCCTGCCCGCGGAGCGCGGCTACTTCCTGGATCTGTCGTACCGCATGCATCCCGCGGTGTGCGGACCGGTGTCCCGGCTGTCCTACGACGGGCGGCTCCACTCGCAGGAACGGGTGAGCGCCGCGCGGCGCCTCGACGGCGTCGTCCCAGGGGTGCGGGTGTTGGAGACCTACCACGACGGCAACTCGACCGACAGCCCCGAGGAAGCCGCCGCGATCGCCGGCGAAATCACCAGGCTCCTCGGAGCGGCGTGGACCGACGAAGAGGGCACCGTGCCCCTGGCCCAAGAGCACGTGCTGGTGGTGTCCCCGTACAACGCCCAGGTGGTGACTCTGCGTCGCACGCTCGACGCCGCCGGACTGCCCGACGTCCAGGTCGGTACCGTCGACAAGTTCCAGGGCAGACAGGCACCGGTGGTGTTCGTGTCCATGACGGCCTCCTCGGCGGCCGACGTGCCGCGCGGAATCTCGTTCCTGCTCAACCGGAATCGGCTCAACGTCGCGGTGAGCCGCGCCAAGTACGCCGCGGTGATCGTGCGCTCGCCACTACTGACCGACTACCTGCCAACCACGCCCGCCGGACTGATCGAACTCGGCGCGTTCTTGTCGTTGACGCAGTGTGATACACCGGCACAGTGACCGACACGCCGACCGCCCGGCTCGCCGAGATCGTCGGCTCCACGTACGTCAGCACCGATCCCGACGTGCTCTCGGGCCGCTGCGTCGACTACACCGGGCGCTATCGCGGACGCGCCTCCGCGCTGGTCCGGCCCGGCACTGACGACCAGGTCGCCGCGGTGCTGCGGGTCTGCCGCGAGGCGGGCGTCTCGGTGACCGTGCAGGGTGGGCGGACGTCGCTGGTCGCGGGAACCGTCCCCGAACACGACGACGTACTGCTGTCCACCGAGCGACTCTCCGGCATCGGCGAGGTCGACACCGTCGAACGCCGGGTGCGCGCAGGCGCTGGGGCGACGTTGGCCGCCGTGCAGCGCGCCGCCACCGACGCCGGGCTGGTGTTCGGCGTCGACCTCGCGGCCCGCGACTCGGCGACCGTCGGCGGCATGGCCTCGACCAACGCGGGCGGGTTGCGCACCGTGCGCTACGGGAACATGGGCGAGCAGGTCCTCGGCCTGGACGTTGCGCTGCCCGACGGGTCGGTGGTGCGCCGCCACAGCGAAGTGCGCAGCGACAACACCGGATACGACATGGCGTCGCTGTTCGTCGGCGCCGAGGGCACCCTCGGGGTCATCACGGCCTTGGACCTGCGGCTGTATCCCACACCGGCGCAACGCATTACGGCCATCGCCGGCTTCGACGACCTGAACGCGCTGATCGCGGTCGGTCGCGAATTCCGCGACGCCGACGGCATCGCCGCACTCGAACTCGTCGACGCGCGGGCCAGCGCCCTGACCGCCGAGCACATGGGGGTCGGCCCCGCCGTCGACGGCGCGTGGCAGCTGCTGATCGAGCTGGCGGGCGACGTCGATCACACCGATCGACTGGCCGAGGCGCTCGAGGGCGCCGAGCTGGCCGGTGAGCCCGCGGTGGGGGTGGACACCGCCACCGCGCAGCGACTGTGGCAGGTGCGCGAGGCGGTCGCCGACGTCCTAGGGGTCTACGGTCCCCCATTGAAGTTCGACGTGTCGCTGCCGCTGTCGATGATCAACGAATTCGCAACCGCGGCAACGGAACTGGTCGCCGAGCAGGCACCGGACGCCATCCCCGTGCTGTTCGGTCACATCGGCGAGGGCAACCTGCACCTGAACCTGGTGCGCTGCGTACTCGACGCCGATCGGGAGCGCGGGCTGTACTCCGCGATGATGGCGCTGATCGCCTCCTGCCACGGCAACGTGAGCTCCGAGCACGGGGTGGGCACTCGCAAGAGGGACTACCTGTCGATGTCGAGAACCGATGCCGACGTCGCGGCCATGCGTGCGGTGAAGGCGGCGTTCGATCCGGCGGGCTACTTGAATCCCGCGGTGCTCTTCGACTGAGGCAGGCGTCCGGCGGGCAGGAGCGAAGCGCCCGGGGTCAATCCCGGAATCGCATCGAGTGCTTGCCGTAGGTTCCGGCGTCGTCGTCACGGTCCTCGGCTCGGGAGTGCCTGCCGCTGCGGCGCACCGGAGGCAGAGGCTGCGCGGTCTCCTCGTCGTGGACGTGAAAGCCGTTGTGCGCAAAGCCGATGGGCTCCGGCCTCGGCGCAGGAGGGGGCGGGGGTGCCTGCGGGACGTCGGCCAGGAGATCCTCCAGCAGGCTTCGGCGGGGGCCGTGCCCGTTGTGCGCGGGCGGCTGAACCGGGATGACGTCGGTCTGCCGGTCGGCGGGCATGGTCCGGCGCGCCGGGTCCTCGCCCTCCATGAGACTGTGCCAGGTCTCGACGGGGCCGCCGTGCCAATCGTCGGCGGGCGCGTGCAGCGGATGCCCCACCGGGACGTCGAGCGGCTCGGTGTCACCGTCGAGCGGCACACCGCTCACGGGCGCGGCCACGTCCGGGGTCAGCTCGTCGGGCGCCATGTCCTCCGGCGAGAGGGGCGCCGGTTTGGCCCAGCCCGGATCCTCGCCCGCCCCGACCCAGCCCGGATCCTCGCCCGCCCCGACCCAGCCCGGATCTTCACCCGCCCCAGCCCAGGCTGGATCCTCACCCGCCCCAGCCCAGGCTGGATCTTCACCCGCCCCAGCCCAGGCTGGATCTTCACCCGCCCCAGCCCAACCCGTGTCGTCCCAGTCGACGGTGTACTCGACGTAGTCGTCGTCATCGGGGAAGTAGTCGGGTTCCCGCGCGGGGCCGTTCGGCGCCGCCCGGCCGGACAGCATCGTCGACGACGGCCGGTCGCCGAAACCGCGCAGGAACAACGCCGCGATCACACCGAACAGCGACACGAACGCCGGCAGCAGCAACGCTTGCGAGAGGGCGGCCGAGAACGGCTCGTGCAGGAAGTCGGGAAGTCGCGTCACCGAGCCCTCGCCGGCGCCAGGGTCCATCTCCGCGGGAATCCGATCGGCGATCTGCGACGTCATGAACGCCGCCATCCCGGCGCTGCCGAGAACGCCGCCCACCTGACGCGTCGCGTTGTAGACGCCGGAGCCGGCGCCGGCCAGGTCCGGGGGCAGGTTGCGGGTCGCGGTGGCGGCCAGCGGCGACCAGATGAACGCCATGCCGACGCCCATCAGCAGGAACGGCAGCAAGAGGCGCCAGATGGGCGTCGTCGGCGTCATCTCGATCGACAACCAGGTCATCGCGATGGCCAGCGCGGAGAACCCGAAACCGACGATCGGCCGCGGATGGACGCGATCGACGAGCTTGCCGACGAACGGCGCCAGCACGCCCGTCGCGACCGGCATCGGCGCCGTCAGCAGGGCCGCCTGGGTGCCGGACAGTCCGCAGACCGCCTGTGCGTAGAACATGACCGGCAGGATCATCGCCGTCACCGCGAAGGCAATCACCGAGATGCCGAGGTTGGACATGCTGAAGTCGTTGTCGCGGAAGATTCTCAGCGGTATCAGCGGCTCGCGGGGATTGACCGCCTGCCAGTACACGAAGCCCGCCATCGCGGCCAACCCCACCAGAACCATGGCCCAGATCCACACCGCCCAGTCGTGGCTCTGGCCCTCCTGCAGGGCGAACACGACGAGGAACATGCCGACGCCCGACAACGCGACGCCGAGGACGTCGAACCCATGCCTCTCCGTGGACAACGTCGGGATGAACACGTACGCCAACGCCAGGCCGACGATTCCGATCGGCACGTTGACGATGAAGATCCACTGCCACCCGAGACCGTCGACCAGGACTCCCCCGGCCAGCGGCCCGACGAGCGTCGCCACTCCCGCCGTGGCACCCCACACGCTCAGCGCGACCCCACGCCGGTCCGGCGGGAAGATCCTGGTGATCGTCGACAGCGTCTGAGGCGTGAGCAGCGCAGCGCCGAAGCCCTGCACCACGCGCGCGGCGATGAGCATCTCGATGCTGCCGGCAAGACCGCACCATAGCGAGGCGGCGGTGAAGACCGCGAGCCCGGCCAAATACATGTTCCTCGGCCCGAACCGGTCGCCGAGCCTGCCCGCCAGAAGCAGCGGCACCGCATACGCCAGCAGATAGGCACTGGTCACCCAGATCACCGCGTCGTAGTCGGCGTCGAGAGCGTCCATGATCCCCGGGTTCGCGACGGCCACGATCGTCGCGTCCAGCAGGATCATGAAGAAGCCGAAGAGCATCGCCCACAGGGCGTTCCACGGGTTGTCGGTGCGGGGGCGGAGCAGATCGTGGAGCGCCGTCATGGCAGCGCCTCGGCGGCGCAGGGCATCCCCAAGTGAACCAGTGTCTGCAGCATGTACTCGACCAAGCCTCGTGAAGCTATCGAGCCGACGCTACGGACCCGCCGGTCTTCCGACAAGTCGACCGGTCGGGGTCAGTGGCAAACAGCGCAGTTCACGCCGCCTCCGGCACGCCTGCCACGGCGGCGTCGCTGCTGGACCCCGTCACTCCCACGGCGAGAAGGGCGACCAGCGCGATCACGGCACCGGCGGTCATCACCACGGCCAGCGCGAGCTCGTCATTGCCGAGGACGCCGACCAGCGGCGCGACCGCGGCACCGAGGCCGAACTGCGCCGCACCGAGCAGGGCCGCTGCCGTACCGGCGGCGTCGGGGTGACGTGACAACGCGACGGCGGGCGCGTTGGGGATGACGAAGCCCATCGCCGCGAGGATCGCCCAGATGGGCAGCACGAAGGCCGGCAGGCCACCGACGCCCACGGCGGCAAGGACCACGAACACTGCACCGGCCACCGCCGACGCCGCCAACGCCCACACCGTGATCTTCTGCGGCGTGAACCGTCGCAGCAGCACGACGTTGAACTGCGTGGCCGCGATCAGCGCCACCGCACCGGCACCGAACACCAGGGCGAACGACTGCTGGTTGAGGCCGTGGCGCCCCTGCAGCACGAAGGACGCCCCTGCGATGTAGGCGAACAGCCCCGACATGCCAAGCGCCGCCACCAGGACCAGGATGACGAACCGCCTGTCGCGGAGCAGCTCGCCGTAGGTGGCGAAGATTCCCCGCACCTTCAGGGGCCGACGGTGCGAGACGGCCAGCGTCTCCGGCAGCGCCATCGCGGCGATCAACAGCAGCAGACCGGCAAGGACGACCAGAACGGCGAACACCCAGTGCCAGGAGGCCTTCAGCAGCACTGCCGCACCAAGGGAGGGGGCCACGACCGGCGCGACTCCCAGAACCAGCATCAGGCGCGACATCACGGTCGCGGCGGTACGGCCCGAGAACAAGTCACCGACGACGGCGATCGCCACCACCATCGTCGCCGCGGCCCCGACGCCCTGCAGGCCGCGGGCGATGCCCAGCACCGCGATGTTTGGCGCGAAGAGGCACAGCAGTGACGCCGCCATGTGCAGCACGATGCCCGCCATCAGCGGCCGACGGCGGCCGAGGGAATCCGACAGCGGCCCGATGACGAGTTGCCCGATCGCGAGGCCCGCGAGCGTTCCGGTCAGGGTCAGCTGGACGATGGACGACGACACCGCGAGGTCGTCGGCGATCTTCGGCAGCGCGGGCAGATACATGTCGATGGTCAGCGGGCCCAGCGCGACCAACAAGCCCAGCACGATGATCATGCGGACCTGACTGGGCGCGCCCGCGGTTTTCGTCGACGCGGGAGCAGCCTGGCTCGGCGAGTCCGTCGCCGTCACATCCGGCCCGGTCGGTGCAGCGCTCTTGAGGTCCACGTTTCCTGATGCTGCCATGAAAGTGGTTAGCAACGCGTATCAATGTTTTCTTCCCGGGCCCGGCGGTGACCGATCTCACCGTCGGGCACCGTCGGGACGCTCCGTTCGTTACCCGGAGGTCAACACCGGTTAGCCTTGGGCTAATCGGTTCGCACACGAGAGGCCGAAGACATGAGCGCTCGCTCCAGCGCCAAGAGCCAACTGCCCGCTGTCGGAAAGAACGCCGCCGACGATCCGAGCGTCGCAGCACGCGCGCTGTCTCAGATCATCGAACGCGGCGCCCGTGTCCAGGCGCCTGCGGTCAAGGCGTATGTCGATCGTCTCCGCGAGGCTGCGCCCGAGGCGACCCCCGCCGAGATCGTCGACAAGTTGGAGAAGCACTACCTCGCCGCCGTGGTGGCCAGCGGCGCCGCCGTCGGGTCGGCCGCGGCGTTCCCCGGCATCGGCACCCTGGTCGCGATGTCGGCGGTCGCCGGGGAGACGGTGGTCTTTCTCGAGGCCACGGCGGTATTCGTGCTGGCCATGGCTGAGGTTCACGGGATCCCCGCCGAGCATCGGGAGCGCCGCCGCACCCTCGTTCTGGCCGTGCTGGTCGGTGACGACGGCAAGCACGCGGTCGCCGATCTGATCGGCACGGGACGCACGGGCGGGGCGTGGCTGGCCGACGGGGCGGCCTCACTTCCGCTGCCCGCGGTGTCGCAGCTGAACTCCCGGTTGCTCAAGTTCTTCGTGAAGAAGTACGCACTCAAGCGGGGAGCGATCGCGTTCGGCAAGTTGCTTCCGGTCGGAATCGGCGCCGTGATCGGTGGCGTCGGCAACCGGGCGATGGGGAAGAAGATCATCAAGAACGCCAGCAGTGCGTTCGGCAGCCCGCCGCCCCGGTGGCCCGCCACACTGCACGTGCTGCCCGCCCCACCGGGCACCCCCGCGATCGAGTAGGACCCAGCCCGGGAACGAGTTCGGGCCGTCATCGACGTCGGTCCGATGTGACAAGTGCCGTTGACGGTTCCGCGCCCCTCTGGAAGCGCTAGCCTTTATGCGGCAAAAGGAGCGAGCGGCAGACGGCGCGCCCGCGGAGTTAGAAGGAATCGAGGCGAGTAGCTGCCGTGAGCAGTTCACCTTCACCATTCGGTCAGAACGAGTGGCTAGTCGAGGAGATGTACCGCAAGTTTCGCGAGGATCCCTCCTCCGTCGACCCGAGTTGGCACGAGTTTCTCGTCGACTACTCCCCTGAACCGGCCAACGAGACGGCGACGTCCGGTGCCGCAAGTAGCAACGGGCACGCCGCGTCGAAGTCAGCGACCGCGACGGCTCCCAAGCCCGCGGTAGCCGAGCCGGCCACGTCCGAATCGCCCAAGTCCACGAAAGAGCCCGCCAAGGCCGAATCGGCGAAGGCCGCACCCGCCAAGACCGAGCCCGCCAAGGCCGAATCGCCCAAGCCGAAGGCGCCCGCACCTGCCGCCGACGGCGACGAAGTAGCGGTGCTGCGCGGCGCCGCCGCGGCCGTCGTCAAGAACATGAACGCGTCCCTGGACGTGCCGACCGCCACCAGCGTGCGGGCCATC
>NZ_JBEVLO010000562.1:0-5287 GCF_040509115.1 Mycobacterium sp. | reverse complement strand
AGTTGTACAGCATGCCGCGCCGGAACTCCGGCTGCATCGGCGAGAGCTTCAACAGGTACTTGTTGAACACGATGTCCGAGGCGACCACCACGACCCAGGCCATGCCGCAGTTGGCGTAGAAGCCGAGGATCGTATTCAGGAAGTCGAACATGTTGGCTTCCATCAGGATCAGCGCGATCAGCAGGTTGAAGCCCAGGAACACCAGGCGACCCGGGTAGGTCTTCGTCACGCGGGTGAACGAGTTGGTCCACGCCAGCGAGCCCGAGTAGGCGTTGGTCACGTTGATCTTGACCTGGCTGATGACGACGAGCACGACGGCCAGCGTCATGGCCAGCCACGGCGGCAGGAAGTTCTGGTAGATCTCCAGGAACTGGTGCACCGGCTGGTTGGCGATGCCCGCGCTCTCGGCGACGTTGGCGATCAGGTACACCGCGAGGAACAGGCCGACGATCTGCTTGATGGCACCGAAGATCACCCAGCCCGGGCCGGCGAGGAACATCCAGGTCCACCAGCTGCGCTTGTTCTCGGGGGTTTTCGGCGGCATGAATCGCAGGTAGTCGTTCTGCTCGGCGATCTGCGCGATGAGCGACAGACACACACCTGCGGCCAGCAGCGTTGAACCGAGGTCGAAGCCCTGGACGCCGTTCTCGCCCTGGTAGGCGAAGAACTGGCTGACGGACTCCGGGTGGCTGACGACCAGGTACACGAACGGGGCGACCATGAGGATCAGCCACAGCGGGGTCGTCCACACCTGCAGGGTCGACAGCACCTTCATGCCGTAGATGACCAGCGGGAAGATGACCAGCGTCGACGCCGCGTAACCCAGCCACAGCGGGATCCCCAGGCCCAGTTCCAGGCCCTGCGCCATGATCGAGCCCTCGAGGGCGAAGAAGATGAAGGTGAAGGTGGCGAAGATGACGTTGGTGACGACCGAGCCGTAGTAGCCGAAGCCGCTACCGCGGGTGACCAGGTCGAGGTCGATGTTGTAGCGCGCCGAGTAATAGGCCACGGGGAAACCCGTTGCCATCACGACGACGGCGAAGATCAGGATCCCCCACAGCGCATTCGTGGTCCCGTACGCAATGCCGATGTTGGCGCCGATGGCAAAGTCCGCAAGGTATGCGATACCGCCGAGCGCCGAGATGCCGACGACGCGCGTCGACCACTTGCGATAGCTCCGCGGAGCAAACCGGAGGGTGTAGTCCTCCAGCGTCTCCTTGGTGGCGGTCATCTGATCGAGACCGGCGTCGAGGTCCGTTGCCTCGGAGGAGCCTGGCAGGTCAGGCTCCTTGTTCAGCTCTTGAGTCATGGATAGCAAAGCTAGGACCGGCTTGTTTCAACGTTGTGACGACTGTGTTCCCACCAGAAGCGAATGGCCCGTACCTCCGTCAAGAGTCGGGGTTGTGACGGAGGCACGGGCGCTACTGGTCTATTCGCCACGGTTGTGCAAGGTGTTACAGGTGGGGCAGATTTACCTTGATGAGGTTCACGTGAGGGCGAAGGGGCTGCTCGCAGGAGTGAGTGCGCTGGCCGTTGCCGTCTACGTCGGCGCCTGGATCGGTTGGCGGGTGGGTTGGAGCTGGTTGGCCACCATCGATTCCACCACGCTCGCCGTGGCCCATCGGATCGGTGTCGAGCACCCCGCTTGGGCGATCTTCTGGAATGCGTGGTGCACCGTCTTCTCCCCAGGCGTGTTCCGACTGGTGACGGTCGCGCTCATCGTCTACGCACTCGTTCGCAGGGATTGGCGGGTGGCCGTGTTCCTGCTGCTCACCGTGGAACTGTCCGGACCCCTGACCGAGCTCGCGAAGCACTTCGCCGACCGGCCGCGGCCCGCCACCGCCATGGTCTACGCGTCTTCGACGTCGTTCCCGTCCGGTCACGCCCTCGGCACCATGGCGTGCGTGCTGGCCCTCGCCGTCGTGCTGCTGCCGCACGTGCGACGGGGCCTGTGGCCATGGTTGATCGCGGCCGGCGTCGTCATCGTCGTGTCGGTGGGACTGGGCCGCGTCGCGCTCAACGTGCACCATCTGTCCGACGTGGTGGCGGGATGGGCGCTTGGATATCTCTACTTCACGCTCTGCCTGCCGGTGCTCTCGCGGCGCGCGGTCATCACAGGGGGCGAAACACCGGCAACGCCCGGTACCGAACGCTGAAACTGGCCTCGTCGAGCTCGTCGGCCAGCTCGCCGTCGTGCGCGAGCAGCGTCGGCCCGTCGACGGCGGTGAAGTGGAACTCGGGCACCCGGAGTTCGTGATACAGCGGGCTGCGCACCAGCCGACCCAGCGCGAGCGAGGTCAGGATGCGCGCAGTGCTGAACCGCCGCTCGGTCTCCAGGATGCGCACGTCCATCAAACCGTCGTCCATCCGCAGGCGCCGTGACGGGGCGAAGCCCGACGGCAGGTAGGTGGAGTTGCCGAGAAAGAACAGCGACGTCTGCAGGGTCTTGTTGTCGTACCGGATGCGCACCGGCTCGCCGTGACGCAGGGTCTGGAACATGGCGTACACGCCAGCCAGCGGCTTGCCGATCCGATGTTCGAGCTTCTCCCGCCTCTGGACGAACGTGGGATACGCGCCGATGCTGGCCGTGTTGATGACGGTTCCGGTCTCGTTGAGGCGCAGGACGTCGACGCAGACCACACTGCCGTCGCGGATCGCCTGAACGGTCTTGGCGACCGTGTCGCACCCGATGTCCTTGGCGAAGTGGTTGAACGTGCCGCCGGGGAAGACCGCGAGCGAAAGGCCTGCGGCCAGTGCCGTGGCCGCCGCGCACGCCACCGTGCCGTCTCCGCCGCCGACGGCGAGCACCTCGGCGCGCCCCGCCGCCGCCTTCATCACCTCCTCGACGTCGTCTTCGGGCTGCAGCTCCACGATCTCCATGCGAGGCAGCGCCTCACGAGCCTCGTCGATGACCCGCGCCCCCGTGCCGCTGCCTGAGGCCGGGTTGATCACCAGGACGACGCCGTCGCCGTCGGGCCGCTCCGGGGTGTCGACGCGCAGGGGGTCCGCGGTGGGCATGCGTGCCTCCACGATCGGAGGCACGATCCGCCCGCCGATCACCGCGACCGTGGCGCCGAGGCCGAATCCGGCGAGGACGTCGCCCGGATAGTGCGCACCGGTCGCGACCCGCGAAATGCCGACCATCCCGGCCAGCAGCGCGAGCCCCAGTCCGACGGGTGCGCTCTCCAGTCCGACACCGACGGCGAACGCCGCCGCACTCGCGGAGTGCCCCGACGGCAGCGAGTTGGACGTCGGCATCCGACGCGACCGCCTCAGCACGGGGACCGCAGCCCACTCCGGCCGCGGTCGCTTCCACACGCGCTTGGCCACCTGGTTTGCCACCAGGCTGGTCACCGCGAGGGATGCCACCCCACGGCCCGCGCCCCGCTGCACCGAGGACTTCCTGGTCGCCATCAGCGCGGCGGCGATCACGAACCACAACTTGGAGTGGTCGGCGGCGGCGGTGAGCCGGGGCATGAAGCGGTCCAGCAGCGGGCTGGGTGACTCCGCGATCGCCTCGAAGACCTCACGGTCCAGTGTCCCGAGGCCCTCGCCGATCTGGCGGATGCCGCGGTGCCGGAATCTGGGCTTGCGCAGTAGCTCCATGGCGTCCAACCTAGCGGCACGGCGAAAGAGCTTTGGGCACAACTCATCTCTTCACTGGCTCGAGAGCCGTGCGCCCGTTGCTAAACCTTTACTTGACCTCTAGCCGCGCGTGTGTTGACGTTGAAGCCGTGCGCCGACTGCTGATCTCGCTGTGCGCGGTGCTAGTGGGGTTGGCCGCGGCACCGCTGGCGCGTGCCGCTCCGGTGCCGTGGTTCGCGCCGAGCGTCGGCACTGCGACCCAGGTGATATCCGTTGTGGGCGTTGGCGGTTCGAATGCGAAGGTCGACGTCTACGAGCGCACCGCAGCGGGTTGGCAGGCCGTCGGCGCGGGCATTCCCGGGTTCATCGGCGAAAGGGGAATGGCCCCCGAGACGCACGACGGTCAGATGCTCACCCCGATGGGCATCTTCACCCTTGACTTCGCCTTCGGTACGGATCCCAATCCCGGCGGCGGCCTGCAGTACGTCCAGGTGGGACCCGACCACTGGTGGGACGGCGACATGAAGAGCCCCACCTACAACACCATGCAGGTGTGCAAGCGCTCCGAGTGTCCGTTCGACACCAATCCCAGCAGCGGGACCGAGAACCTACAGATCCCGCAGTACAAGCACGCGGTGGTGATGGGCGTGAACAAGGCGCGGGTACCGGGCAACGGCGGCGCATTCTTCCTTCACACCACCGATGGCGGCCCGACGGCCGGTTGCGTGTCGATCGACGACGCCACGCTGGTGGGCATCATCAGGTGGCTGCGCCCGGGTGCGCTCATCGCGGTGTCGAAGTAACGGCCCCCTCAAGCGATTTGTGCACGCTTACCCGCGGTGGGCGCGGGTAAACGTGCACGAATCACGACGGTCGCGGGCTCAAAGAGCTACCGCCTTACCGGATTTCACCTTGAAGTTCAGAGCGCTCGTCGACATCGAGGCGTCGTAGGTGCGGTCGTAACCGGTGGCACTGATCCGCCACCCGTCGGCGGTCCGGCGGTAGCGGTCACGGTAGAAGCCGGCCCCGATCAACATGAAGTCGAACTTCGGCACGATCACCTTGTCCTGCAGGTACCAGATGCCCGTGGCCTCGTCGCCAGTGACGTCGATCTCGGGATGGGTCACCCGATGTTCGGTGATGACGTCGGCGGGCATCGCCGTGCGCATGAAATCGACCAGAGATTCGCGGTCGGTGAAGTGGTGCTCCTCGCCGAGGGATTCGCCGTAGTCGCCGATGATGTCCTCGGTCAGCGTGTCGGCGAACTCGTCCCAGTGCTTGGTGTCGAGCGCGCGAAGGTAGCGGTATTTGACTTGCTTGATGTCGTCGATGTCACCCATGGCCGACATTGCAGCACACCGGCTACCGCACCGCACTCAGATTGCGGGTGGTCCGGGATCGTCTTGTTCGTCACAGCGAATCCATAGCGGGTTCTGCGCCCGCTCATAGTGGTCCAAAAGCGTGATGGTGGAACGCCGTTGGCACGGAGTGTCTAACGAATATCAGCAGGTCGGGCGGCTATGGTGTGGTCCGTTATGAGCGACCCATTGGGGTTGTCGATCGGGACGACGAACTTGGTCGCGGCACGAGTCGGCAATCAACCCGTGATACGCCGTTCGGTGGTGACCCTCGCCGACGGCTCCGTGCTGGACGGCTTCGTCGAGCGCGTCGGTGATTCGGTGCCGTTGGTCGCGCCGGACGG
>NZ_JBEVLO010000561.1:0-21849 GCF_040509115.1 Mycobacterium sp. | reverse complement strand
GGCAAGCGCGTTCACCCCGACTTGCCCGAGCTGGAGTACCTGGACGTGGCGACCGCGCCCGTCGTCGTCTCCAACCTCGACAAGGGCGGCATCGACCTGGCGATCCTGGATGGCGAGGCGACCCCGACCGGCGGAATGGGACTGGCCAAGCAGCTCAAGGACGAGGTGGCCAAGTGCCCACCAATCTTGGTCCTGACCGGCCGTCCAGACGATGCCTGGCTGGCTTCGTGGTCACGCGCGGAGGCCGCCGTCTCCCACCCGATAGACCCGATTCGCCTTGGCGAGGCCGTCGCGTCACTGTTGCGTTCCATCACGCCGTAACCAGCACGAAACACACTGTCGCCGTTCACCGTTCGCATTGACTGCGATACGGGACTCCGACGTCCAGCTGCTTCTCTGGATCCTATCCAAAATGCGCCGGGCCAACGGTTAACGAGACTAAGCTGTGCTGCAGCTCACATCGACGGCCCAACGAGGGAGCGACATAGCGGTATGAACGCCTACGTACCCATCCTGATACTCGGCGTGATCGGCGCCGGTTTCGCCATCGTTTCGGTGGTCATTGCCACGGTGATCGGTCCGCGGCGCTACAACCACGCCAAGCTCGAGGCCTACGAATGCGGCATCGAACCGATGGCGCCGGGGTCGGCCGGCCACGAAACCACCGGTCAGCGCTTTCCTGTGAAGTACTACCTGACGGCGATGCTGTTCATCGTGTTCGACATCGAGATCGTCTTCCTCTACCCGTGGGCGGTCGCGTTCGACTCGCTCGGCCTGTTCGCCGTGGTCGAGATGCTGCTGTTCATGCTCACGGTCTTCGTCGCCTACGCGTACGTGTGGCGGCGCGGCGGACTCTCGTGGGACTGACCAAGGGATTGATCTGAAACATGGGACTCGAAGAACAACTGCCCGGCGGCATCCTGCTGTCCACGTTGGAGAAGGTCGCCGGATACGTCCGCAAGGGCTCGCTGTGGCCCGCGACCTTCGGGTTGGCGTGCTGCGCCATCGAGATGATGGCCACGGCAGGCCCCAGATTCGACATCGCCCGATTCGGCATGGAGCGTTTCTCGGCCACCCCGCGGCAGGCCGACCTGATGATCGTCGCCGGGCGGGTCAGCCAGAAGATGGCCCCCGTGCTACGTCAGGTCTACGACCAGATGGCCGAGCCCAAATGGGTTCTGGCGATGGGTGTCTGCGCATCGTCGGGCGGGATGTTCAACAACTACGCCATCGTCCAGGGCGTCGATCACGTGGTGCCGGTCGACATCTACCTGCCGGGTTGCCCGCCGCGGCCCGAGATGCTGCTCAACGCAATCCTGATGCTGCACGACAAGATCCAGGAAATGCCACTTGGCGTGAACCGCGCCGAAGCCATCGCCGCGGCCGAGGAGGCCGCCCTCGCGTCCAGGCCGACCATCGAACTCAAGGGGTTGTTGCGCACATGACGGACGAGAACGGCGACGGTGCTCTCGCCGGGGATGATCCCGAGGTCATCCGCGTTCGGCGCGGCATGTTCGGCGTCACCGGCAGCGGGGACACGTCGGGCTACGGCAGGCTGGTGCGCGAGGTGGCACTGCCCGGCAGTTCCCCACGACCGTACGGCGAGTACTTCGACGAGGTGGTCGACGCGCTGGCCCTCGCGCTCGGCGACGAGGCGTTCGCCGCTGCCGTCGAGCGCATCGTGGTGTTCCGCAAGGAACTCACCTTGGAGATCCGACGCGAACACCTGGTCGCCGTCGCACAGGCGTTGCGCAACGACGCAGCTCTCAGATTCGAGCTATGCCTGGGGGTCTCCGGCGTGCACTACCCCAGCGACACCGGCCGCGAACTCCATGCGGTCTACCCGCTGATGTCCATCACCCACAACCGACGGATCCGGGTGGAGGTCGCCGCGCCAGATGCCGATCCGCATGTGCCGTCGCTGTTCTCGGTGTATCCGACCACCGATTGGCACGAACGCGAGACCTACGACTTCTTCGGCATCATCTTCGACGGACACCCATCGCTGACCAGGATCGAGATGCCCGACGACTGGGTCGGACACCCGCAGCGCAAGGACTACCCGCTCGGCGGCATTCCCGTCGAGTACCACGGTGCTCAGATCCCACCGCCGGACGCGCGGAGGTCCTACAACTGATGAGCTCGAAGAACAAGCCGCCCGAAACCCTGGTCACGGTCGGCGGTGAAGACTGGGAGGACGTGGTCAAGGCGGCGCGGGACAGCTCCGTCGCGGGCGAACGCATCGTCGTCAACATGGGTCCGCAGCATCCGTCGACACACGGTGTTCTGCGGCTGATCCTCGAGATCGACGGTGAGACCATCACCGAGATCCGTTGCGGAATCGGCTACCTGCACACCGGGATCGAGAAGAACCTGGAGTTCCGCAACTGGACTCAGGGCGTCACGTTCGTGACGCGGATGGACTACCTGTCGCCCTTCTTCAACGAGACCGCGTACTGCCTCGGCGTCGAAAAGCTGCTCGACGTCACCGACGACATCCCAGAACGGGCCAGCGTCATCCGCGTCATGCTGATGGAGCTCAACCGAATCTCCAGCCACCTGGTCGCCTTGGCGACGGGCGGCATGGAACTGGGCGCCATGTCAGCCATGTTCTTTGGCTTCTTGGGACGCGAACAGGTGCTTTCGGTCTTCGAGACCATCACCGGTCTGCGCATGAACCACGCCTACATCCGGCCAGGCGGCCTCGCCACCGATTTGCCTGACGAGGCCATCCCGCTGCTCCAGGAACTCCTGCGCACCATGCCCGCCAAGCTGGCCGATCTGGAGGACCTCCTCAACGAGAACTACATCTGGAAGGCCCGCACCCAGGGCATCGGCTACCTGGATCTGACTGGGTGCATGGCGCTGGGCATCACCGGGCCGTGCCTGCGTTCCACCGGTCTTCCGCACGACCTGCGTCGTGCCCAGCCGTACTGCGGTTACGAAGACTACGAATTCGATGTGATCACCACTGACGAGTGTGATGCATACGGCCGCTACATGATTCGCGTCCGCGAGATGCGGGAGTCGCTGAAGATCGTCGAGCAGTGCCTGGACAAACTCAAGCCGGGTCCGGTGATGATCACCGACAAGAAGCTCGCCTGGCCCGCCGACCTCAAGCTGGGGCCAGACGGACTTGGCAACTCGCCAGAACACATTGCCAAGATCATGGGCGGCTCGATGGAGGCATTGATCCATCACTTCAAGCTGGTCACCGAAGGGATCCGGGTGCCTGCGGGCCAGGTCTACGTGGCCGTCGAGTCGCCCCGGGGAGAACTCGGCGTGCACATGGTGTCCGACGGTGGCACCCGGCCCTACCGAGTGCACTACCGCGATCCGTCCTTCACCAACCTGCAAGCGGTGGCGGCGATGTGCGAGGGCGGCATGGTGGCTGATGCGATCGCGGCGGTGGCGTCCATCGACCCGGTGATGGGAGGCGTTGACAGGTGACACTGGTGGAGCTACGGCTTGGCCCCCTACCCGATGAGCCTGGACCGCCGATATCGGCTGGGCTGCAGACGTACTCGGCCGACGTCACCGAGCGTCTGGCAGCCGACGCTGCGCTGATCGTCGCCAAGTATCCGGTGGCACGGTCCGCGCTCCTGCCGATGCTGCACTTGGTCCAGGCGCAGGACGGCTACCTCACGCCCGCCGGAATCGCCTTCTGCGCAGCGCAGTTGAATCTCAGCCCCGCCGAGGTGACGGCGGTCGCCACGTTCTACTCGATGTACCGCCGCACCCCCACCGGCGAGTACCTGGTCGGCGTCTGCACCAACACCCTCTGCGCGGTGATGGGGGGTGACGCCATCCTGGAGGCACTCGAGGACCACCTCGGCGTGCCCGCCGGACAGACCACCGAGGACGGCAAGATCACCCTCGAACACGTCGAGTGCAATGCGGCCTGCGACTACGCGCCCGTGGTGATGGTCAACTGGGAGTTCGCCGACAACCAGACGCCATCGTCGGCAAGGGATCTGGTCGACGACCTCCGCTCCGGTCAGACCGTCACCCCGTCCAGAGGCGCTCCGCTGTGCACCTTTCGCGAAACCGCGCTGATCCTTGCCGGGTTCGCCGACCAGCGGCCGGGCTCCAACGACTCCCCCACCGGCGAAGCCACGTTGGCCGGACTGCGGGTCGCACGCGAGCGCGGCATGTCGGCGCCTAGCCCGTCTGAATCCCATTCGACCGCCCAGGGACCCGACGACGAGCAGATCGCGAAGGAAACGGCCCGCGACCAGCCTGCGCCTGGCCCCTCCGCCGACGTGCCGACCAAGAATGGGGCCAAGCCGTGACGCTCACACCCGTGTTGAGCCGGTACTGGGACGAGCCCGCATCGTGGACACTTGACTGCTACCGACGCCACGACGGCTACCAGGCCCTCGACAAGGCCTTGGACATGTCACCCGACGAGGTGATCGGATTCGTCAAGGACTCCGGCTTGCGCGGCCGCGGAGGCGCCGGGTTCCCCACCGGACAGAAGTGGTCGTTCATTCCGCAGGGCACGGAAGGTGCGGCCGCGAAGCCGCACTACCTGGTCATCAACGCCGACGAGTCCGAACCCGGTACGTGCAAGGACATTCCGTTGATGATGGCCACCCCGCACGTGCTCGTCGAGGGGGCCATCATCGCGGCGTACGCGATCCGCGCCCGGCACGCCTTCATCTACGTTCGCGGCGAAGTGGTGCCGGTGCTACGGCGCCTGCAGGCCGCCGTTGCCGAGGCGTACGAGGCGGGATTTCTGGGCACTGACATCCTTGGCTCGGGTTTCGACCTCGACCTGGTGGTGCACGCCGGCGCGGGGGCGTACATCTGCGGCGAGGAGACGGCGCTGCTGGACTCCTTGGAGGGCAGACGCGGGCAGCCGCGGTTGCGTCCACCGTTCCCCGCCGTCGCCGGTCTGTATGCCTGCCCAACGGTGGTCAACAACGTCGAGTCCATCGCGAGCGTGCCCGCCGTGATGACCGGTGGTGTCGACTGGTTCAAGTCGATGGGATCGGAGAAGTCGCCGGGCTTCACGCTTTACTCGCTGTCGGGGCACGTCACCACGCCTGGTCAGTACGAGGCGCCGCTCGGCATCACGCTGCGCGAGCTTCTCGACTACGCAGGCGGCATCCGTGCCGGGCACGAGCTGAAGTTCTGGACGCCGGGCGGGTCGTCGACACCTCTGCTGACGGCTGAACACCTCGACGTACCACTGGATTACGAGAACATGGCCAAGGTCGGCTCGATGCTGGGCACCAAGGCGCTGCAGATCTTCGACGAGACGACGTGCGTGGTGCGCGCGGTGCGCCGCTGGACCCAGTTCTACGCCCACGAATCCTGCGGCAAGTGCACCCCGTGCCGCGAGGGGACGTACTGGTTGGCGCAGATGTACGAGCGGCTGGAGACCGGGCAGGGCCGGCGCGACGACATCGACAAACTGCTCGACATCTCCGACGCCATCTTCGGAAAGTCGTTCTGCGCACTCGGTGACGGCGCGGCAAGCCCGATTCTGTCCTCCATCAAGTACTTCCGCGACGAGTACCTCGCGCACCTGGACGGCGGCTGTCCGTTCGATCCGCACGCCTCGATGCTGGCAGCACCGGAAGGGGTGGGCGTATGACTCCCCTCGCGAGCAGGAGAAGGGTGACACGCCGATGACCACCGCCGAGAACAAGGCCCAGCCAACCACCGGCCAGCCCGACGTGGAGATGGTCTCCCTGACCATCGACGACCACCAGATCTCGGTCCCCAAGGGCACGTTGGTGATTCGTGCCGCCGAGTTGATGGGCATCCAGATCCCGCGGTTCTGTGATCACCCGCTGCTGGAACCCGTCGGCGCCTGCAGGCAGTGCCTCGTCGAGGTCGAGGGCCAGCGCAAGCCGATGGCGTCGTGCACGATCACCGTCACCCCCGACATGGTGGTCCGCACGCAGTTGACGTCGGAGGCCGCCGACAAGGCCCAGCACGGCGTGATGGAGCTGCTGCTGATCAACCACCCGTTGGACTGCCCGGTGTGCGACAAGGGCGGCGAGTGTCCGCTGCAGAACCAGGCGATGTCCAACGGCCAGGCCGACACCCGCTTCACCGACGTCAAGCGCACCTTCCCCAAGCCGATCAATCTTTCGGCGCAGGTGCTGCTGGATCGCGAACGTTGCGTCCTGTGTGCGCGGTGCACCCGGTTCTCCAATCAGATCGCAGGCGACCCGTTCATCGAACTGCTGGAGCGCGGCGCGCTGCAGCAGGTGGGCATCGCGAACGACACCCCGTTCGACTCGTACTTCTCCGGCAACACCGTTCAGATCTGTCCGGTCGGGGCGCTGACCGGCACCGCCTACCGGTTTCGGGCGCGGCCGTTCGACCTGGTCTCCTCCCCCAGCGTGTGCGAACACTGCTCGTCGGGCTGCGCCCAGCGCACCGACCACCGACGCGGGCGGGTGCTGCGTCGGTTGGCCGGCGACGATCCGCAGGTCAATGAGGAGTGGAACTGCGACAAGGGTCGCTGGGCCTTCACCTACGCCGTTCAGGGCGATCGCATCGCGACCCCGCTCGTGCGCGACCCGGACGGAAGCCAACGGCCTGCCTCTTGGTCGGAGGCCGTCGCGGTCGCCATCCGCGGGCTGACGGCGGCCGAAGGCCGGGCCGGGGTGCTGGTGGGCGGCCGCTCGACGCTCGAGGACGCCTACGCCTACGCCAAGTTTGCCAGAATCGTGTTGGGTACCAACGACATCGACTTCCGCAGCCGGGCCCATTCCGAGGAGGAGGCGCAGTTCCTCGCCACCGCAGTGGCCGGGCAGCCGCTGACCGTCACCTTCGCCGACGTCGAAGCCGCGCCAGCGGTGCTGCTGGTCGGCTTCGAACCGGAGGAGGAGTCACCGATCATCTTCCTGCGGCTCCGCAAGGCGGTCCGCAAGCACGGGCTCACGGTCACTTCGATCGCGCCGTATGCGACGCGAGCCTTGGGGAAGTTGGCGGGCAGGCTCATCGCCACCGCACCGGGTGAGGAGGCTGCGGCGCTCGACGCGCTGCGCGACGACGACCTGCTGCGCCAGCCGGGTGCGGTGATCTTGGTCGGTGAGCGGCTCGCCACGTCACCGGGCGCCTACTCGGCCGCGCTCCGGCTCGCCGAGGCGACCGGAGCACGGCTTGGCTGGGTTCCGCGGCGCGCAGGCGAGCGTGGCGCGTTGGAGGCCGGTGCGGCACCGCATCTTCTGCCGGGCGGCAGACCACTGTCCGACGCCGAGGCTCGCCGCGACGTGGCGGCGGCGTGGAACGTGGACGAGGTCCCCGATCGCGCCGGACGTGACACCGCAGGCATTCTCACCGCGGCCGCCGACGGATCGCTGAGCGCGCTCTTGATCGGTGGTGTCGAGGTCGACGACCTTCCCGACCCCGCTGCGGCCCTCGCAGCGATCGAGGCGGCACCGTTCGTGGTCAGCCTGGAGCTGCGTCAGAGCGCCGTCACCGACCGCGCGGACGTCGTCTTCCCCGTCGCCCCCGTCACCGAGAAGGGAGGCACCTTCGTCAACTGGGAGGGGCGAGGCCGTCCCTTCGCGCCCGCGCTCCCGCCGAACGCCACCTCCGACATGCGCGTGCTCGCAGCACTGTCCGAGGAGGTCGGCGTCGACCTCGGCCTGCCCGATGCGGCCGCAGCGCTCGACGAACTCCAGCGACTCGGATCGTGGCAGGGCACCCCGCCCGTCGCACCGACCGTTCCCGTGCCGGAGCCGGAACGCCCCACCGCAGGCCACGCGGTGCTGGCGGGCTGGCGGATGTTGTTGGACGCGGGCCGCCTTCAGGACGGCGAACCACACCTCGCCGGTACGGCGCGGCCGAGCGTGGTCAGGCTTTCACCGGCGACCGCCGCCGAGATCGGCGCCGGGGACGGCGAGCCCGTCACCGTCTCGACACCGCGAGGCAGTGTCACGCTGGTCCTGGAGGTCACCGACATGCCGGACCGCGTGGTGTGGGTGCCACTCAATTCGCGAGGCGCCGAGGTGCTTCCGGCACTGGCCGCGTCGCCCGGCGCCGTCGTCGCCATCTCGATCGAAGGTGAGAGGGCATGACATACCCCGATCTGAGTTCGTTCGGCCACGACCCGTGGTGGATCGTCCTTGGGAAGGCACTGGGCGTCTTCGTGTTCTGCCTGCTGACGGTGCTGGTGGCGATCCTCGTGGAGCGCAAGGTACTCGGTCGGATGCAAATGCGGTTCGGGCCCAACCGAGTTGGACCGTTCGGCCTGCTGCAGAGTCTCGTCGACGGAGTCAAACTCGCGCTGAAGGAAGGCCTGATCCCGGCTGCCGTCGACAAACCGATCTATCTGATGGCACCGGTGATCGCCGTCATCCCCGCGATAATGGCGTTCGCCGTGATCCCGATGGGTGGCATGGTTAGTGTCTTCGGCCATCAGACCCCGCTGCAGCTCACCGATCTCCCCGTCGCCGTGCTGTACATCCTCGGCGTGACGTCGATCGGCGTCTACGGAATCGTGTTGGCGGGCTGGGCATCCGGATCCACCTATCCGCTGCTCGGCGGGCTGCGATCGAGCGCTCAGGTGATTTCCTACGAGATCGCCATGGCGCTGTGCTTCGCGGCGGTGTTCCTCTACTCGGGCACCATGTCGACTTCGGAGATCGTCGCCAGCCAGCAGGGGCTCTGGTACGTCTTCCTGCTGCTGCCGTCGTTCTTGATCTACGTCACGTCGATGGTCGGCGAAACCAACCGTGCGCCGTTCGACCTGCCGGAAGCCGAGGGTGAACTCGTCGGCGGCTTCCACACCGAGTATTCATCGCTCAAGTTCGCGATGTTCATGCTCGCGGAATACGTGAACATGACGACGGTCTCGGCGCTGGCGACCACGCTGTTCCTCGGCGGCTGGCAGGCCCCGTGGCCGTTCAACATGATCGACGGCGCGAACAGCGGGTGGTGGCCGCTGCTGTGGTTCGTCCTCAAGGTCTGGACGTTCCTGTTCCTCTTCATCTGGTTGCGCGGGACGCTGCCGCGACTGCGCTACGACCAGTTCATGAACCTGGGCTGGAAGATCCTCATCCCCATCTCGCTCGCGTGGATCATGACGGTCGCCGTCGTGCGCACCCTGCGCAACGAGGGCTACGAGGGATGGGCCACCGTGCTGGTCTCGACGAGCGCCTTCGCCGGTGTCCTCCTGCTCGTCTATCTGTGGCGGACGTTGCGCCGCAAGCAGACCCGGCCCTCGCGGCTCGCCGACCCGCCATCGACCGAACCAGGCGCATTCCCGGTACCCCCCATTCCCGTGAAGGAGGCCATCGATGTCCGGTAAGAGGCCACACCTCGTCGACGCCCTCGCCGGCTTCGGCGTGACGTTCAAGACGATGTTCAAGAAGCCGGTCACTGAGGGTTATCCGGAGAAGCCGGGCCCGACCGCCAAGCGCTATCACGGCCGTCACCAACTGAACCGGTACGAGGACGGTCTGGAGAAGTGCATCGGCTGCGAACTCTGCGCCTGGGCGTGCCCGGCCGACGCGATCTTCGTCGAGGGCGCCGACAACACCGAGGCGGCGCGGTTCTCGCCGGGTGAGCGGTACGGGCAGGTGTACCAGATCAACTACTTGAGGTGCATCGGCTGCGGGCTGTGCATCGAGGCCTGCCCCACCCGCGCGCTCACCATGACCAACGACTACGAGATGGCCGACGACAACCGCGCCGATCTGATCTACGGCAAGGACAAGTTGCTGGAACCCCTCAAGCCCGAGATGACCGCGCCGCCCCACGCGATGGCACCCGGCAGCACCGACGAGGACTACTACCGGGGCAACGTCCGGGCCGACGGATTGGCCACCTCGCTCGGCATGCCCACCGTGAAGTCCTCGACGCCGGCGGCGACGACCGAGCCCGACGTCGAGCCGCGCGAGACCGTCGAGAAGGCGGTTCGGTGACAACGGAACTCGCAATCCTCGCCGCGGAGACCGCCTACCGGACGTCCACCATGGAGGCGGTGACGTTCTGGATCCTCGCCGTGCTCGCGATCGTCAGCGCGATCGCCGTGGTGGTCGCCCCCAAGGCCGTCTACTCCGCGATCTTCCTTGCGGTGACGATGATCATCCTCGCGGTCCTGTACATCGCCCAGGACGCGCTGTTCCTCGGCGTCGTGCAGATCGTGGTCTACACCGGCGCGGTGATGATGCTCTTCCTGTTCGTCCTGATGCTCATCGGCGTGGATTCGGCCGACTCGCTGGTGGAAGCGATTCGCGGACAACGCATCGCGGCAATCGGTGCGGGCGCCGCCTTCGGCGTGCTGGTGATTGCGGGCGTCGGCAACGTGTCGGTGGGCGGATTCACCGGGCTCGCGGACGCCAATGCCGGGGGCAACGTCGAAGGACTCGCCGCCTTGATCTTCGTCCGGTATCTGTGGGCGTTCGAGCTCACCAGCGCGCTGTTGATCACCGCGACGCTGGGTGCGATGGTGCTGGCCCACCGCGAGCGCGTCGACAAGCGCAAGACGCAACGCGAACTCGCGGTCGAGCGGTTCGCGCCCGGTGGCCATGCCACGCCGATGCCCAGCCCGGGCGTCTACGCCAGGCACAATGCCGTAGATCTGCCCGCCCGGCTGCCCGACGGCTCCGATGCCGCCACCTCGATCAGTAGCATTCTGCCGCCGCGGAGCATGTCGGCGTCGAGGAACGGGGCGCCCAAGTGAATCCCGACAACTACCTGTACCTGTCGATGATCCTGTTCACCATCGGTGCGGCGGGAGTGCTGTTGCGGCGCAACGCGATCGTGATGTTCATGTGCGTCGAGTTGATGCTCAACGCCTGCAACCTGGCCTTCGTCACGTTCTCGCGGATGCATGGGCACTTGGACGGGCAGGTCGTAGCGTTCTTCACCATGGTGGTCGCCGCGTGCGAGGTGGTGGTGGGGCTCGCGATCATCATGACCATCTTCCGGGCCAGGAAGTCGGCTTCGGTCGATGCGGCGAACCTGTTGAAGAACTGATGAGCGCTCGCGCGAAGAAGAGTGAAGACGTGATGAGCGCTCGCGCGAAGAAGAGAAGGGTTTGAGCGGCGCCATGACACTTCCCGTGTGGCTGCTGATAGCGCTTCCGCTGATCGGGGCGGCGATCCTTCTGCTCGGCGGCCGGGCCACCGATGCCTGGGGGCATCTGCTCGGCTGCGCAACGGCATTGGCGTCCTTCGCCGTGGGCGCCGTGCTATTCGTCGGGCTGCTGGGTCGATCGAGTGAGGACCGCACGATCCACGAGCACCTGTTCAGCTGGGTGCCGGTCGGGGCGCTACGGGTCGACTTCGGTCTGCAACTCGACCAGCTCTCCGTGTGTTTCGTGCTGCTCATCACCGGCGTCGGCTCCCTGATCCACCTGTACTCAGTCGGATACATGGCCCACGACCCCGAACGCAGGCGTTTCTTCGCCTACCTCAACCTGTTCGTGGCGGCCATGCTCCTTCTCGTCCTTGCCGACAATTACCTCGGGCTCTACATGGGTTGGGAGGGCGTCGGTTTGGCGTCGTACCTGCTGATCGGCTTCTGGGCGCACAAGCCCTCTGCCGCGACGGCGGCCAAGAAGGCGTTCGTGGTCAACCGGGTCGGTGACATCGGTCTGGCGCTCGCGTTGATGGTGATGTTCGCGACCGTCGGAACCGTTTCGTACGCAGGTGTCTTCGACGCCGCGGGGCAGATGACGCAGGGCACGCTGACGGCCATCGGTCTGCTGCTCCTGCTGGCCGCGTGCGGCAAGTCGGCGCAGGTGCCGCTGCAGTCATGGCTCGGCGACGCGATGGAGGGCCCGACGCCGGTCTCAGCGCTGATCCACGCGGCGACGATGGTCACCGCGGGCGTGTACCTGATCGTGCGCTCCGGCCCCGTCTACGACCTTGCCCCCGATGCCCGCACGGGCGTCGTCATCGTCGGCGCGGTCACCCTGTTGTTCGGCGCCGTCATCGGGTGTGCGAAGGATGACATCAAGAAGGCCCTCGCCGCGTCGACCATGTCGCAGATCGGGTACATGGTGCTCGCGGCGGGCCTCGGACCCGCTGGCTACGCGATTGCGATCATGCACCTCATCACCCACGGCTTCTTCAAGGCGGGCCTGTTCCTCGGTGCGGGTTCGGTGATGCACGGCATGGACGACGAGACCGACATGCGCCGCTTCGGCGGACTGCGGACCTTCATGCCGATCACCTTCGTCACGTTCGGACTGGGTTACCTCGCCATCATCGGCGTGCCGCCCTTCGCCGGGTTCTTCTCCAAGGACGCCATCATCGAAACCGCCTTCGCCGCGGGCGGGGTCAGAGGGGCCCTGCTCGGTGGCGCGGCGTTGCTGGGCGCGGGTATCACGGCGTTCTACATGACGCGGGTGATGCTGATGACGTTCTTCGGGGAGAAGCGGTGGAAGCCCCTGGCGAGCGAAACGACGGGAGAGATGGTGGAGCCCCATCCCCACGAGTCACCGGTCAGCATGACAGGACCGATGATCGTGTTGGCGATCGGATCGGTGGGTGCCGGCGCTCTGCTGGCCATCGGCGGCACCCTCGAGCACTGGCTCGAACCGGTCGTCGGCGCCGAGGAGCTGCACCATGCGATCCCGGTCTGGGCGATGACGGCCATCACCCTCGCGGTCGTCGCGGTCGGCATTGGCATCGCCTACCGCATGTACGCGATGCGGGCCATCCCCGAGACGGCCCCCGACGACGTGTCCGCACTGACGGTCGCGGCGCGCAGGGATCTCTATGGCGACGCCCTCAACGAGGACCTGCTGATGCGACCCGGCCAGACGGTGACACGGGGGCTCGTCGAGATCGACGACGAAGGCATCGACGACGTCTCGCGGGTCCTTGGGAATCTGGTCGGTGGCTCCTCGACGCGGCTGGGGAGGCTGCAGACCGGATTCGCCCGCTCGTACGCCCTGTCGATGCTCGCAGGCGCCGCCCTGGTGGTCGCCGCGATCCTGGTGGTGAAGGTCTGGTGACCGGAATGCCGTGGTTGACCATCCTGTGGGCCGTGCCGATGTTCGGCGCCGCAGTCGTCATCCTGTTGCCTTCGGCCGCAAGGCATCTGGCGAAGTACCTGGCGCTGGTCCTTTCACTGATCGTGCTGGTGATCACGGTGGCGCTGGCCGTCACGTTCGACCCGGCGGGCGCCCAGTACCAGTTCGTCGAAGACCACGAGTGGATCCCGTCCTTCGGCACCGGCTACATCCTCGGACTCGATGGCATTGCCCTGGCTCTGGTGGTGCTCACCGCCGTGCTGGTGCCGCTGCTGATCGTCGCGGGCTGGAACGACGGCGGCGATCAAGCCCGCTCCGCGCATACCTACATGGCGCTGACGTTGGCGGTCGAGGGCATGGTGCTCATCTCGCTCGTCGCGCTGGACGTCCTGCTGTTCTACGTGTTCTTCGAGGCAATGCTGATCCCGATGTACTTCCTCATCGGTGGATTCGGCGGCGCGGACCGGTCCAAGGCGGCCGTGAAGTTCCTGCTGTACAACCTTTTCGGCGGCCTGATCATGCTGGCGGCGGTCATCGGGTTGTACGTCGCGACGGCCAAGAGTCCTGCGTTCGACGCAGGCACCTTCGACTTTCGCGCGATCGTCGACGCGGTGGCCGACGGCAGCCTGAACATCAACCCGGTGGTGCTCAACGCCCTATTCCTCGGATTCATGTTCGCATTCGCGGTCAAGGCGCCGCTGTGGCCATTCCACCGCTGGCTCCCCGACGCGGCCGTGGAGTCGACACCCGCCACGGCGGTGTTGATGATGGCCGTCGTCGACAAGGTCGGCACCTTCGGAATGCTGCGCTACTGTCTGCAGCTGTTCCCCGACGCGTCGATGACGTTCCGGCCGTTCATCATCACGCTCGCGGTGATCGGGATCATCTACGGCGCCGTCGTGGCGATCGGCCAGACCGACGTGATGCGACTGATCGCCTACACGTCCATCTCGCACTTCGGCTTCATCATCCTGGGCATCTTCGCGCTGACCAGCCAGGGTCAGTCCGGGTCGACGCTGTACATGGTGAACCACGGCATCTCGACGGCGGCTCTGTTTCTCATTGCGGGATTCCTGGTGTCGCGCAGGGGAACCCGCGCGATCGCCTCCTACGGTGGGGTGCAGAAGGTGGCGCCGGTGCTCGCCGGCACCTTCCTGGTCGCCGGGTTGGCGACGCTGTCGCTGCCGGGCCTTGCGCCCTTCATCAGTGAGTTCCTGGTACTGATCGGCACCTTCACCACCTACCCGGTGCTCGCCGTGTTCGCGGCGTCCGCGCTGGTGCTGTCGGCCATCTACATCCTGTGGATGTATCAGCGCATGATGACCGGCCCCGTCGCCCCCGGGAACGACAAGCTGCCCGATCTGGTGCCGCGCGAGTTGGTGGTGGTGGCACCGCTGATCGCGCTTCTCCTAGTGCTCGGGGTCTATCCGAAACCAGCGCTGGACATCATCGATCCGGCCGTCGGGCACACGCTGAGCACCATCGGCCAACAGGATCCCGCCCCCCGCGTCGCCGAAGGCGGACGCGAGGAGCAATTCGGAAGAGGGCCCGCGAAGTGAACATGACCCCGCCCTCAGTCGAATACGGGCTGCTCTCACCGATGTTGATCATCTTCGGCGTCGCCGTCGCGGGCGTACTCGTCGAGGCGTTCCTCCCTCGCAGCGTCCGGTACCGCGTCCAGTTGACGTTGGCCATCGGTGGCCAGCTCGTCGCGTTCGTCGCCGTCGTCAAGGAATGGATCGACCTCGGCTCGGCCGTCGGCGCGACCGCGGTCGTGGGCGCCGTGGCGCTGGACAAGCCCGCCCTCTTCCTGCAGGGCACGTTGCTGCTGATCGGCATTCTCGGCACCCTCTTGATCGCCGAACGGCGGATCGCCTCCGAGGTCGACGCGAACGACGGAGCCAGCGGACTCGATGCGTTCACCCCGCAGGCGTCGACCGTTCCCGGCAGCGTCGCCGAGAAGTTGGCGACCAAAGCCGGTGTGGCACAAACCGAGATCTTCCCCCTGACGATGTTCGCGCTGGGCGGGATGATGCTGTTCCCCGCTGCCGACGATCTGCTGACGATGTTCATCGCCCTCGAGGTGTTCTCGCTGCCGCTGTATCTGATGTGCGGTCTGGCCCGTCACCGTCGGTTGCTCTCGCAAGAGGCGGCGCTGAAGTACTTCCTGCTCGGTGCCTTCTCCTCGGCGTTCTTCCTGTACGGCGTCGCGCTGTTGTACGGGTATTCGGGTGGGTTGAGCCTCAGCGGCATCGCCGCCGAGGCGGCGTCCGACCCGGACAGCTCGACACTGGCGGTGGTCGGCATCGGCTTGCTGACGGTCGGTGTGCTGTTCAAAGTTGGAGCGGTGCCGTTCCATTCGTGGATTCCCGACGTGTACCAAGGTGCGCCCACTCCAGTCACGGCGTTCATGGCCGCAGCCACCAAGATCGCCGCCTTCGGGGCGATGCTGCGGATCTTCTACGTTGCGCTTCCCGGATTCGAGGACGACTGGCGACCGCTGATGTGGGGCATCGCGATCTTGACGATGGTGGTCGGCACGGTGACCGCGGTGTCGCAGAGCGACGTCAAGCGGATGCTCGCCTACTCGTCGGTCGCGCACGCCGGATTCATCCTGACCGGTGTCATCGCGCTGAACGACAGCGGCGTCGCCGCCACGCTGTTCTACCTCTTCGCTTACGGTTTCAGCACTCTCGGCGCCTTCGCCGTCGTCAGCGTGGTGCGCAACGCCGCGGGCGAGGAGGAGACCGACATGTCGCGATGGGCCGGACTTGGCCGCACCCACCCCTTGGTGGGAGTGGTGTTCTCACTGTTCCTACTCGCCTTCGCGGGCATTCCCCTCACCAGTGGCTTCGTCAGCAAGTTCGCGGTCTTCAAGGCCGCCGCCGAGGGCGGTGCGGCGCCGTTGGTCATCGTCGGTGTCTGCGCCAGCGCGGTGGCCGCGTACTTCTACGTCAGGGTGATCGTCCTGATGTTCTTCACCGACCCTCCCGAGGACGGCCCCACGGTGGTCGTGCCGAGCATGCTGAGCATGGCGACGGTGACCCTCACGGCAGCCATCACCCTGGTGCTGGGCGCCCTGCCGCAGCCCGTGCTGGACCTGGCCAACATCGCGCACGAGTTCGTGGGCTAGCGTTCGGGCGGTGACCCAGCCCCTCGCGGACATCGACGCCGACCTCGTCGTCATCGGATTCGGCAAGGGCGGCAAGACACTTGCCGCCACCCTCGGCAAACAGGGCAAGCGAGTCGTGATGATCGAGCAGTCCGACCGAATGTACGGCGGCACGTGCATCAACATCGGCTGCGTGCCCACCAAGTCGATGGTGTTCCGCGCCGAGCAGATCACCGACCCGCCGCGGCCCGCGGCATACGAGGCGGCGGTACACGCCACCGCGGACCTCACCGACGAGTTGCGGGCCACCAACTTCGCGATGATAGACACCATCCCCACCGCGACCGTGCTCACGGGCCACGCCCGGTTCCTCGATCCGCACACCGTCCAGGTGGAGCTCGACGATGCGACGGTGACCGTGGCGGGCGGAACCATCGTGGTCGGCACCGGGTCGGAGCCAACGATCCCCGACATTCCGGGCCTGCGAGCCAATCCCCGCACGGTGACGAGCACCGACCTTCTCGTCACCGAGGAGTTGCCGCGCCGGTTGGTCGTGCTCGGCGGCGGCTACGTGGGGCTCGAGTTCGCGGCGATGTACGCCGCCTACGGCTCCGAGGTCACCGTGATCGAACGGCACGAGGCGATCCTGGGCAACGAGGATGACGACGTCGCCGAATCCGCCAGGGCGATCCTGGCCAGGGCGGGCGTAACGATCGTCACGTCGGCGCAGGTCACCGCCGTCGAGGACGGTGCCGATGCGGCGTTGGTGCGTTACGCGAAGGATGGTGCGCCGCAAGAGCTTCCGGCCGACAAGGTGCTGGTCGCGCTGGGGCGGAAGCCCGTCACCGAAGGCCTCGGGCTAGAGGCCGCCGGCATCGCGACGCGACTGGACGGCTCGATCGTCGCCGACGAGTACCTTCGGACCAGTCAGCCGCACGTCTTCGCCGTCGGGGACGTCAACGGTGGGCCGCAGTTCACCTACGTCTCGCTCGACGACTATCGCATCGTCCTGGATCAGTTGGCGGGCGGCGGGACCCGCAGCACGTCCGACCGCGTCGCGGTCCCCTACGCGTTGTTCATGACGCCACCGCTGGCGCGGGTCGGCATCACCCAGCGCGAGGCCGAGGCGGCCGGCCTGTCCGTCAGAACGGCGGCCCTGCGGGTGGCCGACATGGCAACGGTGCCAAGGGCCCGCATCGTCTCCGAGCCCGACGGGATGATGAAGGTGATCGTCGACGCGGCCACCGACCAGATTCTCGGCGCCGCGTTGTTGAGCTACGACTCCCACGAGGTCATCAATCTCGTCGCCCTGGCGATGCGGCACGGCATCACCGCCACGGCGCTTCGCGACGGGATCTACACCCACCCATCGATGAGCGAGGCCTTCAATCAGTTGCTTGGCGCCTTGCATCCGTAGACCCTCCGATCGGTGGGTGCGAGTGCGACGCGATCGCCATACGTTCGAACCATCCGGCATGGCGTTCCGTGTCCATGGCGATGGATCCAACGAACAAGGACGTTCACATGCCCACCTTTCCCGCCCTCACCCACGTCGCACTCACCGTGCGAGACCTGTCCGTCAGCGCACCGTGGTACCGCCAGCTGATCGGCGAGGACCCCGTGATCGACGAGGACACCGACGCCGGTTACCGACACGTGGTGTTCGCTCTCGCCGACGACACGCTGCTCGGTCTTCATCAGCACACGCAACCCGCCGCCGCCGACGACTTCAGCGAGCTCCGCGTCGGGCTGGACCATGCCGCATTCGCCTGCGCGTCCCGGGCTGAGCTGGAGACGTGGGAGAGCCGCCTCGACGAACTGGGCATCAAGCACGGCGGCATCGTCGACGCGCCGTACGGGTCCGGCCTCAGCTTCCGTGACCCCGACGGGTTGGCGCTGGAGTTCTTCGCGCCGCCCGCAGCGAGCTAACCCTCGCGCGGCGGTTCGTCGTCCGATCCGGCCATCAGGACGTTCCAGGCCTCGCGCCGCTTGCGGTCCTGGACCTCCTTGCGCCACTGGGTACCGCGCCTGCTGAACTGGCCCTCGGCGGCCAGCTCCGCGATCTCGGTGATTCGCCGACCCAGGACGAGCGCCTCACCGATCGTCATCGTCAGCAGGACCCCTGCGCGATCGCCTTCCGGTCTGCCGACCGGGTCCACGACGACGCGGGCGGTTTCGGCCCGTCCGTCGGCGTCGTCCGTCCAGGGCGGGGTGGAGTAGACCTCGGGCACCCCGTCCTCGTCGTTCAGGGTCAGCTGCACGTACATGACATGAACGGTACTGGGTTTCCCCACGCGCACCATCGATGACGGCAGCTACCGGGATTCGCAGCATCGACGCAGCCAGCTAACGCGAGGTGGGAGGCGGCCGGTCTGCGTGGCGCACCAGCCAGATGGCGCCACTCGACCCGTTGATCGCCCTGCTCAGGCCTTGACGCCGTGACTGATGATGGCGGCGGTCTGTTCCACCCAGGTGTCACCCAGCTGTCCCTCAGGGTCGAGAAGCATCCGTAGGAGCGTTGCCCCGCCGACGATCTCGATGAGACGGTCGGGATCCACGTCGGCATGCACCTCGCCACGGGCGACGGCGTGCACCAGGCGTTCCCGGACGACTCCGAAGAGACCGACGAAGCGGCTCATGACCCTGGCGTTGAGATCGGGGTCGGCGGCCATGTCGGCGATCAAGCCGGGAAGCGCGGCCCGGACGACGGGGCTGGTGAAGACGTCGCGGGCGGCCGCGACCATGGCGCTGACGTCGGCGACGATGTCACCCTCGGGTGCGTCCAATGCGGTAGGCGCCACCGGGAATGCGGCCTCGTGCACCAGTTCGGCCTTGCTGGACCACCGCCGGTACAGCGCCGTCTTCGTGGTGCCCGCGCGTTCGGCGACGGCAGCCATCGTGAGGTTCGGATAGCCGATTTCGACGAGCAGATCCGCTGTGGCCGCCAATATGGCAGCGTCGATCCGCGGGTCGCGGGGGCGGCCCGCGGAAGGGGTCTTGTCAACCTCACCCGGGTCTGCTTTCATAACGCTACTCACCGTATCGTAATTGCACGAAGGGTTGAACCGTGGCCAACGAACCGGCTGTCGAAGACGTCAGCCGCCTACAGCACTCCTCCCGAGACGTCACCACCTTGCCCTCGGTGATGTCGCAGTGGCTCGCCACCGTAATGCCCGGCGGCACGGCCCCCGACGTCACCGTGGAGAGCGGCGTCGACGCCAACGGGATGTCCTCGGAGACGATCATCCTGACCGGCAAGTGGGAGCAGGACGGCCAGCCGATCGAGCAGAAGTGGGTGGCCCGCGTGGCCCCGAGCGCCGCCGACGTCCCGGTGTTCTCCGCCTATCGGCTGGACCACCAGTTCGACGTCATCCGCCTCGTCGGTGAGCTGACCGACGTTCCGGTCCCCCGCGTCCGCTGGATGGAGACCACGGGCGAAGTGCTTGGGACGCCGTTCTTCCTGATGGATCACGTGGCGGGCATCGTGCCGCCCGACGTCATGCCATACACGTTCGGCGGCAACTGGTTCGCCGACGCACCCGTCGAGCGTCAGCGGGAGCTGCAGGACGCCACCGTAGACGTACTTGCGAAGTTGCACGCGATCCCGGACGCCGAGAGGACGTTCGGATTCCTCACCGACGTCGATCCCCCCGGCGACACACCTTTGCACCGCCACTTCGGTTGGCTCAAGGATTGGTACGAATTCGCCGTGCCCGACATCGGCCGCTCAGCGCTCGTCGAGGCGGCGCTGGCCTGGCTTGACGACAACTTTCCCACCGCTGCCGCAGCCACCGAACCCGTTCTCACATGGGGTGATTCACGCGTCGGCAACGTGTTGTACGAAGACTTCCGCCCCGTCGCGGTGCTCGATTGGGAGATGGCGACCGTCGGCCCCCGGGAGTTGGATGTCGCGTGGATGATATTCGCGCACATGGTCTTTCAGGAACTCGCGGGGCTGGCGGGCCTGCCCGGTCTGCCCGACGTGATGCGCGAGGACGACGTGCGCGCCACGTATCGGGAGCTGACCGGCGTGACGCTGGGCGACATGCGCTGGTTCTACGTCTACTCCGGGGTGATCTGGTGTTGCGTGTTCATGCGGACCGGAGCTCGCCGGGTGCGGTTCGGCGAGATCGAGAAGCCCGACGACGTGGAGTCGATGTTCTACCACGCCTCGCTGCTCCGCCGACTCCTGGTTCCGGAGGGCAGTAGCGAAGCGAGCCGGGAAGAGGGAGAGGGCAACTGATGCTCGGGCCGATGGACGAATATCCCATTCACCAGATCCCCAAGCCCATCGCGTGGCCGGGCTCGTCCGATCGCAACTTCTACGACCGGTCGTACTACAACGCCCACGACCGTAGCGGCGACATCTTCCTGATCACCGGCATCGGGTACTACCCGAATCTGGGCGTCAAGGACGCGTTCGTGCTGGTGCGGCGCGGTGACGTACAAACCGCAGTGCACCTGTCCGACGCGATCGACCAGGATCGGCTCAACCAGCACGTGCTGGGCTACCGGATCGAGGTGCAGGAACCGTTGCGTCGCTTGCGCATCGTCATGGACGAGACCGAGGGCATGGCCGTCGACCTGACGTGGAACGGCCTCTTCGACGTCGTTCAGGAGCAGCCGCACGTCCTGCGCGCGGGTAACCGGGTGACGCTCGACGCGCAGCGGTTCGCCCAACTGGGATCGTGGAGCGGGAAGGTCGCGATCGACGGTGAGGAGATCACCGTCGACCCGTCGGTGTGGATCGGCTCCCGTGACAGGTCGTGGGGGATCCGACCGATCGGTGAGGCCGAACCCGCTGGGCGGCCGGCGGATCCGCCGTTCGAGGGCATGTGGTGGCTGTACGTGCCGATGGCGTTCGACGACTTCTCGATCGTACTGATCATCCAGGAGGATCCCAGCGGGTTCCGCTCGCTCAACGACTGCACGCGAATCTGGAAGGACGGACGCGTCGAACAACTGGGGTGGCCGCGCGTCAAGATCCACTACACCTCGGGGACGCGAATCCCGACCGGCGCCAGCATCGACGCCACCGCGCTCGACGGATCGCCGGTGCACTTAGAGGTGCAATCCAAGCTGCCCGTGCCGATTCACGTCGGCGGCGGCTACGGCGGCGACTCGGACTGGATCCACGGCACGTGGAAGGGCGAGAAGTTCACCGAACGTCTGACCTACGACATGACCGACCCGGCGATCGTGGGGCGGGCCGGGTTCGGCGTGATCGACCACGTCGGCCGGGCGCTGTGCACCGAAGGCAACCGCGCTCCCGCCGAGGGCTGGGGCCTCTTCGAGCACGGCGCGCTCGGCCGCCACGACCCGTCGGGCTTCGCCGACTGGCTGACGGTCGCGGACTAGCGCCCCGAATGGGTCAACGGCTCTAGCACGCGGCTCCGACAATTCCGGTGGCCTGGTCGGGGTTGCCCACAGGCTGGTGGGTTTTCCACAGAGCGCTTGTAGCAGAACGCCTTTCGTCGTACCCGCGTCCTAAACTGGGATCATGTTCGACAGGCTGGTGGACGCGACGACCGGCACCTCAGGTGCCGGGGCGCTCTCGGGGTGGGCGCGGGTGGAGTCCGCCGCATGCGCCCGCAAGGTCGCGGCGGAGGCCGCCATGCTCGCCGAGGCCTACGCCGCGTCCGGGTCTGCGGATCGCGACCAATGGTGCCTGGACAACTTCGACGCCGTCGCCGCCCACGTCGGAGCCACCCAACGCGTCACCCCGGCGCCGCCTCCAACCAACTCATCGTCGCCGTCGCCCTGCATGAACGCTTCCCCCAGG
>NZ_JBEVLO010000560.1:0-8751 GCF_040509115.1 Mycobacterium sp. | reverse complement strand
CCTCACGACGGCACGGCGTCGGGTGCTGTCGCATCTCTCGCGGCACTAGTGACCGAACTGACATCCGGCACCCCCGGTCCCGTTGCCGTTGGAGTTGCCGCGGCGGGCCTGGTGAACCGGACCACGGGGGAACTCGTTCACAGTGCACTGCTCGACCTGCACGCCGCCCCTCTGGCTGCCACTCTCTCGGAGCTCGCCGGGGTCGAGGTGATCATCGAAAACGATGCCAACGCAACTCTATTGGGAATTCAGACCGACATCGACCCCAGAGAAACGGCCATCCTCCTTGCGCTAGGAACTGGGGTCGGTGGCGCACTCTCCTTCGGGGGCAGGGTCATTGAGGGCTCCTTCGGCTTCGCCGCCGAACTCGGCCACGTTCCCGTCGAGCCGGCGGGGTTGCACCCATGCCCCTGCGGCAGCAGTGGATGCCTCGAACTATTCGCCAGCGGCACCTCAGTCGCGGCGCGGGGGCGAACGTTGGGATTGCCCGGCAAGCACCCGAATGCCGTGCGTGCCCAGGACGTCGTCGAGGCAGCGCGGGCAGGCAACCCCGGGGCGGTGCACATCCTCCACTCGGCGGGCGAGGCCATCGGCACCGTCCTGACCCGGTTGATCCCGGCGTTCGACCCCGCCGTCATCTACATCTCGGGCGGGTTCGGACACCACGCCGCTGACTTTCTCGTGCCTGCGATCACGGATCGCATCGCCGAGCAACTCCCATTTCCGCTAGCGCGTCCCGCCCCTCGCGTCCTCGCCGATCCCGTCGGCCCGCTCGCCGCAGCCATCGGCGTCGGACGGCTTGCGCAGCGCCGCTCCACCCATCCCTCGGAAAGTCCCCACCCACACCTCAGAAAGGGACACGTATGAACACTGACCGGAAGGTACGCCTCGGGGTAGTCGGGGCGGGTCGGATCACCCAGGTCGCGCACCTGCCCGTGTTCTCAAAGACCCGCTACGTCGAATTGATTGCCGTCAGCGACCCCAGCCCCGCGCTGGCGCACGGAGTGGCAGACAGATACGGCATCACCGGCTACACGGACACCGCCACGTTGCTCGCCGACCCTGCGGTGGACGCGGTCCTCATCGCCACCCCCGACCGCTTCCACTACCAGCTCGGAAAGCAAGCACTCACGGCAGGCAAACACGTCCTCATGGAGAAGCCCCTTGCGCAGACCAGCGAGCAAGCCCGGGAGCTTGCGGAGTTGGCCACCGGCCTCGGGCTGAAATTGCAGACGGGAGCCATGAAGCGACACGACCCGGGAATCGCGTTTGCCAAGGAACACGTCGACCGGATCGGTGAGATCCTCTCGATCTCGTGCTGGTATCGGGTCATGGCAGATCGCGCTCCCGTGGAGACGACCCTGTTCCCCGACACCGTCGTCGACGCGCGGGTGCGCCAAGTCGAGAACACGTTCAAGGCAGACCGCGAACGGTATCTCCTGACCACGCACGGCGCTCACCTCTTCGACCAGATCTCGTACCTCGCTGGGCCGGGAACGTGGGTGACCGCGCGCGTCGGACGCGTCGGGGAGGACTACTCGTGGAAGGGCGTCGCCGGACTCCGTGATCACGGTGGGCTCGTCTCGTTCGAGGTCGCTGCCGCCGTCCACGGTGTCTACGCCGAAGGTGCCGACATCTACGGGGCCACGGGCCACATCCGCATCCGGACCCGGTTTCCCTTCTTCAAGCTCGCCAGCGAAGTCGAGGTGCACGTCGATGGGGATTCCGCCGCTCTGGTGCCACACTTCGGCGACACTGACGCGTACAAACGGCAGGCCGACGACTTCGCGTTGGCCATCTTGAACGGCACGCCCGAGGACCCGTCCCCCGAAGACGGAGTCGCCGCAGTCCGATGGATCGAAGCCGTGGCGGATTCGTCCACCTCGGGAGGCAAGGAGGTTCAACTGTGAGCAACCCGGTCCCGATGGGAGCCTTCGCGCGGATCTTCCACGTCCAGACGGCCACGCAGCTGGCCGAGGCGTTCCACGCGCACGCGCTGACGCAGGTACAACTGAACCTCAGCACGTTTGGGTTTCCCACGATCCCAACGGAAGTCGAGGTCAGCTCCGATGACCTCGGGGCAATCGGCGACGACCTCGTAGCGGCCGGGCTGACACTCTGGGGCGTTTCTGCCACCTTCAACACCGCTCACCCCGACGCGTCGCGGCGCACCGATCAGACAGCGCGAGCGGCGGACTTCATCGCACGATTGGGCGGTACGGGTGCCGTGGCGGCGACGCTCTGCAGTGGATCGCGGGATCCGGACGACATGTGGGGGTTCCATCCGGATACCACCTCGGAGTCCGCGTGGAACGACTTCCGCGCTAGCCTCGACGCGCTCCTGCCCGCGGCGGAGCACAGCGGCGTTCTGCTGGCCATCGAACCCGAGCCCGCCAATACCGTCGCCGACACCGACCGCGCCTTGAGACTTCGGCGAGAGCTGGGGGACGACGCCGGTCGGATCGGATTCATCCTGGATCCGGCCAATCTCATCACCAACGTCGCTCCCAGCGAGCACCGGTACACGCTCGAACGAGCCTTCGGCGAGCTCGGGCACCAAACGATCTGCGTCCACGCCAAGGACACCGTCCCCTGGGCCGCGACGATTGCAGGCCGAGGAGTGGTGGACTACGAGCTGGTAGCTCGGCTCCGTCATGGCCTCGCCGACGACGTTCCGCTGATCATTCAAGACGCGAAGCAGGACGAACTCGCAGAGGTCATTGCGCTGCTCCGAACGTCGATCGAACGGGCGGTGGCATGAGCAGTCACGAACAGTACGCGGCGAAGGCAGGATTTCACCTCAGCAACGAGGACGCGCCCGAAGTCCTCGTATTGCTCCACGGTCTTGGTGCGGATCGCACGCAACCGCTGGACTTGATCACCGACGTCGACACCGACGACTTCGCAGTACTGGCTCCCGACATTCGAGCACACGGTGAGAGTTCGGTCATCGGAGAACGTGCCGACTTTCGTTTCGACTCGCTCGTCCACGATCTGCGGGCCCTGATGGTCCTGCTGGGGCAGGCGGACAAACCCGCGCACGTCGTGGGCATATCGATGGGTGCGGCGATTGCGCTCCGTGCCGCCCTGAACCAGGACTTCACCGTGCGAAGCCTCACTCTCGTCCGCCCCGCATTCACAGACGTGCCGCTGCCAACGAACTTGACCGTAATGGCCGAGATCGGTGAACTTCTCGGAGCCGGAGGAGACCCGGTCGTCGCGCGCGCACGGTTCGCCGAATCGCGGCAATTTCGCGATCTCGCCGCGATCTCACCGCTCGGCGGCGAGAGCCTGCTTCGTCAGTTCGACGCACCGCTCGCCGTCGAACGATCGGTACGGCTGCGAAGCGTGCCTCGCAACAGGGCGTATTTGTCCGCCCAAGAGCTGGCGGCCATTTCGGTGCCCACGTTGGTCATCGGCACCAAGAACGACCCGGTGCATCCGTACCACCTGGCTCAGAGGTGGAGTCGCGCGATACCCGGTGCTGCGTTCGCGACGGTTCCCCCACGAGATCACGACCCAGTCGTGACGACTGACAAGCTGCGGGAACGTGTCGGCGCTCAGCTGGCCGCGGTGAAGGCGACATCATGGACATGACCACGTCGCAGCAAGTGAGGTTCCCGCCCATGTCTCAACCTCCGGAGTTCGCAGAGGAACGCCGTGCCCGCATCGTCGAGCTGGTGAACACTCGCGGGCGTGTGAAAGTGAGCGAACTTGCGAAGCAGCTGCAAGTCACGCAACCGACCATCCGCAAGGACATCGTGGCGCTCGAGACCGAGCGCAAACTGAAGCGGACCCACGGGGGTGCGCTTGCGACACGGTCACCCGCCTACGAAGTCGAAGTGGAAGCGCGACGCTCAGCCAATACCGCCCAGAAGGAGGCGATCGCCCAGGCCTGCCTCCCCATGCTGGGCCAGAACGATTCCATCTTCCTCGACGCGGGCACGACCTCCTTGGCCATCGCCGAGGCCATCGCGGACGAAGCGAAGGCGCCGGGCTCACGTTTCGGCGCAAATCTCAACGTGCTGACCAACTCCGTGCCAGTGGCGCGCACCTTCAGCGCAATCGGCTCGATTCATTGCACGGTCGTCGGGGGGCAGTACCGACCGATAGCCGATAGCTTCGTGGGACCTCTTGCCCTGCAGGCCATTCAACAGTTCACGGTCAACGTGGCATTCTTGGGGGTCACGGGACTGTCGGGGGACCAGTTCAGCGTGGCCGATCTGGGCGAGGCTGACGTCAAGCGCGCCATCCTTCAGCAGGCCCGCCGAACCATCGTGCCAATGGACCACAGCAAGCTTGGTCTCACGGACTTCGTCGGAGTGTTCAAACTCGCTGACATCGACACCGTCATCATGGATGAGTCCGAGCCCTACTTCGCCGAGCTCTGCGATGCGAATGACGTAACACTCGTCCTCGCCGGCAATTAGAGCGGGCCTGACCGTCCGCCAGCCCAAATCGCGCTCTACAGCAGCTTTTCCAAGGTGATCGGCAGATCGGTCACCCGCCTGCCCGTCGCGTTGAAGACGGCGTTGGCGATCGCTGCGGGCACGCCGACGATGACGACCTCACCGAGACCCTTCACCCCGATCGGGTCGGCGATCACGTCCTCGCCCGCGACGAACGCGGCGTCGAGCTCGGGAACGTCGGCGTTCACCGGCACCAGGTAGTCCGCCATGTTGGCGTTGACGATTCGACCGTCGCGGTGATCGAGGTGGGTGGCCTCCAACAGAGCCATGCCGATGCCGCCCACCATCCCGCCGATCGCCTGACTGTGCGCCAGCATCGGGTTGATCACCCGGCCCGCGTCATAGCATCCATAGATCCCGCGGACCCGCACCGTGCCGAGTGATTCGTCCACCGCGACCTCGGCGAAGACGGCCCCGTAGGCGTTCATGGCATAGCGGGTGTTGGCGTCGTCGGGGGACCAGTCGTACTGCGCCTCGAGGTTGGGCCAGCCGCGCCGCCGCAACAGATCCTGGTACGTCTCGCCCCTCGTCGAGTCGGCACGTGCCGACATCCTGCCGCCGACGACGGTGACCGCTTCCGGTGCAAGACCATTCAGCGGCGAACCGGGATCGACCACGGCGGTTCTGACCAGCCGGTCCCGCAGCATGGCGCCCGCGTTCTGCACGGCCGACCCGACGCTCGCCATGGTCATCGACCCGGCATGGATCGGCGCTGGCGGCATGCGCGAGTCGCCGAGGTCGAAGCGGACGCGGTTCATCGGCAGCCCCAACGCGTCGGCGGCCATCTGGGTCATCGAGGTGTAGGTGCCGGGCCCCATGTCGCTGGTGGCGGTGTCGAGCTCGGCGGTGCCGTCGGCGTTGATCCTGGCATGCACGGAGCACTTGTTGCGATTGGTGTGGTAAATGGCTGCGGCGGTGCCCATTCCGATCAGTTGATTGCCGTCACGGACGGTTCGGGGTCTCGGATTGCGACGCGACCACCCGAATGCCGAGGCACCCTGGGTGAAGCAATCGGTGAGCCGCCGGGTGGAGAACGGCAGGTCGTCTTCGTGGTCGCGGTCGGGCTCGTTGCGACGGCGCAGCTCGATCGGATCGATGCCGAGCTGGTGGGCCACATCGTCCATGGCCGACTCCAGCGCGAAGGCTCCTGTCGTCGATCCGGGTCCCCGCATGTAGGTGGGCGGGTTCACGTCCAGCGGCACGGTTCGATAGGTCGACCGCATGTTGGGGGCGTTGTACTGAACCCTCGGCGGGCCGACGATGTCGTCCTCGTAGGAGCCGTAGCGGGAGTTCTCGACCCGCCCCTCGTGGATGATCGCCGAGATGAGGCCGGAGCGATCGGCACCGATGGCCAGCCGCTGCCTGCTGGTCGGCCGGTATCCGACGCCGCTGTAGAACTGCTTGCGCGTCAGCATCAGTTTGACCGGACGACGCACGTGCCTGGCCGCGAAGGCCGCCAGCAACTGATGCGCCCAGGCCCGGCCTGCCGAACCGAATGCACCGCCCACGAACGGTGAGATCACTCGCACGTCGTCGGCGGAGATTCCGAAGGCCTTGGCGTAGGCCGCGCGCAGCGAGCTGATGGCCTGGGTCTTGTCCCAGACGGTGAGTTGGCCGCCGTCCCACTGGGCGATGGTCGCGGGGATCTCCATCGAGTTGTGGTTGTTGCGCTCGATCGTGTACCGCAGGTCGGATACGACGGCTGCGGTCCGCAACGCGGCATCGGCATCACCGCGCGCATAGTCGCGAGTCCTGGTGCCCGCCTGCGGAACTGCTTCTGGCGCATCGATGTCGGTGACGGAATCGGCACCGCCGTACTCGACCGTGACGAGTGACGCGCCGTGACCGGCCGCCTCCAGGGTGGTGCCGACGACGATCGCCACCGGTTGTCCGAACGACGCCACCTGCCGGGGGTCGTACGGCAACGTCACCCCGCCGAAGTCGGTAAGCACCTCGATCACGTCGGGTTGACGCTTCGCCGCGTCGACGGCGATCCGCCCCACGCTTCCCCGCGCCACGGTGGCCCCAACCAGCACGGCGTACACGACGTCGGGGATCGGGTGGTCGGCGGCGTACGGCGCCTTCCCGGTGACCTTCAGCCGTCCGTCGACCCGCGTGATCGGCCGTCCGGCGACCAGCCCGGCGGCGGGCAGGGGTTGACTCATGAAAGGGCCGCCACCGTCGTCAGTTGGCGCTCGACGGTGCGCTTGACCAACTCGATCTTGAACCCGTTCTCCGACAACGGTCTTGCGCCGTCGGCGGCAAACGACGCGGCTCTCCGCCATAGTTGTGCACTCGTCCGCTGACCAGCCAGGGCTTCTTCGACCGACGGCAGCCGCCACGGCACCGTACCGACGCCGCCGACCGCCACCCGCGCGCTGCGGACCACCCCGCCACGGATGTCCATCCCGACCGCCGCCGAGGTCAGCGCGAACTCGTAGGATTCCCGATCCCGGACCTTCAGGTAGCCGGACCGCGCCGCCTCGGGTGTCACCGGCACCTCGACGGCGACGATGAGCGCTCCCGGCCCCAGGTTGTGCTCCTGATCGGGTCGCGTTCCCGGTTGACGGAAGAAGTCCGCCAGACGAACGGTCTTCTCGCCATTGGTATCTCGGATGACCGCGACGGCATCGAGGGCCAGGAGCGCGACGGCGAGGTCGGAGGGATGGGTGGCGACACACGCGTCGCTGGTACCGAGGATGGCATGCGTGCGGTTGCGGCCCTGGATCGCCGAACAGCCCGCGCCGGGGCTGCGGCGATTGCACGCTGCGGTGACGTCCCGGAAGTACAGGCACCTGGGGCGCTGCATCAGGTTGCCACCGATGGACGCCATGTTCCGCAGTTGTGCCGAGGCACTCAGCTCCAACGCCTGCGCGATCACGGGAAACTGCTGCCGCACCCCGGAATGGTTGGCCAGTGCGGACATCCGCACCAATGCGCCGATGCGCAGCCGTGCCGAATCGAGCTCGATGTCCCGGTATGGCAATGCGTTGATGTCGACGACGGCGTCCGGCCGCTCGACGGTCTCGCGCATCAGGTCGATCAGAGTGGTGCCACCGGCGATGTAGCGGGCCCCGGTGGCACCCGCGGCCAGCGCCGTCGGCTCGTCGGCCGCCTTGGCGAAGGTGAAGGGAAACACGGCCGCTACCCGGCGTCGGCCGTCTTGGCCACCGCGGTGACGATGTTGGTGTAGGCCCCGCAGCGACAAATATTGCCGCTCATCCACTCTCGGATCTCGCCAGGGGATCCGGTGTGCCCTTCGCGGATGCAGGCGACCCCTGACATGATCTGTCCGGCCGTGCAGAATCCGCACTGGAAGGCGTCCTCGTCGATGAAGGCTTGCTGCAGGGGATGCAATCGCCCGTCGGTCTCCAAGCCCTCGATGGTGGTGATCTCGGCGCCGTCGTGCATCACCGCGAGCGTCAGGCAGGAGTTCACCCGCTCGCCGTCGACCAGGATGGTGCAGGCACCACAGGCGCCCTGATCGCAACCCTTCTTCGTGCCGGGAAGCCCCGCTCGCTCGCGCAGCATGTCCAGCAGCGAGGTGCGGTTGTCGACCGCGATCCGTCGCTCCTCGCCGTTGATTCGGAGACTCACGTCCGTGGTGTGGCCCTGGGCCTGGCTCTGGTCGTCGTCGCTGCAGCCGGCCAGCAGGGGTGCCGCGGCCACCACTCCGCCGACCGCGACGGTGGTACCCACGAACGCTCTGCGGTTCATCCACGACCAGGTCTCGCGATCCGAGGAGGATCGATCTTCGCCACGCACTTCGCAGTCCACTAGGTCGGCCTTTCCCTACCGCACGGGGGCTGCCGTGCGCGTCGTCGACAAGGTCCCCACCCACAGTAGGTCCGTTGCCTGTGACCTCGCGCAGACGCATAGAGAACGCATAGCTTCACCCATCGAGGATCGAACGCGGGCCTCGAACTCCAGGTCGAACCCCGATAGGCCCGATGGCCCCGATAGGCCCGATGGCCCCGATGGCACAGCTGCGACCGCAGTCGACCCGGGCGGGTCCCCAGCTCTCGGGAGACTGCTCGGCTCATACTGACTGCGTGAGCGTCGCCGACCTCGTCGCCCAGGCCCGCGTGGCGTTCGGCTGGCATGGCGACGTCGACGTCAGCCAGGGGCCGCGGGGTGCGCTTGGCCAGATCTGGCGCGTCGACGTCGGCTCGACGCGCTACGCGCTCAAGGAGATCTTCGACGAGCCGCCCACCGAGTCGTCGATTCGGGTCGAGCTCGACTTCTGCGGTCGCGCAGCCGAACTCGGTGTGCGCATGCCCGC
>NZ_JBEVLO010000559.1:0-4258 GCF_040509115.1 Mycobacterium sp. | reverse complement strand
ACGAGCTCAGCTTGGTCTATCAGCCCAAGTTCACCCTGTCGACGGGCCAGATCGCCGGCGTCGAGGCCCTGGTCCGCTGGCAGCATCCGCAGCGGGGGTTGTTACTTCCGGGCGAATTCCTTCCCCTGGCCCGGCAGAACGGCCTCATGGGCGCACTGACCGAGGTCGTCATCCACCGCGCGGTGTGCGATGCCGCCGAGTGGCGGGCACAGGGTACCGACGTGCCCTTCGCGGTGAACCTCTTTCCGCCGTCCCTCAGCGACCTCGACCTGCCCAACCGGATCACCCGGATCCTCGAGAGCGGCGGGCTAACCCCCGATTGCCTCACCGTCGAGATCACCGAGGACTTCCTGCTTGCCGACATCAGGCGGGTGCGCGAGGTGCTGAACACGTTGCGAGACTTGCGGATTCGAGTGGCCATTGACGACTTCGGGAGCGGGTATTCGGCACTCAGCTACCTACGGGAGCTGCCCATCGACGAACTCAAACTCGACGGACACTTCGTCGCGCCCATCCTTTCCGACCCTCGGGCGGAAGCCATCGTGTCCGCCATGATCGACCTGACGCACACGCTCGGCATGACGTGCGTGGCCGAGGGCGTCGAGAACGCCGCCACCGCCCGCAGACTCGCCAACCACGGCTGCGACGTCGTGCAGGGATATCACTGCAGCCCGCCCGTCGAGGCTTCCGAAGTGCTCGGCGTTGGCGCCATGGCGCCTGCCGGTGGCGTCGCGGTGGCATCGGGGCGGCATCGGGGCGGTTCGACGAATGCTGACGGGTGATGACACGTTCCGTGGGTAGTCTCGGCGCAGTGAGCAATGGACGCACGAAGATTCTGATCATCGGCGGTGGATTCGGCGGACTCTTCTGCGCTCGCAGTCTGGGCAACGTCGACGTGGACGTCACGCTGCTCGACCGCAATGCGTGCCACGTCTTCCAGCCGCTGCTGTATCAGTGCGCGACCGGCACGTTGAGCGTCGGCCAGATCAGCCGCTCGTTGCGTGAGGAACTGTCCGCGCATCGCAATGTGACGACACTGCTCGGCGAGGCAATCGATCTCGACCCCACCGCCCGCAGGGTCGTCGCGCGCAGGCCGGACGAATCCACGTTCACCCTCGACTACGACATCTTGGTCGTCGCCGCTGGCATGCAGCAGTCCTACTTCGGCCACGACGAGTTCGCCAAGTGGGCCCCGGGAATGAAGACCCTCGACGACGCACTGAGCATCCGGCGCCGCGTCTACGCGGCGTTCGAGATCGCCGAGACGCTCGCTCCCGGACCCGAGCGCGACGGCTGGCTGACCTTTGCCGTCACCGGCGGTGGCCCCACCGGGGTGGAGCTGGCCGGACAGATCCGGGAGATGGCTACCAGGACGCTGATCCACGAATTCCACAGCATCCAGCCCGAGGACGCCCGCGTGCTGCTCTTCGACGGCGGTGAGCAGGTACTTGCCTCGTTCGCCCCGAGCCTGGCGGACAAGGCCGCCCGCCGCCTAGAGGAGGTGGGCGTCGAGTTGCGGATGGGGGTCCACGTCACCGACGTGAGACGGGAGGGCATCACGGTCACGCCGAAGAACGGCGGACCAAGTGAGGAGCATGCGGCGCGGACGGTCCTCTGGACGGCGGGCGTGGAGGCGGTGCCGTTCGCCAGGAGGATCGCCGAGATCCTGACGGCCACCACGGACCACGCCGGACGCATCGCCGTCGAGGCGGATCTGTCGGTGTCAGGCCACCCGGAAGTCTTCGTCGTCGGCGACCTGGCGGGCAGGGACAAGCTACCCGGCGTCGCCGAGAACGCCATGCAGGGCGGTCTGCACGTGGCCGCGTGCATCCGTCGTCAGTTGGCGGGCAAGGATCGCCGCAACTACCGCTACCGCGATGTGGGGTCGGCGGCGTACATCAATCGCGGCCACGCACTGTTGCAGGTCGGCCCGGTTCGACTGGCCGGTTTCGTCGGCTGGTTGGCGTGGGGATTCATCCACATCGCGTTCCTCACCGGCGTGCGCAACCGGTTCAGCACCGTCGCGACCTGGATGGCCAGCCTCGCCCGTGCCCGTCGCAGCGACCGCACCTTCATGCTCGGCGGCGCGATCGAGGCTCAGCAGCCCTATACCTGGGCGGCATGCGGGCCCGCTACGACCGGTCCGTCGGTGAGGGCACTGCTTCCCGAGGCGAAGTCAACCGCGGCGCCGTCGGACGGTTAGCGGGCCGATGGCCCAGGCAGGCTTGGGGCGCAACGGTTTTGACGACGAGGCAGGATAGCCTGGCCTACTCCCGTGGCGCTCGACACGCGCCGACAGTTCTGCCAACATCGGGATGCCCACACTGATCCGTCGAGCCCACCGGAGCCGCCATGGCCGACATCACCATGTTGATACTCGCCGACCACACCTGGTTTCGCGAACAGTTCGCCCGACTGGATTATCTGCAGGCGCGTGAGTCGACGAGAACTGAGGCGCTCGAAGCGGTTTGGCGGCCACTCGCCGACAAATTGGACGTCCACGCCTACCTCGAGGAGAAGATCTTCTATCCGCAGCTGCTCAAACGCGGGGTTGACGACCCAGAGGGCGAGACGCTCGATGCGATAGGCGACCACAACGACATTCGCGATGGTGTGCGCGACGCCGACGCCGCCGAGATCGGCAGTACCCCCTGGTGGGAGGCTGTCGGCCGAACCCGCGAGGCCAACGACGAGCACATGGGCGAAGAGGAGCGCGAGGGCCTTTCGGACTTTCGTCGCCATGCACCCGCCGGTCTTCGCGAATCACTCGGCCGCCTGTACGCGGAGTTCATGGCCGCGCACCCGACCACGAAGGGCTTGCGCATCGAGGACCGGGATCCGCAGGCGTACGTCGACGAGGTCAAGGGCAACTCGGCCAGGAAGGGCGCGGACACGTCGCTCGGCATCGGTGGTCTCAAGGGCAGCTGAACCATCGACGCACCCAGTCCGCCGATGCGAACTCGCCGAACCGCCGCGGATCGTCGATCACGTCGTGGTCCCACTGCCCGTGTTCATCCCTGGTGGTGACCAACACCGGGCCGACGAAGATGTTGCCCGAGAAGGCGAAGTGTCGGATGCCGCCGCCGTCGGTCAATACGTCGACGTAATAGCTGACGTGTCCAGCTTCCCCTGCGCTGCGCCTGATTTGTCCAAGAGTCGGATCGTCCGTCATCAATTTGCATTCGCCCATCGCATCCCACCTTCGGGCATGATGACTCTAAGGTCAACAGCGTTGACATAAGCTGAGGCAACAGCGTTGACATAAGGAGCGCCGAATCGTGGACGATCCTCGGAGACAGCAAGCGTCGGGCCGACGACGCCGACGCACCCTGGCAGGTACCGAACTGTCGAGGGAGGTGTACGTCGACGCAGCGGTCAACCTGATCGAGAACCGAGGTGCCGGCGTGCTCAGCGCACGCACCCTCGCGGCGGCCGTCGGCGCCGATCCGTCCGCGCTCTACCGCCACTTCGCGGGCATCGACGACGTGCTGCGGGCCGTCGCGGACCGGATGATCGGCATCGGCCTCGACCGCTGGTCACCCGGTGAAGACTGGCTGTCGTCACTGGCCGACCTCGCGCGCGTCCTCTTCGCCGTCTACGCGCGCGAATTCCCGCGCACCGGTTATGCCGTCGCGACGCGTACCACGGGACTGCCCAATGAGATTCGCGCCGTGGAACTCACCTTGGCCCTGCTCCGCGAAGGCGGATTCGACGAGGAGTCCGCCGCGAAGTGGTTCGGCTCCCTGTCCGACTTCTTGCTCGGACAGGCCATGTTGGAGGGAGCGTTCGTCGAGTTGCCCACCGAGATCCAGGACGCCGATCTCGCGTCGTGGCAGGAACTTGCGAACCGTCTGCCCGACGACGGCAATCCCCACACCGAGGCCGCAGCGCCGCACCTGGGTTCGGTGATGGTGCAGTCGTCGTTCGAGTCGTCGTTGGAGTTGATCCTGCGCGGCCTTGCCGCGTCACCGCGAAGCACGGGCTAATTCCTCCTGCCGGGACCATACGATCTGCCCGCAACTCGGCGGCATGGGGAAGACCTTCATGATCGGCAACTTGGGGCGAGGGCCAATGGCTGCCACCGCGGGCCGGCTTCGAAAGACAGCAGGGGCACCCGTTTCCGGGTGCCCCTGCTGTGTCTGGTGTCTTAGCGGCCGTTGCCGACGGTCGAGGTGACCTGGCCGGTGGTGGCCTGCTGCTGGATGTCGTTGATCCACTGCTGGTGGGTCAGGTCCGCATTGGCGGGGGCGGCGAAGCC
>NZ_JBEVLO010000558.1:0-3605 GCF_040509115.1 Mycobacterium sp. | reverse complement strand
CCGTATCGCGATTGGCGCGGCGGCGAAGCGGTCCACCTCGCGATGGCTTCGACGCTGACGCGTTCCGGTGCGCCGAACCGCGAACCCCTACTGCCACCGGGTGAATTCGCCACTGAGAGCGGCGCAGTCCAGGCCGCGTTCGCGGCGCTGGTCGCCCATTACCGCGCCGTCGATACGGGAGTCGGCGATCACGTCGACTGCGCCTTCCACGACATGGCCGTCCAGGCGCTGGACCCAGGATTCGGGATGGCGGGCACCGCGACGATGGGTCGACCACTGTCGGAACTCCCGCCCGGCCGACCCGACGCTCGAATGCTGTACCCGATCTTCGCCTGCGCCGACGGACACGTGCGGTTGTGCATGCTGGCGGCCAAGCACTGGCGCGGCATGTTCGAATGGCTCGGCGCGCCCGAGGAGTTCGCCGATCCCTCCTTCGAGCAGCTCATCACCCGCTTCATGTCGTGGGACAGGCTGAAGGGGGCCATCGCTGCTCTGTTCGCGGATAAGTCACGCGAGGAGTTGCTCACTCGCGGTGATGAACTCGGGATCCCGATCGCCAGCCTGAACACCCCATCTGAAGCCGCCACCAGCGACCACGTCAGGGTTCGCGGGTCCTTCGTGGAGGCTGAAGTCGCACCGGGACTGGTGGGCCGCATCGCCAACGGATACCTCGAACTCGATTCACAGCGGGCCGGATTCCGTTTCCGCGCACCCACTCTCGGAGAGCACAACGCCGACGTGCTGCACGTCTACGGGGTTCGCGATGAGCCGACTGACACCGCGTTTGCGGCGGGTCCGGCGGACCGACCGCTATCCGGCGTCCGCGTCTTGGATCTCGGTGTCATCGTCGTCGGCGCCGAGTCGGGGCGACTGCTGGCCGACCAGGGAGCCGAGGTTATCAAGATCGAGAACAGAGCGTTCCTGGACGGAGCCCGCCAGGCCGACGGACCGGACAAGGTCAGCCACCCCTTCGCGGTCGGCAACAGGGGCAAGCTGAGCATGGGACTGAACCTCCGCTCGCCACGCGGCGCGCATGTGTTCCTCGATCTGGTCGCGAAGTCCGACGTCGTCCTGACCAACTTCAAGCCCGGCACCATGGAGTCGCTGGGCTTCGGCTTCGAAGCACTTCAAGCCGTCAACCCCGGCGTCATTGTGGTCGACAGCAGCGCACTCGGCAACACCGGGCCGTGGAGCAAGCGGATGGGGTACGGCCCGCTGGTGCGCGCTTCCGTCGGCCTCACCGAACTCTGGCGCCATCCGGATTCGCCGGACGCCTTCGGCGACGACATGACCGTCTACCCCGACCACGCCGCCGCACGCGTCGCCGTGGTGGCCGTGTTGGCCGCACTGACCGCACGTCGGCGGACCGGTGTCGGCACCAAGGTCAGTGTGGCGCAGATGGAGACCGTGTTCTGCCAACTGGCCACCGAGTACCTTCGGGAGTCGCTTCAGCCGGGAACGATGATCGCCCGCGGGAACGTCGGCGAGTTCGACGCCCCGCAGGGGGTGTACGCGTGCACGGGTGAAGACGCCTACTGCGTCGTGTCCGTGGACGGTGACGACGACTGGCGGAACCTGGCGAACGCCATCGGGCGCGGTGATCTCGCGGAGCGGGCCGAACTCGGGACTGCCTCAGGACGCGTTGCACATCGCGACGAACTCGATCACGCGTTGGGCGAATGGACCGCGTCTCTGGATCCCCGAGACGCGGCGAGCCGATTGCAGGCGGCGGGCGTGGCAGCGGGTCCCGCTGAGCACGTTCGCGGACTGCTGTCCGACCCGCAACTGGCGGAACGCGCACAGTTCGGCGAACTGTGCCAGCCCGGGTACGCACCGCCGATCCGAGTCGAATCGGGGCCTGCACTGTACGAACGCACTCCCCCGCCACTCCTGACGCCAGCGCCGCTTATGGCCGAGCACACCCGACTCGTGTGTGCAGACGTCCTGGGGCTCGACGACGCCGAGATCGACGAGCTCGCATCCGACGGCGTGCTGGAACTTCGCGAGGAGTCGAACGCGTGACGACTGCGGTGGATCCACGGACTCCGATCGTCGTCGGTGTCGGTCAGTTCGCCGAACGGATCGACGACGCCGACTATCGCGGGCTGTCGGCTGTCGAACTGGCCACCGCCGCCGCGCAGGCCGCCGTAGCGGACACCGGTGTCGACGCCGCTGCGATCGCCGACGCGATCGATACCGTGGCCGGAGTCAGGCAGTTCGAGATTTCCGGCCCGATGTTCGTTGCCCCCCTGGGCAAGTCGACGAACTATCCCCGGTCGGTGGCCAACCGCATCGGCGCCGCGCCGGCGCACGCGATTCTCGAGGTCGCAGGCGGGCAGAGCCCGCAGCATCTCATCAACGAACTGTCCGCCACGATCGCCGCGGGTGAGTCCGAGGTCGCGATGGTGTTCGGGTCCGAAGCGATCTCCACCGTGCGTCACCTCGCCGAGGCCGAGGACAAGCCGGACTTCTCGGAGACGGTGGACGGCCAGCTCGAGGATCGCGGATACGGTCTCGACGGTCTCGTCGATCGCTACACCGCCGGGCACGGCCTGGTGGACGCGCCGACGCAGTACGCGCTGTTCGAGAACGCCCGGCGCGCTCGGCTCGGGTCGAGTCCGTCGCAGTACGCCAAGGAGATGGGCGAACTGTTCGCCCCCTTCACCAAGGTCGCATCCGAGAACCGTTGGGCAGCTGCCCCAGTCGAACGAAGCGCCGATGAGCTGGTGTCCGTGAGCGAAAGCAATCGAATGATCGCCCATCCGTACCCGCGCCTGTTGGTCTCCCGCGATCAGGTCAACCAGGGCGCCGCGGTCCTGGTGATGTCGGTCGGTGCCGCCCGTCGGCTCGGTGTCCCCGAGGCGAAGTGGGTCTTCCTTCGCGGGCACGCCGACCTCCGCGAGCAGAACCTGATCGATCGGCCCGACCTGAGCCGTGCGCCGTCGGCGGCGACGGCGGTGACCGAAGCGCTGCGCGTGGCGGGCATCGGCCTCGACGACGTGGCCACATTCGACTTCTACAGCTGCTTCCCCATCGCGGTTTTCAACGTCTGCGACGGCATCGGGCTGGCCCCCGACGATCCGCGCGGTCTGACCGTGACCGGGGGACTGCCTTATTTCGGAGGCGCGGGAAACAACTACTCGATGCACGCCGTCGCTGAGACCGTTGCGCAGATGCGAAGCCAACCCGGGCGATTCGGCCTCGTCGGTGCGAACGGCGGCACCCTGTCGAAGTACTCGGTCGGGGTGTACTCGACCGAGCCCGCGGACTGGGTGGCCGACGACAGCGCGAAACTTCAGGACCAGATCAGGCGACGGCCCACGACGGACGTGACGGTCGTAGCCGACGGCTGGGCGACCGTCGAGACCTACACCGTCCGTTACGACCGAGCGGGCCTCACCGGCATCATCGTGGGCCGCCTCGAATCCAACGGTAGCCGGATCGTGGCCGCCACGACCGACGGCGACACCACCCTGTTGGAACTCCTCACCGATGCCGATCCGATCGGATCGCGCATATGGGTCCAGTCGTTCGACTACGGCAATCGGGCCACCCTCTCCCCCGACTCGGCCCGACAATGATTGGAGCGACTTCATGAAGGTGCT
>NZ_JBEVLO010000557.1:0-4096 GCF_040509115.1 Mycobacterium sp. | reverse complement strand
ATCGCGGCAGCTCCGGTCGATATTGCTACTGCGAAGCGGTTTCCCGCCTCGGCAGCTTCCACCCCGCCCGAGGGAAGTGGCAGGTGTACCCGTTCGGGTACTTCTCCAGGTAGTCCTGGTGCTCGGGCTCGGCCTCCCAGAAGTCGACCGCGGGGGTCACTTCGGTGACCACCTTGCCTGGCCACAGGCCGGAGGCCTCCACGTCGGCGATGGTGTCCAGCGCGACGGTCTTCTGCTCGTCGTCGGTGTAGAAGATCGCCGACCGATAGCTGCTCCCGACGTCGTTGCCCTGACGATCCTTGGTGGTCGGATCGTGGATCTGGAAGAAGAACTCCAGGAGAGCGCGGTAGTCGGTGCGTGCCGGGTCGTATTCGATCTCGATGGCCTCGGCGTGCCCGGGATGGTTGCGGTAGGTCGGGTGGTCGTTCTTGCCGCCGGTATAGCCGACCCTCGTCGACACCACGCCGGGTTGCTTGCGGATCAGGTCCTGCATGCCCCAGAAGCAGCCGCCTGCCAGGATCGCGGTCTTGGTCGTCATGCCTGTGCCTCCTGTGCCGTGAAGAGCGTCGTGTACTCGCCGTAGCCCTCGGTCTCGAGGTCGTCGAGGTGGATGAACTTCAGCGAAGCGGAGTTGATGCAATAGCGCAACCCGCCCTCGGCGCGCGGGCCGTCCTTGAACACGTGGCCGAGGTGGCTGTCCCCGTGCGTCGACCGGACCTCGGTGCGCAGCATCAGGTGGCTGAAGTCGCGCTTTTCGGTGACGTTGACCGTGCCGTCGGCCGCTTCGATGGGCTTGGTGAAGCTGGGCCACCCGGAGCCGCTGTCGAATTTGTCGGTCGACGCGAACAACGGCTCGCCCGACACCACGTCGACGTAGATGCCCGGTTCGTGGTTGTCCCAGTACTCACCCGTGAACGGCCGCTCGGTTCCGCCCTTCTGGGTCACCGAATACTGCTCGGGCGACAGCGCGTCCACCGCTGCTGGGTTCTTGTTGTACGTCGTGGGATTCGTGCCTGCCACTGGTCCTCCTAAAGTTGGCACTCGTATAACCGAGACTGCCGTCGAGAAGTTCCGCGTCGCACGCGTGCGCGAGCCGCGCCGTCTGCCGGGTGACGAATTGCGCGCAGGTCAGGTCCGTCGCCCTCGACAACAGAGGGTAGAACGTGTTCTAGTTCTGATCGTGACGGGCAGCACCTTCAGCGTCGACGAGCTGGCAGAGGCATTCGCCGAATTCGAGGCCACCGTCGGCAGGGCCGCCGAGACCCGCGACTGGGATCCATGGGTTGACCAGTACACCGACGACATCGTCTACGTCGAGCACGCGGCGGGCACCATGCGTGGCCGCGACCAGGTGCGGGCGTGGATCTGGAGGACGATGGAGACCTTCCCCGGCAGCTACATGACGTCGTTCCCGTCGCTGTGGACCGTCATCGACGAAGCGCGAGGCCGGGTCATCTGTGAGCTCGACAACCCGATGCGCGACCCCGGCGACGGCACGATCATCAGCGCCACCAACCTCTCCATCGTCACCTACGCAGGCGACGGGAAGTGGCGTCGCCAGGAAGACGTCTACAACCCGCTGCGGTTCGTCGCGGCGACCGTGAAGTGGTGCAAGAAGGCCACGGAGCTCGGTTCGCTGCCCGAGGAGGCGGCGGCGTGGATGGCGGCGTACGGGCAGGGTCGGTGACCGCCGTGGGCCCCGCGCTGGTGATCGGCGCCAACGGATACCTCGGCTCGCACGTGACCAGGCAGTTGGTGGCCGACGGGCAGGACGTCCGGGTGATGGTGCGGGCGGGTGCCAACACCATCGGGATCGACGACTTGAGCGTCACGCGCTTCGTCGGCGACATCTGGGACGACGCGGTCCTGCGCGAGGCGATGACCGGCTGCGCCGTCGTCTACTACTGCGTCGTCGACACCAGGGGCTGGCTCAAGGACCCGGCCCCCCTCTTCCACACGAACGTGGAGGGCACGCGAAACGTGCTCGAGGTCGCCTGCGAGAAGGACGTCGCCGCCGGTCTTCAGAGGTTCGTGTTCACCAGCAGTTACGCCACCGTCGGACGCAAGCGCGGCCGGGTCGCGACGGAGGACGACGTGATCGTCGACGGAGGCGGCACGTCGCCGATCAAACGGCTCAGGGGCCTGACGCCGTACGTGCGATCGCGCGTTCAGGCCGAGGACCTCGTCATGCGGTACGTCCGCGAGCGTGGCCTTCCTGCCGTGGCGATGTGCGTGTCGACGACCTACGGCGCCGGTGACTTTGGACGTACCCCGCACGGCGCGATCATCGCGGGAGCGGCGTTCGGCAAGCTGCCGTTCGTCATGCGCGGCATCGAACTGGAGGCCGTCGGAATCGAGGACGCCGCAAGGGCTTTGCTCCTCGCAGCCGACAAGGGTCGGATCGGCGAGCGCTACCTGATCTCGGAGAAGATGATCAGCAACGCCGAGGTCGTTCGCATCGCCGCGGAGGCGGCCGGGGTGGCCGCGCCCACCAGGTCGGTGCCGCTGGCGATGTCGTGGGCGATGGCAGTGCTCGGCAGTGTCAAGGCGCGGTTGAAGGGCACCGACGAACAGATGTCCATCGGCTCGCTGCGGCTCATGCGTGCAGAGGCGCCGGTCGACTGCAGCAAGGCCAGACGCGAACTTGGTTGGCAGCCAAGGCCCGTCGAGGAGTCCATCCGCGAGGCGGCGACGTTCTGGGTGGGGCTGCGCGAGGCGAGGCGCAAGAGCAGGCAGACCGGCTGAACGACCCGCGGCCGAACGTTCAGACTCTCGGCGGGTGGCGGCTTCGGAGCCTAGCCTGGGGGCCGTGACCGAGAAGATTCACGTGGACCTGACCGGTGCGCCGCAGACGATGCTCGCGACGCTGTACGCCAAGGCGCTCGATGCCGACCTGCCCAACTCGGTCCTGCACGACACGTGGGCCAAGGACGTCGTCGCGCGCCTCGACTACGACTGGTCTCGGACGGCGATGACGCCAAGCAACGCGCCGTCGGTGAGCCTGCGGTCCGCCCACTTCGACGCGTGGGCTCGCCAGTTCCTCGCCGTCCACCCGATCGCCAGGGTGGTGCATCTGGGGTGCGGGCTGGACAGTCGCTACTTCCGCCTGGATCCAGGGCCCGACGTCGAGTGGTACGACGTCGACTATCCGGACGTCGCGGCCTTGCGCACCGCGCTGTATCCGCAACGCGAGCACCATCACGTGATCGCCGCATCGGTTACCGACCCGGCCTACCTGGCGGAGATTCCTGCCGACCGGCCGACGCTCGTGCTCGGCGAGGGCCTGACGATGTACCTCACCGGGGACGACGGACTGGCGTTGCTGCGCCGTGTGGTGGACCGATTCCCCTCCGGCGAACTGCAATTCGATGCGTTCAACCCGCTCGGCATCAAGTCGCAGTGGACCAACGCCGTGGTGCGCCGCGCTGGAGCGACGCTGCACTGGGGGATCAAGGGCCCTGGCGACGTCCTCGACGGGGTACCCGGCACGCGTCTGTTGCTGTGGGTGCCGGTGTTCGAGTCAGACGCGTTCTCACGGCTGTCGGGCGCCTACCGGGCCATGGCGGTCGTGATGAACCGGGTGCCGGGGCTGCGCACGATGGCGCAGTTCCACCGGTACGCGTTCGGCGCGCCGTGACGCGCTAGAGCGCGGCCAACGTCGTCGCGACGAACCGCACGATGTCTGCGGCGCAACGTGATTCGGGGTCCTGATCCGGGTCGTAGATGGCGATGCTGAACCCAAGGCAGCCGCCAGCCCCGACCACCGACGTCGTCAGCTCGGTGAGCTGAGGCCAGGTGAGGCCGCCGGGATCGTCGGGAACGTCGGGTAGGCCCTGCGCTGGGAACTCGGCGGGCTCCAGCACGTCGAGGTCGACGTGCAACCACCTTCGTGAGCACCGGCGCGCGAGGGCGGCCACGGCGCAACGCCCGACGTCGACCGGGCCCGCTGCGGTGGCGGCCAATGGCGCCAACCACACTCCGGTGTCGGCGAGGGTGCCGACGTTGAACTGCCGACGCCACGCCTCGTCGCGGGGGCCGATGACGGCGATCTGATCGCGGCTCAACGCGGGTAGCCGAGACGCCAACGGCCCGCGCA
>NZ_JBEVLO010000556.1:0-5780 GCF_040509115.1 Mycobacterium sp. | reverse complement strand
GGCGTCGGCAACCGCGACCCGCGCCGTGCGCAATGCCCGGCGCGGGTCGACGGCATCCTGACCACCGTCGACCGTCAGCGCCGTCCGTACCGCACCGGTGTAGGCGATGTTGAGGGCCGTCCCGATGTTCACCTTGACGATCCCGGCGCGCACCGCGGCGCGTAGCGCGTCGTCGGGAACGCCCGACGAACCGTGCAGCACCAGCGGCGCAGGCACGGCGTCGCGCAACGCCGCGATGAGGTCGAGGTCGAGTTCTGCGGTGCGGGTGGTCATCGCGTGGGAGCTGCCGACCGCAACGGCCAGGGCGTCCACGCCCGTGGCGCCGACGAATTCGGCCGCCTGGCCCGGATCGGTGCGGACGCCGGGGGAATGCGCGCTGGTGACCTGAGAATCCTTGCCGCCGACGTACCCGAGCTCGGCCTCCACCGCGAGGCCTTGCGCGTGAAGCTGCGCCGTGGCGTCCGCTGTGACGGCGACGTTGCGGTCATACGGCAGCGATCCGCCGTCGACCATCACCGACGAATATCCGGCAGCCGCAGCCTGCTCCCAGAGTTCGGGCTTCTCGACGTGATCGAGGTGCAGACTGACGGGGACCCGAGCCTCGGTGGCCAGCGCCACCAGAGCGGCGCTCACCGGACGCACCGTGCCGTGGAATGCGACGGTGTTCTCGCTGACCTGCAGGATGACGCCGGCGCCGACCCGCTGCGCGCCGGCGACGATGCCCTCGGCGTGTTCGAGCGTGACCACGTTGAAGGCCGCGACGCCACCGGCTCGCGAGGCGGCGGCGGAGACGAGTTCGGCCGTGGTGACCAGCGGCATGGCACTCCTGAGGCTTGACGGAAATCCAATAAAACGCAATCATATCCATGTAAACGCAATCCGGGCAATGGGCGGGAACCACCAATGACGGCATTTGCCGGTCTCGACGTCGGTACCACCTCGAGCAAGGCCGTGGTCTACGACGCCGACGGTCTGGTGCTCGGAACGGGTCGCGCCGCGACCACTTGGGACGTCGGCCCCGAGGGCACCGACATCGACGCAGAGGCGTTGTGCCGCAGCGCCTTCGACGCGTTGAGCGCTGCCGCCGCGGCGGCCGACGTGCCGATCCAAGCGGTGGGGGTCACCAGCATGGGCGAATCGGGCATCCTCGTCGACAGCCACGAGCGCCCGCTGGCCCGCGTCATCGCGTGGCACGACGACCGCGACGACGAGGAGGTCGCCGACTTGGCCGCGACCGTCGGCGCCGAGGCGTTCGGCGGCATCGCGGGAAAGCCCCTTCGGGGCCAGTTCTCGCTCACCAAGCATCGCTGGCTCCTCGATCACCTCCCCGTCAGCCGCGAGGCGGTCACTCGGTTCGACGTCGGTGGCTGGGTGGTGCGTCGACTCGGCGGCGACGCAGTCCTGGAGCTGTCGCTAGCGGGGCGCACCGGGTGGCTCGACGTCACGACCGGCGACTGGTGGGACGTGGCCATGGACTGGTCGGGCGCGACCCGTGAGTTGATGCCGCCGCTGGTGGCGGCGGGCGTGCCCGTCGGTGCCGTCACGTCCGAGGCCGTGCATCCGTTGCTACACGGTGCCGTCTTGACCCTCGCCGGCCACGACCACCAAGCCTCGGCCCTCGGTGCCCGCGCGACGAGTCAAGGGTACGAACTGGATTCGTCCGGAACGGCCGAGGCGCTGGTCCGCACCATCGCGCCGGTGCCCGCCCGCGAGGACATCGCGCGACTGGCGGCCGCGGGCATCACCACCGACCCCAGTGTCGAGGCAGGCCATTGGAGCCTGCTCGGCGGGACCGAGGGTGGGCTCGCTCAGCTGCGCACACTGGAGCGGCTCGGCTTCGAGCCCGCCAGGGTCGCCGAACTGGACGCGGCCGCCGAATCGTCGCCCGACAGCGGACCAGGTGCCGAGTGGCGCCTCGTGGTGGCCACCGCGGCCGACGAAGCGCTGGTGTTGCACCGCGCGATGGACGACGTCGTCGGCCCAGCCGTGCGCGTCGTGGTCACCGGAGGGTGGCGGCACAGCGCAGAGGTGATGCGCGCCAAGTCATCTCGCTTCGGTCCGCTGGAGGTCTCGACCGTCGAGGAAGCCGGCGCACTCGGCGCCGCCACCCTCGCCGCGCGGGCCTGTGCCGCCATCGGGGCGGCCGACCATCTCGGGGCGCCGTGACGGTGGCCGAGAGGACCTGGTTCGCCGACGAACGGCACGCCGAGATGCTGCGGCTGCTCGCCACCGACCGACGCGTCGAAAGTGCGCAACTATCAATGCTCTTCGGAATCAGCACCGAGAGCGTGCGCAAGGACCTCGCGCTGCTGGAGGGCCGCGGACTGCTACGCCGGGTGCACGGGGGAGCGGTACCCGTCGAACCGCGCCGCGCCGAACCCCACGTCGCCGACCGCGACGAACACGTTGCGGAGAAGACGGCCATCGCCCGCAGGGCCCTGCAGTTCGTCCCCGATGGCGGCTCGCTGTTGCTCGACGCCGGGTCTACGACGCTGCGGCTGGCCGAAATGCTGCCCACCGAACGGGAACTCGTCGTCTACACCAACTCCTGGCCCGTCGGGTCCGCCCTGCACGAGAGGGGCATTCCGGTGGTGGCACTCGGCGGAAGGATCCGGCCCGTCACGCTGGCCGCCGTCGGAGCGCTCACCACTCAGGCGCTCGCGTCGATCAACGTCGACGTGGCCTTCCTCGGCACCAATGCGCTGTCGTTCGAGCGTGGACTCACCACGCCCGACGCCGACGAGGCAGACGTGAAGCATCGAATGCTGGCCGCAGCGCGGCAGCGGGTCTTCCTCGTCGACTCGAGCAAGTTCGGCCACGAAAGCTTGGCGCGCCACGCCGAACTCACCGACGTCGACGTGCTGATCACCGACGCGGGCGTGACGGCGCAGCACCGCAAGCGACTGCGCGCCGCGGGCGTCACCGTGGAGGTGGCCCGCCCATGATCGTCACCGTCACCCCGAACCCCAGCCTGGACCGCACCTTGCACCTGCCAATCCTGGAACCCGGAGCCGTCAACCGCGCCACCTCGACCATGACCGAGCCCAGCGGCAAGGGAGTCAACGTCGCACTCGCGCTTCACGGCACGGGCATCGACGTCCGCGCCGTGCTCCCCGTAGGCGGCGGAACGGGCCACGAAGTCATCGCGGGACTCGATGAGTTGGGCCTCCCCACCATCGGCGTACCCATCGCAGGCGCGGTGCGAAGCAACGTCTCCCTCGTCGAGGCCGACGGACGCAGCACCAAGGTCAACGAGCCGGGACCCGTGCTCTCCGTCGGTGAGGTCGACGCGCTGTGCGCTGCCGCGCTGTCGGTGGGCGGCGAAGGCGACTGGGTGCTGTGGGCTGGCAGCCTGCCCGCCGGGTTCGATGCCGACCGGCTGGCGGGGGCAGTCGCCGACGCCCGCCGCGCCGGGCGCAGGGTGGCGCTCGATGCGTCCGGTACCGCGCTGGCGCGCGTCCTTGCCAATGACCGCGACGGGTTGCCGCACCTGATCAAGCCCAACGCCGACGAGCTCGCCGAGATGCTCGGCACGACGCTGCGCACCGTGGGCGACGTCACCGCGGCCGCCCGCACGCTGCTGGCCCGCGGCGTGAGTACCGTCCTGGTGAGCCTCGGCGGCGATGGCGCACTGCTGGTCGACGAGCACCTGCCCGAGGCGCTGCACGGCACCGCTCGCGCTGACCGCGTCGTCAACACCGTTGGGGCAGGCGACGCCTTCCTCGCCGGCTTCTTGGCCGTGCCGTCCGGGGGCGCAGAAGGCCTGGCCAACGCGCTGCGGTTCGGCGCCACCGCCGTCGAGCACGACGGCACCCTGCTCGGCGTGCCCGACCCGCACCGGTCGGTGCACATCGGTCCTGCCAGTGCGGACGCCCGACTGTCCTGACGGTGTCGGCGCCGTCACTAGACTGAATGCGTGTTGATCGGTTCGCATGTGCACGACGAAGACCCCCTGGCCGCCGCCGAAGCCGATGGTGCCGAGGTGGTGCAGTTCTTCCTCGGCAACCCGCAGAGCTGGAAGAAGCCGAAGCCGCGGGAGGACGCCGCCTCGCTGCGCGCGTCGGCCGTGCCGCTGTACGTGCACGCGCCGTACCTGATCAATGTCGCCTCGGCGAACAACCGCGTCCGCATCCCGTCGCGCAAGATCCTGCAGGACACCTGCGACGCGGCCGCCGAGATCGATGCGACGGCGGTGATCGTGCACGGCGGGCACGCCGACGACGACGACATGGACGCGGGATTCGAGCGGTGGGTGAAGGCGCTCGACTATCTCAAGAGCGACGTGCCGGTGTACCTGGAGAACACCGCGGGTGGGGACCACGCGATGGCACGCCACTTCGACACCATCGCCAGGCTGTGGGATCACATCGGCGACAAGGGAATTGGCTTCTGTCTGGACACCTGCCACGCGTGGGCGGCCGGTGAGGCGCTCGTCGGCGCTGTCGAACGGATCAAGGCCATCACCGGCCGCATCGACCTCGTCCACTGCAACGACTCGCGCGACGCCGCAGGCTCCGGTGCGGACCGGCACGCCAACTTCGGTACCGGTCAGATCGATCCGCAACTGCTGGTGGCAGTCGTCAAGGCAGCGGACGCACCGGTGATCTGCGAGACCTCGGACGAGGGGCGCAAGGACGACATCGCATTCCTCCGCGAGAACGTCTGAGGGGCGGCTGTCAGCGGCGTCGTCACGACCGCCGCGATCGGCCCCGACGCGGCGGCACGCTGATCGCAGTCGGGATCACAGCCGGGTCAGGCCCCGGTGAGATAGACCTTGCGAAGCGTCTCGGTTACCGTCCACGTGGTCTGTGCGCCGGCAGCCAGGCGAACCACGTCCCCGGCGATCAGCGTCAACGGCGCACTGTCGTCGGCGAATTCGACGACGGCCGATCCCGACAGCACCACGAAGACTTCGTCGGCCTCGACGTCGGTCATCACGCCAGGGGTCATCTCCCACACCCCGACCTCCAGACCGCCGAACTCGTCGATGGAACTGGCGGCGGTGGTCGGCCCACCGCTGACGGACTGGTCGGCTGGCACGGGCTCGTGGTCCAGATCGATCGTGGCGGCGTGGACGACGGTGTTCGGCTTCATCGGACAAGTATGCGAGGCGAGCCGCGCAGGCAGTGTTACGTCTCTTGTGCGACTGTCGAGAAAATGTAACAGTGGGGGATGGTCGCAGATCCTTCATCGCTCCTCCCGTCCGCGCGCCCCCCATCGCTCCTCACGTCCGCAGGCACCCCATCGCTCCTCCCGTCCGCGGGCACCCACGTCGTCACCAATCAAGCCCCTCCGCTGGAGAACTACAACCCCGCGACGTCGCCCGTCCTCGCCGAGGCGCTGATCCGCGAGGGCGGGGGATGGGGTGCCGACGAAGTGACCGAACTCGGCGCCCTCTGCGGCAGCGCCAAGGCGCAGCGCTGGGGTGAGCTCGCCGACCGCAACCAGCCCGTCCTGCATACCCACGACCGCTACGGCCACCGCATCGACGAAGTCGAGTACGACCCGGCCTACCACGAACTCATGACCGTCGCGGTGGGCGCCGGGCTGCACGCCGCGCCGTGGGCCGACGACCGTCCGGGCGCCCACGTCGTTCGGGCCGCGAAGACCTCGGTGTGGACGCCCGAGCCCGGCCACATCTGTCCGATCTCGATGACCTACGCCGTCGTCCCCGCACTGCGGTTCAACCCCGAACTCGCCGCGATCTACGAGCCGCTGCTGACCAGCCGGGTCTACGACCCCGAACTCAGGGTGCCCGCCACCAAGGCCGGTCTCACGGC
>NZ_JBEVLO010000555.1:0-3204 GCF_040509115.1 Mycobacterium sp. | reverse complement strand
GACTTCAGCGATGAGCGCTCGCGCGAAGAGCAGGCGGCTCCGATGAGCGCTCGCGCGAAGAGCAGGCGGCTCCGATGAGCGCTCGCGCGAAGAGCAGGCGGCTCCGATGAGCGCTCGCGCGAAGAGCAACCGCCCGGTGTGTGTGCTGGGCCTCGGGCTGATCGGCGGTTCCCTGATGCGTGCGGCGAGAGCCGCCGACCGCGAAGTCTTCGGCTACAACCGATCGCTCGACGGCGTGGAGGCCGCGCGCTTCGACGGGTTCGACGCCAGCGCCGACCTCGACGACGTGCTGCGACGCGCCTCCGACGCCACGGCGCTGATCGTCCTCGCCGTGCCGATGCCCGCCCTGCCAACCATGCTCGACCACATTCGCGTCGCCGCACCGAACTGCCCGCTCACCGACGTCACCAGTGTCAAAGTCGCTGTTCTGCAAGCGGTTCAGGACCACGACCTGCTCGCTCGTTTCGTGGGCGGTCATCCGATGACCGGTACGGCGCACTCCGGGTGGACGGCCGGTGCGGCGAACTTGTTCGTCGGCGCGCCATGGGTGATCAGCGTGGACGACCACGTCGACGCCGAGGTTTGGGCCGACGTGATGCAGCTGGCCCTCGACTGCGGAAGTTTCGTGGTCCCCGCCCGCTCCGACGAGCACGACGCCGCCGCCGCAGCCATCTCCCACCTGCCCCACCTGGTTGCCGAAGCCGTCGCCGCCACGGCCGCCGACGTCCCGCTGGCCTTCGCGCTGGCGGCCGGCTCGTTCCGGGACGGAACCCGGGTCGCCGCCACCTCGCCCGACCTGGTGCGCGCGATGTGCGAGGCGAACGCCGATCCGCTGCGAAACGCTCTGAACCGCACGATCGACCTATTGGTGCACGCCCGCGACGGCTTGGCGACGACGGGTTCGGTGGCCGACCTCGTCGAGTCTGGCCACGCGGCCCGCACCCACTACGACGACTACACCCGCCCCGAGATCGCGACGGTCACCATCGGGTCCGACGACTGGCGCCGCGAACTGGCCGCGGCGGGCCGGGCTGGCGGCGTCGTCAGATCCGCTCTGCCAACCCTGGGTAATCGAGGATGAAGCCGGCGTCGTCGACGGTGATCGTGGTGTCGGCGACCGGTGAGTGCAGCTTGATCCCCGCCCCGGGACCGGATCCCTCGCTGGCATAGGTGATGTTCACCGTCTCCACGGTCAGCTCGGGCACCCGGACGTAGACCACGGGCAGCGAGATCGGCTCGCCCTTCGCGAGGAGACCCGTGCGGCGGATCGGCAAGGCGTTGAAGAACGGGCTGTAGATGACGTCGACGTCGAGTGCGCCGTCGTGTGGCGCCCGCTTGGTCTGGTTCAAGTGGTCCTGAACCATCCACATGTTCTCGTGGTCGCGTGCAATGGAGAGTTGGCGTTCCCGCTCCGCCAACGTGACCGTCAAAGACAAGCGTTTGGTGGCGCCGACGTCATCGGTGACCAAGTCGTAGGACGCGCTGAACGCCGGATGGGCGTCCGTCGCCGCCGCCACGATGCGGCCATACGCCTTGATGCGGTTTCCCGACAGCTGAACCCGCACTGACTCCATTCGTGGAACGTCGTGGGCGCGCCACGTCAGAATCGCCGGGAAGTCGGCATGCGACTCAGAGCGGTCTACTTCACTCATCCCCCTACCGTAGGCGACGGCCCCCTGGCTTCGTAGCCGCCTTTCGAAACCCCGTCAGATCGCGACGTCGACGCCGATTCCAAAGCAACCTCGTCACCCAGGAACGGCTGGGGCATGCGCCGGAACCTGTCGGCACCCGGCTCCGACGCCCAGACCGCCAACGCAAGCAACGCGTCGAGGATGAGCGCCAGCGCGGTGACCACCAGCGCGCCCACCAACGCCAGATAGAACTCGCGGATCTTGATGCCGTCGATCAGGTAGCGCCCGAGACCGCCGAGGCTCGCGTAGGCGGCGACCGTCGCCGTCGCGACGATCTGCAGCGTCGCCGTCCGCAACCCGCCGAGGATCAGCGGCAACGCATTGGGCACCTCGACGCGCAACAGCACCCGCGACTCCGTCATCCCCATCGACCGCGCGGCGTCCACCACCGCCCGATCCACGTTGGCGATGCCCGAGTACGTGCCCGCCAGCATCGGCGGGATGCCGAGCAGCATCAGCGCCACCGTCGGCGGCACCAGGCCGAGGCCCCACAACAGCACGCCGAGCAGCAGGACGCCCAGCGTCGGCAACGCCCGCAGCGCGTTCACCCCCGTGACGACGAGGAACGTGCCACGACCCGTGTGCCCGATGAGCAGGCCGATGGGGATCGCGACCAGAGCGGAGAAGACGACCGCCACGGCGGTGTACTGCAGGTGTTCGAGGATCCGGGTGCCGAGGCCGTCCTGACCACCCCAGTTGGCGGCGGTGAAGATGAAGGACAGGGCCTGCTGTAGGAAGTTCATTACGCGCCCGCCTTCACGCTTCGGCCGGTGCGCACCCACGGCGTCGCCACCTTGCCCGCCAACATGATCAGCGTGTCGATGACGACCGCGAGCACGAAGATCGCAATGATGCCCGCGATGATCTGGTCGCTCTTGTTCGACTGATAGCCCTGGGTGAACCACGTGCCGAGGCCGCCGATGCCGATCACCGACCCCACCGACACCATCGAGATGTTGGTGACGGCGACGACGCGCAAGCTGGCGACGAGCACCGGGATTGCCAGGGGCAGTTCAACTTTCAAGACGCGGGTCAACGGCTTGTAGCCGATCGCGGTCGCGGAGTCCAGCACCGCGGGCGGCACCGCGTCCAACGCCTCCGGCACCGCACGCACCAACAGTGCCACCGTGTACAGAGTGAGGGCGACGATGACGTTGGCCTGGTCGAGGATTCGCGTCGGGATGATCAGCGGAAGCACGACGAACAACGCCAGCGACGGGATGGTGAAGATGATGCTCGCCGTGATCGTCGTGAGCCTGCGCAGTGTCGTGCGCCGTTGGATCAGCGCACCCAGCGGCACGGCGATCACCAGCCCAAGCACCAAGGGCAGCAACGACAGCCACAGGTGGATCAACGTCAGCGTCCACGCGGTGTCGAGGTGGGTGAAAAGATAGTTCACGGCCCTGCCCTACCCACCCTCGCCGGCTTGCTCGGCGAGCCGGTCCGCCTCGAGAGCCGCGAGCACGTCGTCGGCCCTGATGCCACCGATCACCTGTTTGGCGTCATCGACGGC
>NZ_JBEVLO010000554.1:0-3667 GCF_040509115.1 Mycobacterium sp. | reverse complement strand
CCCAGTGGACTCTCAGGCGTCATGCGTAGATTCGCTTACAAGTTCAGTGAGGGTCGTGCGGCGCACTGGATGATCCTGCTCTACGCGGACCGCGTCGACGCCGGCGAGCACCACATCCTCTCGCTGCTGAGCTCCCGTCCGGACAACCCGATCACCGAGACCGGCATCAGGGCCGAGTTCACCCACAGTGGCGTCGGGTCCCGGTTCGGCCGGAAGCGGGCCGACGTGAAGCACACGTGGATGGATCCGATAATCGTTGCCGGCCCGTGGATCCTGCCCATCTACTTGGTGAGAAGGCTACTCAAGCGCAAGAAATAGAAGAAGAATGGCCATGACGGCCTCTCACCGCCGGCTAGAGCAGCGAAATTGATTACCACGGCGTGGTTGAATTGTGCTCTTGCACACTACAATCGGTGACTAATGCACCTGGCATAACTGGGTGCGAGGAGGTGGACGCCTCCACCACTACGTGCGCGACATCGTCGTGGACTCGGTCGCCCTCGGCGCCACGCGGGCTGAATGCGCTTGCTGACGGGTAGCGCGGTGCCATCTGCGGACGGAGCCGAGGGCCCGGCACAGTTCTCATGGTATCTACTGCCCAGTTGAAAACGTGCGATCGCGATCGTCCAGCATGCGCAGAATGGCAGAACTGGTCTAGCCAAATCGCAACGCGGGCAGACCATATGGCTAATCTGACGGGACGAGCGGTGCCGCCGCTTTCCGTCCCATCGGGCCGGTGCGGTTGCGACTGCCAAATCCCACGATGAACTCATGACGCACGAGCCTTTGAAGGTTGGTCTGTTGGCGCCGCCTTGGGCGGCGACACCCCCGCCAGGCTACGGGGGCACGGAGTCGGTGGTGTGCCAGCTGGCGCAGGGCTTGACTGCGGCCGGACACGAGGTGTTGCTGTATGCCACCGGCGACAGCACGGCGCAGGTCCCCATTGTCTACACCATGGCCACGGCGGATTGGGATCGCGTCGGCCGCGGTGAAGTTGAGTTGCCCCACGTCATGGGCGGCTACGAGGCACTTGCCGGCTGCGACATCATTCATGACCACACTCTGTTGGGTCCGGCGTGGGCGTTGGCGTCCGGCTATGACCGAGTAGTCACCACCTGCCACGGTCCGTTCAGCGGTGAGCTCCGAGCGATCTACCGCCGCTACGGCAAGCGGCTACCCGTAGTGGCGATTTCGCACGACCAAGCGTCGCACGCGCCTGAGATCGACGTGGCCCGAGTGATTCACCACGGACTGGACCCCGACGAATACCCAGTGGGCGCAGGAGAAGGGGATTACCTGCTATTTCTCGGGCGGATGACCCCGGACAAGGGGGTACGCGAGGCCGTACTGGCTGCGCGTGCCGCAGGCGAGCCGCTGATGATCGCAGCCAAGAACCGGGAACCCATTGAACAGGCCTACTTTGCTGACCAAGTCTTGCCGTTACTCACCGACGATGTGAATTTCGTCGGAGAGGTCACCGGTGACGCGAAACTGGCGCTAATCGGTGCGGCCAAAGCCCTCCTGAACCCGATCCAATGGGCGGAACCGTTCGGGTTGGTGATGATCGAGGCGATGGCCTGCGGCACGCCAGTCATCGCCTGTCCCAACGGCGCCGCACCCGAGATCGTGGATCGCGGCAGCACCGGGTTCCTCTGCGCCGACGCCGCCGAACTGGTGACCGCGATCCACGGCATCGACCAGTTGGACCGTGATGCCTGCCGCGCGGCAGTCGTCCAGCGCTTCTCTACCACTCGGATGGTCGCCGACCACCTCGCCCTCTATCAGGAGATGGTTACCCGGTGAGCGTCGTCGACGGCGAAGCAGGTGCGGCGGACGCTTGGGCCTCTGGCACGGGCCCACCCGTGACCAGCGACGGCGGTGACATCACGCTGCTAGAAGGTTCGACGTTTTGCATCTCGGCGAATTCGGGCGACGTTCATCGCGATCGGCCACAGGGATTGTTCGTCGCCGATACCCGGTTGTTGTCATGCTGGCGGCTTGCCGTCGACGGGGCGCCGGTGCAAAACCTGGCCACGATCGAAGAGCCAGCCGAGCCCTACCGGGCCACGTTCGTTGGCCGGACGCCGCCACGTCAATGGCTGGCGGACAGCACGATGTTGGTGCTGCGCGACAGGTTGGTCGGCGACGGGATGCGCGAGGACGTGATCTTACGCAACCTCGGGGCGGAGCCGGTCGGGGTCACCTTGTCCTTGGCCGTGGACTCGGACTTCGCGGATCTCTTCGCCGTCAAGGAAGGCAGGGCTCAGCGCCCGCACGATCTAGCCGTCGACCTCGGCACGGCGACGATGGCCTTCACGTTCGCCGGACCGGATGACACCCGCGGTGTTCAGATCACTGCCACCACCGGGGATCCGATCGTCACGCCCGGCAGATTCACGTTCCGGATCGTAGTGCCACAACGGTCGCAGTGGTCGACCTGCTTCGCCGTGGAGGCCTCGACCGGAGGCGATCGAATCCAGCCCCGACACCGCTGTGGCGAACCAGTCGACACCAGCGGTCCAGCACGCCGACTCCACGCCTGGCGTCTGTCGAATCCGCGGATCGTCACTGGAGATTCGGCGTTTGATCGTTCTCTCGAGGTCGGGACCCGTGACCTCGGTTCATTGCAGATCGAAGACCCGAAACAGCCGGGCCGTCCGATCCTTGCCGCAGGCGCGCCTTGGTTCATGGCGCTCTTCGGACGAGATTCCCTACTGACCGCGTGGATGAGCTTGGGTCTGGATCCACGCTTGGCGGTGAACACCTTGCGCACCCTTGCCCGGCTGCAAGGGACCAGGGTGGACCCTCTGACCGAGGAGGAACCGGGGCGTATCCTCCACGAGGTTCGTCTCGGCACAGAGGCGGCGTTGGCGTTAGGCGGAGGCACCACCTACTACGGAACCGTGGACGCCACACCACTTTTCGTCATGCTGCTCGCTGAGCTCGATCGGTGGGGAGGCCTTCTCGACGAAGACCGGCCGTCGCTGTTGGCCGCGGCCGATCGCGCCATGGCGTGGATACTCGAGTACGGCGACGCCGACGGAGATGGTTTCGTGGAGTACCGCCGACACACCGACCGCGGTCTGGTCAACCAGGGCTGGAAGGACTCCTTCGACGGGATCAACCATGCCGACGGGCATCTCGCCGCCCCGCCGATAGCGCTGTGCGAGGTGCAGGGCTACGTGTATGCAGCGTTTCAGGCTCGAGCGTTCCTTGCCGACGGAGACGGGGACACCGTCGCAGCCCGAGCGTGGCGCACCCGCTCGGCGCAGCTGAAGGCGGCGTTCAACCTCGCCTTCTGGATGCCCGACAGGCAGGCTTTCGCGACAGCCCTCGACGGGGCCAAACGTCAAGTCGACTCCGTCTCTTCGAACATGGGCCATTGCCTGTGGACCGGCATCGTCGACGACGACAAGGCCGCCGCAGTGGCAGCACATCTCGCTGGGCCTCAACTGAACTCAGGATTCGGGATACGAACTCTGGCCACCGACATGAACGCCTTCAACCCGATGAGCTATCACAACGGCTCGGTGTGGCCGCACGACACCGCGATCGCCATCGCAGGGCTGGCCAACTACGGTTTCGTCGAAGAGACGCAACAGATTGCGTTGGGCCTGCTCGATGCGTCCGAACATTTCGGCGGCAGGCTGCCCGAGCTGTTCTGCGG
>NZ_JBEVLO010000553.1:0-3599 GCF_040509115.1 Mycobacterium sp. | reverse complement strand
CCCACCCCGAGAGGGTAGGCCGGCGGACGGCTTTGCCCGCCACGACGTTCCCCCACACCGACTTCACCTGCATCAGAGGCGAATTCGCGTTGGTCTGTGTGGTTGGGCTTCTCCGTTGCCGCAGGGTGGGGCGCCGCGACGTCATTTCAGGTGGGGGTTGATCCGTTGCCCTGTGGTGGCGGCTCGAACGATCGCGTCCAGGAGGCGGTGCCGCATCACGGCGTGGGCGAAGTCCGGGACGACGGCCGTGCCGCGGTGGAGATCGTCTCTAATCGCGGCGTACGCGTGCGCCACGGTATGGGCAGGCGTGCCGGCCAGATGGGGGTAGTCGTCGTAACCGTCGGGCAGTGCCAACGCGGCAGGCCGAGCACCCCGATGAGCACCGCGTACGGTGACCGGACCCAGGTGCGGGTACCCGGGGGCGGTCACCTCCAGAGTCCCATCCGCACCGTCGATCACCAACGTGAAGCCGGCACCCGACGCAATGCCCCCTCGGTGGTGCACGGAGAGGATCGCCCCGCCGGGCACGGTGCCGGAAACCGCGATCTGGTCTGCGGCGGTCATCGAGATGGTTTGGCCAGTCCGGCCGAGGGGGACCCAGGGGTGCCGTGTCGCCGTCGTGGCGACCACCTCCTCGAACTCCCCCACGATCATCGCAACGAGGTCGATCGCGTGCCCGAACGCGATCGTCAGCATCGTGGCCCCGAGCCTTCGATCCAGCGTGTACCGCGTGTGCTCCGTGACAGGGGCTCCCCATTCGTCTGACGCCGCCACAACGGTGGCCGAGAGCACCTCGCCGACGTAGCCACTCGCCACCAGATCCGCCAACCATCTTGCGGTAGGCGAGGTTCGCCCCTGCAGCCCGACGAAGGTGCGGATCCCACGACCAGCGCTTGCCAACTCTTGCGCCTCGGCGAGGTTCACGGCGAACGGCCACTCACACAACACCGGGACCCCTGCCGCCAGCGCAGGCAGCACCAGCTCGCGGTGCCTGGGGACCTTGACCGCCACGACCACCAGGTCGATGTCGTCGGCCGTGGCCAGTTGCTCGACCGATGCGTACGCCGGCACCCCGTAGGCCGCGCTCGCCGCGCGAGCCGATGCAGCCGAACTTGCCGCCAAGCCACGCAGTTCCACCCCAGCCACCGCCGCCAACGCGGGAACATGACCGCCTGCCGCCCACCCGCCCGTTGCACTCAAACCCACGATGCCGACACCGAGCGGGCGCATGCCGCCGCCGGCACGTGCCGCTCCCGCCATGGTCATCGCGTCCCGTTCTCCCACCGACCCGGCCACCACACCGTCGAACAACGACTCACGCCCCCAGTTGGCGACTCAGCGCCTCGGCGTCGTGCAAGTTCGACATCTGGACGAACCGCCCGTCCCTAACTTGGTACAGGGCATACTCGACGATCTCGAACGCGCCACCACTGGGGGCCACCCCTTGCCACTCCTTGACGGGGGTGCCGGTATTGATCAACCGCACGGCCAGACGGTCACCATTGACGAGCACTTCCCGAACCTCCCACTGAAAGTCGGGTACTGCGTCGACAATCCCCGTGAGGTCCGCGACGACGGCGGCCCGCGTACCCGCCTCACCGTGATGAGAGGGGTGATCGCTGATGAACTCGTCCATGCGGTCGAACTCGTGAGCGTTGAGGGCCTCGATGTAACGCTCGTAGAACTCGCGCAGATCGACCTCAGACATGACGACCTTCCCTCGCCGAAGCGGCGACTACCTCCACTACAGCCAACTCCGAGTACCGTTCGACGACAATCGCGTTCGGGTCGTAATCGGCGCCACCCACGAAGCTCCAAGGCGCCGATGCCGCCCGCCTAGAGGTCGTCATCAGACGTTGAACCCGCCGTCGACGTACCACGTGGCGCCGGTCACGAATCCGGCCTCCGGGAGCGCGAGATAGGCGACGGCGCTGGCGATGTCGTGCGGTTGGCCGTAGCGACCAACCGCGGTCATGGCGCGATTGATGCTGGCGAGCTCGCTGTCGTCGTCGGGATTCATCTCCGTGGCGGTGGGACCTACGGCGAGATTGTTCACGGTGATTCCCCGTGGGCCCAGTTCGCGCGCCAACCCCTTCGTCAAGCCCGCCACCGCGGCCTTGGTCATCGTGTAGACCGAGAGGCCCGGGACATGAACGCGATCGGCGCTGACGCTGCCGATGGTGATGATGCGGCCGGCGCCGTCCATGTGGGGCACGGCCGCCTGAACGGCGGTGAACACGCCGCGCACGTTGACGGACACCAGATGATCGAACTGGTCCAACGAAAAGGACTCGACGGGGGCTATATGCGCGACGCCGGCGTTGTTGACCAGAATGTCCAAGCCGCCGAGGCGGTGCGCGGCATCGTCGACCACGCGCTGGGTGGCCTCGGCGTCTGCGAGGTCGGCCTGGAGCGCGATCACCTTGGAACCCAGCTCGGACACCTCGGTGACGAGCTCGTGGGCGCGCTCGGGCGACGTGTTGTAGGTGAACGCGACGTCGGCGCCGTCACTGGCGAGTCGTCGGACGATCGCGGTACCGATGCCCCGCGAGCCGCCCGTCACCAGGGCCCGAAGTCCCGTCAACGGCTGCGCCGCCGTATTCGGGGATGGCTCGATCGTGTGAGTGCTCAAGGTTGTGATCCTTTCCATGGTTTGCCTGATCCGTTCGATCGGCATGTTGAGAGGTGCAACGAGCGCCGAGGCCTGCCAGCGCAATTGACCGCTGCCGGCAACTGATTGGCGTTGTCGCGGACACACGCCGTGTCCGCGCTCGTGATGTCGTCCGTGCGCGACCGACGGCTAGAACTTGCCACCGCCGAAGCCGAGGTTCGCGCCACGAACCGAGGCCGGCTTCGGCGGACGCGAGGAACGCCGCCACGAGGGCGTTGGGCGGCACCCAGCCCGATCCCGGACTGCCGCAAGCCGCGGCGGCAGTCGTGCTGTCGAGCGTTCCCATGTCGGCCCCTCTTGGAGATGAGTATCGATCGGTATCGATCGGTACGGAATGACCATAGCACTTCAGCACCGATCGGTACCAAATTCACTGCGTTTGACCCCGGTCGTCGCGCGCGATGACCGGAACCGGCCAATCAACCTCGGCGCGGCCAGCTCCCGAATGCCGACGGGCACTCGGCGCGCGTCGGATCAGCCCGCCTACTCAACCGATGCCGACGACTACACCCCAACCCTCGTGAACCACAACCACCAACCGACACCCGAGGAGGGTTCGGCGCTGCCCGTCGTCACAGTCGGCCACACCGAGGCCAGGCACAGAGCGATGTCGCTCATCCGCGACCGAAGAAGGGCATCCCACGCGCCATGATGGTCAGCGACGGCACCGAGACCTCCAGCGGTAACTCAACCAGGTACGCCAGCGACCGTGCCACGTGCACGGCATCGAAGGTCGGCTCTGCAGCCATAGTTCCGTTGGCCTGCAACGCCTCCGCGCCGAACCCCGCGGTCATCGCGGTAGCGGCATTGCCGATGTCGATCTGCGTCACGCAGATGTCGACGTCACGCAAGTCCAGCAGCATGGATGCCGTCAACCCGCTGATCGCGTGCTTGGTGACCGTGTAGGCCACGCTGCGTGGCCGAGGCC
>NZ_JBEVLO010000552.1:0-59962 GCF_040509115.1 Mycobacterium sp. | reverse complement strand
CACGGTCGCGACTTATGTATGCTTCTCTACATAAGTCGGACCGTGAAGGGATGCGACCAGGTGCCCAGCCCCCGTGACCGGATGGTCGCCTCTGCCGCAGTGCTGATCCGCGAGAGGGGGGCCCACTCGACGGCGATCTCCGACGTTCTCGAGCACAGCGGGGCCCCGCGCGGTTCGGCCTATCACTACTTCCCTGGCGGGCGCACCCAACTCCTATGCGAGGCCGTCGACCTGGCAAGCGACCACGTCGCCGACCGGATACGTTCTGCGGCAACGGGTCTGGACGTCCTGGACGCCATCGTCGCTGGCTTCCGCAAGCAGCTGACCAAGACCGACTTCCGCGCCGGTTGTCCAGTGGTGGCCGTCGCCGTCGAGGCTGGTGATCCAGCCAAGGACGAGAACGCGGCGGTGCTCGAACGGGCCGGTGCGGCGTTCACCCGCTGGCTGGAGTTGATCGCTGGCCGGCTCGTCGACGACGGCATTGCCGAACCCCGTGCGCGAGAGCTTGCCGAGTTCATCGCCTCCGCCATCGAGGGGGCGATCGTCATCGCCAGGGCCACCCGTGGCGTCGGGCCGCTTGATTCCGCCCATCGCCAATTGCGAGCGCTTGTCCAAGCCGAGACGGGGAGCTAGAGGATGACCGGTGAATGGAAGTCGACCGCTTGCATCCTCTGCGAGTGCAACTGCGGCGTGGTGGTGCAAGTCGACGACCGACGCCTGGTCAAGATTCGTGGCGACAGGGAGCATCCGGCGTCACACGGCTACACCTGCAACAAGGCGCTCCGGCTTGACCACTACCAGAACAGCCGCAACCGGCTGACCTCCCCTCTGCGGCGCCGCCCCGACGGTTCGTATGAGGAGATCGACTGGGACACCGCGATCGTCGAGATCGCCGACGGCTTCTCGCGGATCCGCGACGAGCATGGCGGAGACAAGATCTTCTACTACGGCGGCGGCGGGCAGGGCAATCATCTAGGTGGTGCGTACAGCGGAGCATTCCTCAAGGCGATCGGTTCCCGGTACCGGTCGAATGCGCTGGCGCAGGAGAAGACCGGCGAGCACTGGGTCGACGCACACTTCTACGGCGGGCACACCCGCGGCGAGTTCGAGCACGCCGAGGTGTCCGTGTTCGTCGGCAAGAATCCATGGATGTCGCAGAGCTTTCCGCGAGCACGCGTGGTGCTCAACGAGATTGCCAAGGACCCGACGCGCTCGATGATCGTGATCGACCCCGTCGTCACCGACACCGCCAAACTGGCGGACTTCCACCTGCGGGTGCGCCCGGGCAGCGACGCGTGGTGCCTGGCGGCGTTGGCCGCGGTGTTGGTGCAGGAGGAGTTGTGCGACGAGACCTTCCTGGCCGACCACGTCACCGGCGCCGACGCGGTGCGCGGGGTGCTGGCCGAGGTGCCGATTGGCGAGTATGCGAGCACGTGTGGTGTCGACGAACGGCTCTTGAGGGCCGCGGCGCGCCGGATCGCCTCGGCCGCCAGTGTGTCGGTCTTCGAGGACCTCGGCATCCAGCAGGCGCCCAACAGTACGCTTTGCTCGTATCTGAACAAGCTGCTCTGGATTCTCACCGGAAACTTTGCCAAACGTGGTGGGCAGCATCTACATTCGTCGCTCGCACCGCTCTTCGGCGTGGGCGGCGTCGGACACACGCCCGTGACCGGTGCCCCCATCATCGCGGGCCTGGTGCCGAGCAACGTCGTGCCGCAGGAGATTCTGACCGATCACCCCGCTCGCTTCCGGGCGATGATCGTGGAGAGCAGCAACCCCGCGCACTCCGTCGCCGACTCGGGTGCCGTCCGCGCGGCGCTCGAATCGTTGGAACTCCTGGTCGTGATCGACGTCGCCATGACCGAGACGGCTCGGCTCGCCCACTACGTGCTGCCCGCAGCGAGTCAGTTCGAGAAGCCAGAGGCGACGTTCTTCAATCTGGAGTTCCCGCGCAACACCTTTCACCTACGGCACCCGGTGCTCGAGCCGCTGCCAGGAACATTGCCGGAACCCGAGATCTGGGCCAGGTTGGTGCGGGCCCTCGGCGTGGTCGACGAGGCTGAACTGGCGCCGCTGCGCAGGGCTGCCGCCGTGGGGTTGGACGCCTACGCGCAAGCGTTCTTGGTCGCCATCGGCGCCAACCCTCGCCTGGGCCGGGTCCTACCGTTCGTCCTGTACGAGACGCTGGGCCCGGCACTTCCCGAGGGGCTCGCGGGTGCTGCGGCGCTGTGGGGTCTCGCGCAGAAGACGGCCATGGCCTACCCGGAGGCCGTCGAGCGCGCGGGTCACGCCGACGGCAATGCGTTGTTCGAGGCGATTCTGTCCAGTCGGTCGGGCATCACCTTCACCGTCCACGAGTACGCCGACGACTTCGCGCTGATCACCCATCCGGACCGCAAGATCGCCGTCGAGATGCCCGAGATGCTCGACGACGTCCGCGCCCTGAGATCCGCTCCGACCACGCTGACCAGCGCCGAGTTCCCGATGGTTCTGTCCGCTGGGGAACGCCGCGCCTATACCGCGAACGACATTCTGCGCGACCCGAGTTGGCGCAAGCGTGACGTGGACGGCGCGCTTCGGATCAGCCCGCAGGACGCGACCGTCATCGGACTCTCCGACGGTGGGCGCGCCAGGATCACCACTGCGGCTGGGACCGCCGAGGCCACGGTCGAGATCACCGACGCGATGTTGTCCGGGCACGTGTCACTGCCAAACGGCTACGGCGTGGACCATGTCGAGGCCGACGGGTCCTCGACGACACCGGGCGTCGCCCCGAACACCTTGACCTCGTCGGAGTGGCGGGATGCGTACGCCGGCACACCTTGGCACAAGCACGTGCCCGCGCGGGTGGAGCCTGCGCTCTAGTACCGGATCTTGCGCATCGCCCGTGGCGGCGTCGGACGGATCCCCTGACCCCTGACCCCTAGGGAGCCGGAGTGGCCGGGGCGGCCGCCGGCGGTGGCAGCCACGGCAGTACCGGAGCAGGTGGTGCAGGCGCGGGGGCAGGAGGCGGCGGAGCCAGCGCGGGATCGGCCGGCGCCAGCGCGGGGTCCACCGGGGAGAGCGGGACGTTGGGGCCGGGCGCCTGATTCGGGTACGGCGTGTTCATGCCGCGCTGAGCCACCCCGAGCAAGAGCGCTTCCTTACCGCTGATCTCCTGGTTCTGGACGGCGTGCCACAGATCCTTCAGGTAGCTGACGTTCGGCGACTCGCCCGCCATCACGCTCGGGTCCATCGTCGAGCCCGGCGGCAGGGCATCCGGGCTGGCGAGGTGCGGGACCTCAGCGGGTGGCGCTGCTGGCGCAGGCGCGGCGTCCGGCGGCAGTGCGGCGGGATCGCCAGGCAGTGGCACGACGGCGGGCACGGGCGCTACGGCAGGCAGCGGGCCCGGGGCGGGTCCCGACGCCTGCACCGTGGTTTCCGGAGCGGGCACGGGCAGCGGCGGAATGGGAGCGCCCGGGTCTGCTGCGGCAGGCCCGGCCGAAGCCATCAGGGCAAGGAAGACCCCTGCCGTACCGCTCGCGAGCGCTGCGGTCACCGACACCGTTTTCGTCGACTTCAAGGCTGACCCCTTTCCCTGTGGCCTTAGGGACTGATGTTGCTAGTGGGTCTGTCCAGAATCGCGCCTACTTCGTTACAAGGCAATCCCTCGAAGAGCATTAATGAAGGTCTAATGATTCACGGGAACACGTTCTACTTGCGAGTTTGCGGAACCCACCGCGACGCCCCGATCAGTGGTGTAGCAATGCCTTACCGCACTAGAACACATCGTTTTTCGAGGAGCTCATCTATGCTGGATAGCGCGCGGACCCCGAATCTCCCCGCCGGGTTCGACTTCACCGATCCGGACATCTACGCCGAACGACTGCCCGTCGACGAGCTCGCCGAGATGCGCAAGGTGGCGCCGATCTGGTGGAACGAGCAGCCCGAGGGCGTCGGAGGATTCGGCGACGGCGGGTTCTGGGTGGTGACCAAGCACAAGGACGTCAAGGAGGTGTCGCGGCGCAGCGACGTCTTCTCCAGCCTGGAGAAGACCGCGCTCCCGCGCTACCAGGACGGCACCGTTCAGGCACAGCTCGACACCGGCAAGTTCGTCCTCCTCAACATGGACGCGCCCCACCACACCCACCTACGCAAGATCGTGTCGCGGGCGTTCACGCCGCGGGCGGTGGAGCGCCTGCGAGACGACCTGGCCGAGCGCGCCCGTCAGATCGCCAAGACGGCCGCCGCCGAGGGGACGGGTGACTTCGTCGAGCAGGTGTCCTGCGAACTCCCCCTGCAGGCGATCGCCGGGTTGATGGGCGTCCCACAGGAGGACCGGATGAAGTTGTTCCACTGGTCCAATCAGATGGTCGGCGACATGGACCCCGAGTTCGCAGGCAACGACGCGATCAGTGCATCGGTCGACCTGATCACCTATGGCATGCAGTTGGCGGCCGAGCGGGCCAACACACCTGGCGAGGACCTCGTCACCAAGCTCGTGCAGGCCGACGTCGAGGGCGCCAAGCTCTCCGACGACGAGCTCGGCTTCTTCGTCATCCTCCTTGCGGTGGCGGGCAACGAGACCACCCGCAACTCCATCACGCAGGGCATGATGGCCTTCACCGACTTCCCCGACCAATGGGAGCTGTTCAAGAGGGAGCGGCCCGGCACGGCCGCCGACGAGATCGTCCGGTGGGCCACCCCCGTCACCTCGTTCCAGCGCACGGCGCTGGAGGACACCGAACTCGCAGGCGTTCACATCAAGAAGGGTCAGCGGGTGGTGATGATGTACCGCTCCGCCAACTTCGACGAGGACGTGTTCGACGATCCGTACACGTTCAACATCCTGCGCGACCCCAATCCACACGTCGGGTTCGGCGGTACCGGGGCGCATTACTGCATCGGCACCAACTTGGCTCGCATGACCATCGACCTGATGTTCAACGCGATCGCCGACGCGATGCCTGATCTCGTGTCGGTGGCCAAGCCCGAGCGGTTGCGGTCGGGCTGGCTCAACGGCATCAAGCACTGGCAGGTCGACTACACGGGGGCCACCAAGAGGCAGTGAAGCCAAATGGGTTGCGGCGCAACTAAATGGCTTGCGACGCAACGGTTTTGGGTGATTCTCCGTAGTCGATGATCGACCGCCAGTAATCCTCGGGAATCTCAGCGCCCGATCGCAGCACGATCGACAGTCCGGCTGCCATGGCGATGCCGAGCACGCCGAGCCACAGCCCGGCCAGCGCAATCACCACCCACAGCACGGTGGTGACGGGCTGCCAAGGTGACACGACGGCGAGTGCTGGGGCGAAGAAGAAGCCGAGGCCGACGTACCAGGACGATCCTGCGCGGTCGGATGCCATCACGAAGCGCAGCCAACGAGGAATCGTCGGGTGCACGTGGACGTCTCGTCGGGATGGCATGTCGGCTCCTCTCTGCGGACCGTTCGCCTCCAGGGTGCGCCCGGCCGGGTAACGCTGACAATTACCTCCGACGTAGTGGATCACCGAGACGTCGTCGGTCAGACTGGGGTTCGTGATCACGGCTCCGGCACAGGGTCCGCCGTTCGGCACGTTGATGCGTCAGTGGCGGCAGCGGCGCAGGCTCAGTCAGCTGGATCTGGCGATCGAGGCCGACGTGTCGTCTCGCCACGTCAGCTTCATGGAGACCGGACGGTCGGCGCCCAGCCGGGCGATGGTGCTGCGGCTCGCCTCCGTGCTCGACGTGCCGCTGCGCGAGCAGAATCAACTCCTGCTGGCCGCGGGCCTCGCGCCGGTGTACGCGGAGCGGTCGCTCGCCGACCCGGACATGGCTGCGGTCCGCGCCGGACTCGAACGGGTGTTGAAGGCCTACGAGCCGTATCCGTGTCTGGCCGTCGACAGGGGCTGGACCATCGTCGCCGCCAACGCCGGGGCCGCGATGCTGATGCAGGGCGTCGCCCCCCATCTCCTGGAATCGCCGAACGCACTTCGCATCTCGTTGCACCCCGACGGGCTGGCGCCCCAAATCCGCAACCTTGCGCAGTGGAGGCACCACGTCATCGGTCGACTTCGCCGGGAGGTGTCCGTCAGCGCCTCCGAGCCGCTGACCGAGCTGCTCGCCGAGATCGAAGCCTATCCAGGAGGATTCGACCCAGGGCACGATCTCGGCGGCGTCGTGGTGCCGCTGCGGCTGGCCAGACCCGACGGCACGGAGCTGACGTTCCTGAGCACCGTGACGACGTTCGGCACCGCACTGGACCTCACCGCCGCCGAACTGAGCATCGAGGCGTTCCTGCCCGCCGACGACTCGACGGCCGCGGCGTTGCGGTTCGTGCGGTAGGCCACGACGACTTTCGATCTGCACTGGCACAAACCTTCTCAAGTGCCGCAGGAGGTCGCATCGTCGAAGCATGACCACGACCGCCGATGCTCCCTCACCCAGCGCCACTCCCCTGACCCCGAACCGCATCTCACGCCTGGAGGTGCCCGAGCTCGACGAACTGAGCAACCCGGGCGTCAAGGGCTTCTTCAGCCGCCAGCAGCGTGAAGAAGGCCTGACCTCCAATTGGTTTCGCGCGCTGTCCCTGAACGAGGGCGATCTGGAGCGCCTCAACGCCTACCTGCTGCCCCTTCTCGGCACCGACGGTCGCGGGGGCCTGACCGCCCGTGAACGCGAGGTCATCGCCACCGTCGTGTCCGGCGAGAACCGGTGCTCCTACTGCCACACCAACCACGCCAACAAGCTGGGCAAGGTCGCCGGCGACTGGTCCTTCGGGCAGCGCGTAGCGATCGATCACCATCAGGTCGCCGAACTCACGGATCGGGAGCGCGCGCTTGCCGATCTCGCGATCGCCGTGAACAGCGACCCGCAGTCCATTCGGGATGCCGACGTCAACGCGTTGCGCGAGCTCGGACTCACCGACCACGAGATCCTGGAGGGCATCTCGATCGCCGCGTTCATCGGGGCCACCAATCGAATCGGCATCGCTCTGTCGGTGCCGCCGAACCCCGAATACACCGGTATCCCGAGCTAGCTAGACCCACTGGTATTACCACTTGACCTCTGGCCATCTGCCTGCCAAGGTGGGCAGATGGCCCTGCAACCCGTCAATCGACGGTCCGTACCCGAAGACGTCTTCGAGCAGATCGTCGCCGAAGTACTCAGCGGCGAGATGCGGCCCGGGGAGGCGCTGCCCAGCGAGCGGCGCCTCGCCGAGGTGCTCGGCGTGTCAAGGCCCGCGGTCCGCGAGGCCATCAAGCGCCTGACCGAGACCGGTCTCGTCGAGGTCCGCCAAGGCGACGCCACCACCGTCCGCGACTTCCGCCGCCACGCCGGCCTCGATCTGCTCCCCCGCCTATTGATCCGGGCCGGCGAGGTCGACGTCACCGTCGTGCGCAGCATCCTCGAGACGCGCCTGCACAACGGTCCCAAGATCGCCCAGCTGGCTGCCATCCGCCGACCACCCGACATGCCAACGCTGCTCGACGACTCCATCGCTGCGCTCGCCGCCGAGGCCGACCCCGTCGAGCGGCAACGCCACGCACTCACCTTCTGGGATCACGTCGTCGACGGCGCAGACTCGATCGCGTTTCGGTTGATGTACAACACACTTCGCGCCACCTACGAGCCCGCTCTCCCCGCACTGGCAGCCATGATGGCTGCCGAGGTGGGCAGGCCCGACGCCTACCGACGCATCGCCAAGGCGATCCGCGACGCTGATCCCGACGCCGCCGAACGCGCCGCCCGCGACCTCCTCGAGCCGGCGACCGTGGCACTGCTCACGGCACTCGACGAACTGGAGGTGGGCTCTTGACCACGCGCACCGGCCGACGCAACTTCTCGCTCGCCGACGCGGCGAGGGAGTTCGCGAAACACCCGTCCCCGTGGATGATTGGCGCGACGCTCGGCGCCGCGCTGACTGCGAGGATCGTCGTCGGGGACTGGCAGCTCACCGACGCGCTGGTACCCGTCGTGATGGTGGCCCTGTTCCCCTTCTTCGAGTGGCTGGTCCACGTCTTCATCCTGCACTGGCGGCCCCGCCGGGTGGGTTCGCTCACCGTCGATCCGCTGCTGGCGCGCAAGCACCGAGAGCACCACGTCGACCCGCGCCAGATTGCGCTGATCTTCATCCCATGGCGCGCACTGCTGTGGGTGCTGCCGGTCGCCGTCTCGATCGCGGTGTTCGCCTTCCCGCGGCCCGGCCTCGGGCTGACGTATCTGGCGTTCCTCGGCGTGCTCGGCCTCTGCTACGAATGGTGTCACTACCTGATCCACAGCGACTACAAGCCGAAAACGGCTGTCTACCGCGCGATCTGGCGCAACCACCGGCAGCATCACTTCAAGAACGAGCACTACTGGTTCACGGTGACAAGCACGGGAACCGCCGACCGCATCCTCGGCACCTACCCGGACGCCGCCGACGTGCCAGCCTCACCGACCGCGAAGAACCTGCACGCCGTCACGCCTGGACGATGATCGGGTCACCGATGCTGACCTGGTCGTAGTACCAGGCCGCGTTGTCCGGGCTCAGATTGATGCAGCCATGGCTGACGTTGGCATAGCCCTGCGACCCCACCGACCACGGTGCCCCGTGCACGTAGACACCGCCCCAAGTCACCCGGACGGCGTCGTAAACCGTGAGCTTGTAGCCCTCGGGATCACTGAGCGGGATGCCGATGGTGCGTGAATCCATCACCACCGGCGACTGCTTCTCCAGCGCGGTGAACGAACCGATCGGGGTGGTGTGCCGTGGCTTGCCCATCGAGGCGGGCATGTCGCGGACCACCTGGCCGTCGATGCTCACCGTGAAGGTGTGGGCGTCCAGATCCGCGACGCCGACCACGGCCGAACCGGTCTGGAAGTTGGCCTTGAAGCTCCCCACCGACAGCGCGATCACCGAATGGGCGGGCCAGTAGTCACTCGGGTCGAACCGCAGTACGTCGTTGCCGATCCACTCGAAGCTGCCCTTCGGCGAGGCGGGTGCCGTGAAGTGGACCGACTGCTCCGCCGCGGCGCGGTCGGTGACGGGCTGAGCGAAGGTCACCGTCACCGGCATGGCGACGCCGACGACCTGGCCGGGCGCCGGCGAGATGTTCGCGACGGGGATCGACGTAGGCGCGGCGGCGAGCCCGGGCGCCACCGAGCCGGTGAGTAGAAGGGTCGCGATTGCCGCCACCGACAATGCATGTCGCACGTTCTTACGCAAGAGTCCACCCTTCGAAGTCCGACCTTGGCTACATGCTAGATCGGTCGCGACGAGCTAAACGTTAGCCGAGGTCGGGCGCGCCACTGCGAGCAGCAAGTACCCAAGAGCCAAGAATCCTGCGCCAAGCAAACCGACGTTGATGGCGACGGCGGCGCCTCCGACACTGCCGGGATCCAGGAAGTAGTACGGGGCGCGACGGCCCGCACGGTTCAACACGACCACCGCAACGGCGGCATAGGTGGCGGGGTAGGCGAGCCACGCGAACGGCCACCACTTGGCGGTGCCCGCACCCCGCCGGATCAGCAGCCAGTCGGCGATGGCGAGCACCGGCACCACCACGTGAAGGAGGAAATTGGCGGGCGTATAGCCCATGCTGCGGCCAGTGAGCAGTAGGTTCCAGATCGCGCCCGCGACGACGACGTACAGGACGACCGCCCCGCGCAGTCCGGTGCGCCGATCGGCCCGCGGCGATACCAGGGTCCATGCGTAGTAGGCGGCGGCCAGGATATTGGCCTGATAGGTGAAGGTGATCAACCGCCACGCCACGCCCGACCTCGAGCTGAACTCCACCACTAGCAGCGCCACTACGACGGACGCGACGATCGCGACGCGGATGACGAGGCGTAGCGTCGCGCGTCCGGTTCGCACGGGGGACGGGGTTGGGTTCAAGGCACGTATATCCAAGCTAGCCGGGCCCGGGCGTCAGCTTTTCCTTGATCCGCGTCAGGATGCCCGGCTTCTTCGTCTCGACTGGCGGGGGTGATTGGTACACCGGCGACGGGGTGTAGACGGACGGCGGCGGGGCGCCCTCCACGGGCGCATCGACGACGGGCGGTGCGAGCGCGGGATCGACCGGCGCGGGATCGGCAGCGGGGATCTCCGGCGCGGCGGGCACCTCACCCACCGACGGTGCCTCGGCGGGGATGTCGGCGATCGGCGCGGGCGCCTCTTCATAGACCGGGGGCAGAGCCTCGGGTGGAGTGGCCTCGGCAGGCGGAGCCTCGGGCAGCGCCTCCTGCACGATCGGCGGGATCGCGACGGGCGGCGGCATGACCGGCCTGGCTGGCCGGACCGCTCCGGGTGTCTCGGCACCGACGGCGGGTACCGGGCTCGGGGTCTCCCGACTGGGCGCCAGCTGAAGGCTGATCGCAATGGACACCGAGACGACGAAGGTTACGAGGCCGGTGGCCAGCATGGCCGCGGGGCCGACGCGCACCAGCGCGCTCTGACGGGGCGCAGGTCCGGCCTCCCAACGGTGCAGGCCGGAGCCCGAGGCCGCGGCGCCGCCCGCCCCGTCGAAGGGGTCGAAGGTGTCGAGCGGCGTGTCGGCGTTCTGCGCCGACGCCAGCGCCGCCCCACGGGCCAGCGCGAGGGTGGCCTCCTCCGGCGCGAACACCGGCACCGACAGCGCATCCTCCAGTGCGGGGATGAGCGGCTCGAAGTCACCGGCCGAGCCGACGAGAACCAGCGCCTCGGGTTCCCAGTCGGCCTTGGTGAAGATGGTGCTCAGCCAGGCGATGAGGGCGGCGTCGGAGTCGACGGTGTGATTGAACGCGGTCTGTACTGCGCCGTCGCTCGTGTTGACGATCAACGAGATCGCCGCATCCGGCTCGATGACGCACACCGCGGTCGTCGCGTAGCCGAGGACCTCGGCGATCCCGCGGGCCAGGGCCTCGGTGGCCTCCGGCATGCGGATCGCCACCACGTTGTCGAAGCCGGATTCCGACAGCGAGCGCATCAGCATGGAGGCCTCGGCGTCGGCGTCCTCACTCCACGTCACGCCGATCGAGTGCAGTCGAAGCCCGCGGGTGGCGGCCATCGCCTCGGTGCGCAGGACGGCCGCAGTGGCCTGCGCGGACGTCTTGATCGACCCGGCGGAAACCGCGAAGGAGTCGCGATCCATCGTCGCGCCATCGGCGTCCTGTCCTTCGACGAGGACCAAGCCGACGGATGTCGGAGTCATCGACAAGCCGAGGACGGCGTCCACAAATACCCTTTCAGACCCGCGGGCCGTGCGGCCTCACGAGCTCCTGTCCCACGAAGCGGCCTCACACGGGCAGCACCAACGTGGTCGACCATTCCGGGGCGACACTACCCGTTCGTCCGTCGTCGGGCGCGCCGGGGCGGCTCCGGACAGATGCGGCGGCGCAGTCGAAGGAGGACCCACGCACGCGTGGGTGGGTCGGACGCCGCCGACTGCTCAGGGCGTCGGCCATGCTCGACGCGTGGTCGCATTCGGCGGAGGGCCGCTGCGTCGCGTCCTCCCCTCTGATTCACCCCTGGTGAGCCGGGGGCAGAAACGGTCAGGCCGAGAGAATCTCGGCGAGGAGCCTTGGCTCGACGTTGCCGCCGGACAGAATCAGCACGGTGGGGCCCGCGGGCGTCTGGCGGCTTCGGTAGGCCGCCAGTGCCACGGCGCCGCTTGGCTCGACGACGAGGTGGGCGCGCAGCGCAGTCTCGCGAACCGCTACGCGAATATCGTTCTCCGACACCGTAATCAGACCGTCCAGGACGTGTTGCAGGTGCGCGAAGGTGAGCTCTGACGGCTGCGAGCGCAGCCCGTCGGCGATGGTGCGGTTGCGGTCGTCGATCGACCAGTCGACGCGGTGCCCCGCATTGAGACTCTCGGCCGTGTCCGCGGCGAGCTCCGGCTCGACGCCGATGACGGCGGCCCCGGGGGCGAGCGCCTTGACCGCGGTGCCGATGCCCGACGCCAGCCCTCCCCCGCTCACCGGGACGATCACGTTGGCGACGTCGGGCAGATCCTCGACGATCTCCAGTCCGACGGTGCCCTGTCCGGCGATGACGTCAGGATGGTCGAACGGCGGGATCAGCACCCCGCCGGTGCTGGCCACGACTTCGTCGGCGACCTTCTCGCGTTGACCCGCTCCGCACAGCACCACCTCGGCACCAAGATGGCGGGTCGCGTCGATCTTGACCCTCGGCGTCTCCTCCGGCATGACGATGTGCGATGGCACGCCGAACTTCGCCGCCGCGTAGGCGACCGCCTGGGCGTGGTTACCGCTCGAGTACGCGACGACGCCCCTGGCGCGGGTCGCGTCGTCGAGTCGCCCGATGGCGTTGAACGCGCCGCGTACCTTGAACGCGCCGATCGCCTGCAGATTCTCGGGTTTGAGGAACAGTGGTCGATCGGGATCGCCCCACGGCGCGGGGATCAGCGGGGTCCGTACGACGGAACCGCGGATCCGGGCGGCGGCCGCGCGGACGTCGTCGATGGTGATCAATTGCATTACCTGCGCCTTGCCGTGAGTAGTTGCCCCCGGCCGTCGATTCTTCCATTGCCGCATTGCCCCGACGGTGGGGACGCTGCAAGGTGTGCGGTGTGACCGAACCGTTCTCGCTGCCGATCGTGCCGCGCTACGCCGAAGTCGACCAGCAGGGCGTGATCTTCAACGCCCACTTCCTGACGTGGCTCGACGAGGCGTGCACCGCCTACCTCGACCATCTCGGCCTACCGTTCACCGAGTTCACGGCGTGGGGCGTGGACGTGCAGGTGGTTCATGCCGAACTCGACTATCTCGCGCCAGTGCGCTGGCGTGACACGGTCCGCATCGCCACGTGGTGTGAGTCGACAGGCACGACGAGCTTCGCCCTGCGGTTCGAGGTGATCCGCGGAGCCGGTGACGACGGCGTCGTGGCGGTGCGTGGCCACAACGTCTACGTGGTGGTGTCGACCGAAGATTGGGCGAAGCGCGCCATTCCGGACCGACTCCGCGAGGCGCTGACTTCTGTTGCGGGTCAAGGCCGAAGCGCCGTAGGTGGCGGTATCGAGAAAGGTACTGTCAGCCCATGAGTCACGACCACGTCCAATCGGCTGGGGACCAGGCACCGCGTCGCGAACTTCCACCGGGGATGGCCGAGCAGTTGGATCTGCCGCACTCCGGGCTGGCGACGTTTGGGCACCGTCCGTTCCTCACCGAGACCGAGCAACTCGAGTCGTGGCGCCCCGACGTTGCGATCGTCGGCGCTCCGTTCGACGTCGGGACGACCAACAGGCCGGGCGCGCGGTTCGGCCCGAGGGCGATCCGTGCCACCGCCTACGAGCCAGGCACCTATCACATGGACTTGGGTCTGGAGATCTTCGAGTGGCTCGAGGTCGTGGACTTCGGCGACGCCTGGTGCCCGCACGGACAGACCGAGGTGGCGCACCAGAACATCAAGGAGCGGGTCGCGGCCGTCGCCTCCCGTGGCATCGTCCCCGTCGTCCTCGGCGGTGACCACTCCATCACCTGGCCTGCGGCGACCGCGGTGGCCGACGTGCACGGCTACGGCAACGTCGGCATCGTGCACTTCGACGCGCACGCCGACACGGCCGACATCATCGACGGCAATCTCGCCAGCCACGGCACGCCGATGCGGCGCCTCATCGAGTCGGGCGCCGTGCCCGGCACCCACTTCGTCCAGGTCGGATTGCGTGGCTACTGGCCGCCGCAGGACACGTTCGAGTGGATGCAGGAGCAGGGCATGGTGTGGCACACCATGCAGGAGATCTGGGAACGCGGCTTCAAGGCCGTCATGGCCGACGCGGTCGGCGAGGCGCTGGCCAAGGCCGACAAGCTCTATTTGTCCGTCGACATCGACGTGCTGGACCCAGCGCACGCACCGGGTACCGGTACTCCCGAGCCGGGCGGCATCACCAGCGTCGACCTTCTCAGGATGGTGCGTCAACTCTGCTACGAGCACGAGGTGGCAGGCGTCGACGTGGTGGAGGTGTCACCCGCCTACGACCACGCCGAGCTCACCGTGAACGCGGCGCACCGTGTGGTGTTCGAAGCGCTGGCGGGGATGGCGGCGCGTCGACGCGACGCCGCGGGTGCGACCATGGGTCCGCCGGGGCGGCGACCCCCTGCCTGACGGGCGTTCAGCCCTTCTTGAGGGTGAACTGGCAGATGTCGGTGTAGCCCTCGGTGAACAGCTCCGCGCACCCCGTCAGGTACCGCATGTAGCGGTCGTAGACCTCTTGCGACTGGATGGCGATGGCTTCGTCCCTGCGTGCCTCAAGGGCAGTGGCCCAGATCTCCAGGGTGCGCGCGTAGTGCAGGCGAAGCGGCTGGATGCGGGTGATCTCGAATCCCGCCTTGGTGGCGTGCTTCTCGACGTCCTCCACCTTCGGCAGCATGCCGCCGGGGAAGATCTCGTCCATGATGAACTTGAAGAACTTCAGCTTCGTCATGGTCAGCGGCAGCCCGCGTTCGGCGAATTCGGCGTCGCTGGGTTTGATGATGGTGTGCAGCAGCATCACTCCGTCATCGGGCAGCGCGGTGTAGGCCATCTTGAAGAAGTCGTCGTACCGGTCGCTACCGAAGTGCTCGAACGCGCCGATCGACACGATGCGGTCGACGGGCTCGCCGAACTGCTCCCAACCCTCGAGGAGCACCTGCTTGCTGCGCGGGCTGTCCGACTTCGCGAGCAACTGCTGGACGTACGCCTGCTGGTTCTTGCTGAGAGTGAGCCCGGTGACGTTGACGTCGTAACGCTCGAGCGCACGGTTCACGGTGGCGCCCCACCCGCAGCCGATGTCGAGGAGGGTCATTCCCGGCTCGAGGTCCAGCTTGCCGAGGGAGAGGTCGATCTTGGCGATCTGCGCCTCTTCCAGAGTCATGTCGTCGCGCTCGAAGTAGGCGCAACTGTAGGTCTGGGTGGGATCCAGGAACAGACGGAAGAAGTCGTCTGACAGGTCGTAGTGTGCCTGCACGTCCTCGAAGTGCGGCTTCAGCCCCGTGTTGAGGCCCCCGTTGTCGCTCGTTGTCTCTGGCAAGTCACAGCCTTTGGTATCCGGTGTCGTTGCGTCTCGAGGCTCCGCTCTGCTGGGGAGCCTCCCCCGTACCTTCGCGCAATTTTTAGCAGACTACCCGACGCGTGAAGCCGTGAGCCAATCGGTTGCCAGCCCGATTCGGCGTGTCCCCGATCCTCCCCCGCGCGATGCCGCAACCGCCCGATGCTTCCCCAGCGGACGCCGTAGAGGCGCCGTCCGGTGCTCTAAGTCCGTTTGCTGAGCGGGGGGCGCGCCGAGTCGTTCGGCTGCTCAGCCGGTCAAGGACCGCACTGCGCCGACGTCGTACTCGGCCATCGCCGCCGACAACATGGCCGCGCCCTGATCGTCACTCGGGCCGTCGCCGCGGAACGTCTCGACGGCCAGCTGAGACTCCCAGCGCTCGAACACGTTGATCCGACCGTCGTCAAGAAGATCCGCCGAGATGGTGAAGTCGAGGCAGCCCGCTGCGGCGCGGGCCTGCCTCACGACGGCGACGCACCCAGCCAAGTAGTCGTCGCGCTCGGCGGGTGCTACGACGAGGTGGCCCGCCACGATCACCTCATTCATCGGAACCAGTCATCGGAACCAGCCATCAGAAACCTCCCGTTTCGGGTCGAACGTCCTCCCCGGGATGGACTCGGGTGGCGCCCGGATTCCATCGGGTCAATTCTCGCGGGGCAGCAGTTCTGCGGCGAAGCGGTCGATGAACCGGTCAACGTCGTCGGTGCCTGCGGGGCGAATGACGAACTTGGTCAACCCGGCGGCCAAATAACCGTCGATCAGCTGGTGCAGCCGCGGCCATCCGTCGGCGACGAGCTCGGTCGGGTCGACGTCGGGCCTGCGGGCGCGGATGGCGGCCAGCACGTCGTCGGCGACTCCGTCCTCGCCGACCGCGATGTTGATGCCGTAGTGGTCGGGTTCGACGGCGCGACCCGCTTCGGCGGCCGCGGCCTCGATGGCCTCGCGTCCGCGGCGGGCCTCGTCAGCGGTCAGGAAGCTGCCCAACCAACCGTCGGCGAGTCGGCCGATCCGACGGAAGGCCGCGGGCGCCGAGCCCCCCAGCCAGATGTCGAGCGGCTTGGCGAGGCGCGGTCCGACGGCGATGGACGTCGCGGCGAAGTAATCGCCGGAGAAGTCAGCGTCTTCGGAGCTCAGCGCCACCCTCAGCAGGCGCAGTGCTTCGTCGAACACGGCGGCCCGCTTGCCATCGGGCACGGTGAACAGATCGCGTTCGGCGGGGATCGCGGAGCGCAGGCCGAAGACGGGCAGCACGCGCTTGGGCGCCAGCGCCGCCAGCGACGCCAGTTGCTTGGCGACCAAGACGGGGTGGCGACCCGGCAGGATCACCACCGACGTCCCAACCTTGAGGTTCGTGGTCCTGGACAGGGCGTAGGCCATGCCGACGAACGGGTCAACGGCATCGGTGTAGACCAACTCGGAGAACCACAGCGAATCGATGCCCGCGGACTCGAGCCGGTCGACCAGCACCGGCAGAGCCATCGGGCTGCTCTCCGGCCCCGCGCCGAGGCCAACGCCGAATCGGATCTTCACCGGATCAACTCCACTCTCATCTGGGTGAACCGGAACAGGCCCGGGCGACCCGCAATCGGCTGGTAGGCGTCGACCTCGTCGGCGACGAACTTCTCGCGCAGGTCGGTGGGCAACCGGTCCGTCCAGGCGGTCGAGCCGACGCCGCACCACCGTTGGAACGCCTCGCGCGAACCGAAGTCCCACTCGCGGTCGGTGACGGTCGAATGGGTGCACCTTAGCCCCGCCGAGGCCGCCGATTGTCGGTAGGCGTCCGGGTCGGGGTGGGTGAACGGCGCCGCGAAACCCTCGAACCACGTTGCCCAGGTTGGGCTTCGGCACACGCGCATGGCGACGGACTCCAGGCTCTCCCGCGGGCCAGCGCACACCATCTGGAGTAGCGCGCGCCCACCGGGCTTGAGCACTTCTGCGATCTGCGCGAGGGCCTGGCCCTGCTCGGGAACCCAGTGCAAGGCATTGAACGACACCGCCGCGTCGAAGCACCCGGTGAAGGGCAAGGCGCGAGCATCGGCGACGACGAACCTCGGGCCGGTAACGCCCGGCGAGGTGCCTGCCGCCGAGATCATCCGCGGTGAGGCATCGGCTCCGACGGCGCCGCCGCCGGGCACCAGATCGGCGATCTCGTGGGTGAGAAAGCCGTCACCGCAACCTATGTCGAGGACCCACTCCGAGGGCGCGAACTGCAGCGCCGAGACGGCTTCGGTGATCATGGCGCGCTGTAGCCCACTGACTTCGGCGTAGTCGCGCCCGCTCCAGTCGGTCACCCGTGACAGTTAACGCCAATTCGGCTCTGGCGGCACGGCACCCCGCTAATCTGTGGACCAATTCACCAAACTCTCCCGATGGGATCACCATGACGGCTCGACTGCCATGGCGGGCGTTGGCGTTCGTATCCGCGGTGACCCTGTCGATCGTCGGCTGCAGCGACGAACGGGCCGCCTCCTCCGCGTCAACGTCCGCCTCGCCGGGCACCGCCGCCCCCGCCACGACGACCACCGCGCCCGCACGAGATCTCGACGCCGCCGTCGCAGAGCGACTGGACGCGGCGATCACCGAGACCATGACGGCGGTCAAGGTGCCCGGCGCGATCGTCGGACTGTGGGGCCCCGACGGGCAGTACGTCCGCGCGTTCGGTGTCGCCGACAAGGCGACGGGCGCTCCGATGCAAGTCGACTTCTACCACCGGATCGGCAGCGTCACAAAGACGTTCACCGTCACCGCGGTGCTGCAGCTCGTCGACCAGGGCAAGGCCAAGTTGGACGATCCGATCGCCACCTACGTCGACGGCGTCCCCAACGGGCAAGAGATCACCCTGCGGCAACTCGCCAGGATGCAGAGCGGGCTGCCCAACTACAGCGACACCGAATCCTTCGCGAGGGAGCTGTACGCCGACCCGCACCGTGCCTTCACTCCCCGCGAGGTGCTCGACATCGCATTCGCCGAGCCTGCCGTATTCGCCCCTGGCGAGGGCTTCCAGTACTGCAACTCGAACACCGTCCTATTGGGGTTGGTGGTGGAGAAGCTCAGCGGCCAGCCGCTGTCGGCCTACGTCAGCGACCACATCCTGGCCCCACTCAAGTTGACCAACACCGCCTTTCCCGACGACAACGCATTCCCCGAGCCGCACGCTCAGGGTTACACCCAGGGTGAGGACGGCAGGGAGGTGGTCGCCACGGACTGGAATCCCAGCTGGGGGTGGGCGGCAGGCGCGATGACCTCGAACCTGGAGGACATGCGCACCTGGGCCGAGGCACTGGCCGGGGGCCGGTTGCTTTCGCCCGAGACGCAGAAGCAGCGGCTTGAGACGGTCGGCGCGCCGGGGCTTCCGCCGCAGGACGGGTACGGGGTCGGACTGTTCGACCTTGGCGGTTGGGTGGGACACAACGGCAGCCTGCCCGGCTACCAGACGGTCGTGGTGCACCTGGCGGAGAGGCAGATGACGCTGGTGTTGATGACGAACACCGACATCCCTGCCAACGGCGGTGAGCCGAGCACGGCGCTGGCGACGGCCATCACCAAGATCGTCACGCCGGACCACGTATACGTTCTCGGCGGGTAGCGGGTCGGAGTCGACGTCAGTCGCGGTCGGTGTGGGGCGGTCGCGGTCGGGGTATCACCACCGGATGGTCAGCGACGGTCCCGGCGGTGGTCCCCGCGAAGGTCCCGGCGACGGTCCCGGCGAAGGTCCCGGCGAAGGTCCCGGCGATGGCCTCGACCGACGTCCGCCAGGCGTCGACGACGGCACGGTACGGGCGGTCGGCAAGGTCTCGGAGGCGCTGGAGTTCGTCGAGCGGGCCCGCGGCCATCTGTACTCCTTCCACCAGCTGATGGGGCACGCCGATCTGACGCTCGGGGACGCTTGCGACGAACTGCGGACCGCTGGCCACGCGGCCGTCGCCGATCGTCTGGAGACCGATCTCGTCGGGCGCAACGTGCTGTACGGCCGCTGGACGTTTCAGGTCGTCGAGGAATTCGACGACGGCTACTGGACGCGGTTCCGGGAGCACGACCGCCGAGTCCGCGACGAGCTCCAGGGCGGCGAGCGGCACGTGTTCGAGGCGGAGATGAAGTCCGAACGACGGACCAGCGGCCGATCGGGGCACGAACCCGCACCGTGAAGTTACGCTCGGCCTCATCCGACGGTGAGGTGATGTGAATGGGTTTTGCGACGCGCGTCAACGGGGCCGCCCCGCCAGAGGTTCCGCTGTCGGAGATCAACCTCGGCTCTTGGGATTTCTGGGCATTCGACGACGAGGTGCGCGACGGCGCCTTCGCCACCCTGCGCCGCGAAGCTCCCGTCTCCCATCACCCGGAGTTCGTCCAGGACGGTTTCGACCCGGGCCGGGGCCACTGGGCGGTCACCCGCTACGCCGACGTCTTCCACGCCAGCCGTCACCCCGAGATCTTCAGTTCTGCGCAGGGCATCGTCATTGGCGACCAGGCGCCCGAGCTCGCCGAGTACTTCGGTTCGATGATCGCGCTCGACGACCCCCGGCACAGCAGGCTTCGCAACATCGTCAGGAGCGCGTTCACGCCGCGGGTGCTGGCCCGCATCGAGGATTCGGTGCGCGACCGGGCGCGGCGGCTGGTGCAGGCCATGGTCACCGACAATCCCGACGGGTCAGCCGATTTGGTGACCTCCCTGGCCGGCCCCCTTCCGCTCCAGATCATCTGCGACATGATGGGCATTCCCGAGGATGATCATCAACGGGTCTTCCACTGGACCAACGTGATTCTCGGCTTCGGCGACCCCGACATCGCGACCGACTTCGACGAGTTCGTCAAGGTCGCGATGGACATCGGCGCATACGCCGCGGCGCTGGCCGACGACCGGCGCGCCCGTCCCGGTGACGATCTGACCACCAGCCTGGTGCAGGCCGAACTCGACGGCGAGCGCCTCACCTCCAGCGAGGTCGCGTCGTTCTTCATCCTGCTGGTGGTGGCAGGCAACGAGACCACCCGCAACGCGATCAGCCACGGTGTCCTCGCGCTGAGCAAGCACCCCGAGCAGCGTGACGTCTGGTGGAATGACTACCCGACCGTCGCCCCGACGGCCGTCGAGGAGGTGGTTCGGTGGGCGTCGCCGGTGGCGTACATGCGCCGCACGGTCACCCGCGACACCGAGCTCAGCGGTGTGCCGCTGGTGCCGGGAGACAAGGTGACGCTCTGGTACGGCTCGGCCAACCGCGACGCCGCGAAGTTCGACGATCCGTGGACCTTCGACGTCCGACGCCAGCCGAATCCGCACGTCGGCTTCGGCGGTGGCGGCGCGCATTTCTGCCTCGGCGCCAACCTGGCCCGCCGCGAGATCACCGTGGCGTTCGAGGAGCTGCATCGCGTCGTCCCTGACCTGGCGGCCACCGAGGAGCCGGACCGCCTGCAGTCGGCGTTCATCCACGGGATCAAGCGGCTTCCCGTCGCGTGGACCCCGCCGACCTAGGCGACCCGACGCGCGTGAGCGGCGCACAGCTCGGCGAGTTCGTCGCGGCTCGGCCCGTCCGGTTCTGCGGGCCGCCACCCCGCTGCGAAGATCTCCCTCGCTCGCGGTTCGACGGCGTCCAGGCTGGCGGGTAGGGCGGTCATCGTGGCGTAGGGCTCGGCGCCTGCCCGCACGGTGTGGTCGACGGCGCCCGCTGCGACCACCAGGTCGGACGGCAGTCGACGGCTGGTGTCGACCCGACCGCCGCGCCATCGCCGGACGCGGTCGGCGTCGGTGCTGACGTGGTCATCGAACCATGGCCGCACATTCGCGGTGCACCAGTCATCGAATTGCCTTGCAGCCGAATCGGTGTCAGCACCGTGGCAGTCGAGCGCCGCGACGAGGGCACGGGCCTGCGCCAACGCCAACGTCACGCCGCGACCCGCGAGCGGCGTGGTGGTGCAGACCGCGTCGCCCACCGAGATCAGGCCGGGCGCGGAGGGCCGACCCGTGGCGTCGAATTGGCCGCGATAGCCGTTGAACAGCCTGCCGCCGGGCAGTACCCGGGCGATCGGCACGGCGACGTCGGGGTCCGTCCACTCCGCAAGACCGGGAATGGACCTGGTGGCGGCCTCGAAGACCTCGGGGAAACGCAGATCGCGCAGCCGGTGGTCGCCGCCGTCGTGGGCGAAGGTGATCGAGAACGTCCCGGCGTCGTGGCCGAACGCGATCGCGAAGTAGCCTGCGAAGTTCAACGACAGACCGACGGGCGAGTTGGTCGGCGGGAGCGTCACGCCCTGGCGAAGCCGATACCGTCGATCGACGTACACCGCTCCGCAGTCGCCGCCCTCCGCAGACATCCGAAGGCCGTTGGTGAACCGGCTGGACCGTCCCGACGCGTCGATGACGAGGTCGGCGGCGATGGTGCCGTCGCGCAGTCGAACCCCCGCCGTCCGGCCACGTTCGGTGACGAGCCCGTCGACGTGCCCGGTGTGCAGGGTGATCGAGGGTTCGTTGCAGGCCGCGCGTCGCAGGGCCGCATCGAACGTGGCGCGGCGGCACCACAGCGCGGCGGGCCGTCCGTCGGGCGCGGCAACGACCGTGGCGCCTGCGGCGTCGAGATGGCCCATGACGTCGGGCATCTCGGCGCGCAGCGCATCGACGACTGGCGCGCGGAACGTGTGGGCATGGTGGAACTGCATGACGCCCCTGCGGTGCCACGCGCCTGCCGCAGGCGGCCCGGGGTCGCGGTCGACGACGGTCACCCGTCGTCCGCGACGGGCGAGTGCGAGGGCGGTGTACAGCCCGGTCGGGCCTGCGCCCACGACGATGGTACGCATTCGTTCCTCATTTAAGGTAACTTGGAGTGTATTGAATACAACGAGAGTGACTCCAATGAGTGACGATGTCAAGCGGGTCTACCGCTCCGGTCTGCGGTCGGCGCAGGCCGCGGACACCCGGCGGTCCATCGTCGGGGCCGCGGCGCGCTCGTTCGTCGAGATCGGCTACGGCGCAACCACCATCGATTCGATCGCAGCCGCCGCGGGGGTCAGCCGCAAGACCGTGTTCAGCGCCGTCGGCGGCAAGCTCGAGCTGCTCAAGCTGGCACTGGACTGGGCCGTGGCAGGCGACGACGCGCCCGTCGCCGTTGCGGACCGGCCCGCGGTCCGCGATCTGCTCGCCGACGACGATCCCGTCGCGCTGCTCACGGCATGGGCCCACGTCCTGGTCGAGATCGACGTGCGGCTGGCCGATCTGTTCGGCGTTCTCGAGGTCGCCGCCGACGCCGACGCGGACGCGCGCCAACTCTTGGACGAATCGCAACGGGACCGGCTGGCCGGGGCGCGGGCGGTGGTTCAGCGGCTCGGCCACCTCGGCGCGTTGACCGGGGGGCTATCTCGCGCCCGGGCGGTCGACGTTGCGTGGTTCGCCACCGATCCGTGCCTGTTCGATCGGTTCGTCCGGGTCAGGGGTTGGTCGGTCAAGTCCTTCGAGGAGTGGCTGGCTCGGCTGCTGGTCGCGCAGCTGCTGGAGGCCTGAACGACGCTAGCCCCCAAAAACGTTGGCCCCAAAGGGATCTGCCGTGCCCCGACCGGGATGGTCGGGACACGGCAGATCTTGGGGGGCCTAGTTGACGACGCGGTGCTGCGGGTCGTGCTGCGGGCGGTACTGGGGATCCTGATACTGGGGGTCCTGCAGCTTCGGGTCGGCATATTGCGGATCGGCGTAGTCCGGGTTGCGGTACTGGTCATCGCGGGCAAGATCGTCGCGGGGAAGCTCGTCGCGCTTGGCCCGATCGTCGACCCCGTCGTAGTCCTCGTCCCGCGTGTCGTCCTGCTTGTCGTTGCGCTTGAGGCGCGGGTCGATGCTGTCGGCGTGCTCGAGCTGAGCGTCGAGATGCTCACGCGAGCTGGCCGCCTCGGTGCGGTGGGATGCCGCGCGGTCGGCCAGGCGGGCCGCCTCGGCGGCCTTGGCCTCCGCCTCCGCCGCAGCGGCGCGTGCCCTGGCGTCGGTCTCGGCAGCGATCGCCTCGCGCTTCTCAACGCGGGCGTTCTCTTCACGCATCTCCTCACGGATGCGGTCGGACTCGGCAGTGCGCTTGCGATCCCGTGCACTGCGGGCGACGAACGCGAGCAGCAGAATCACGAGCAGGACCACCGCGACGCCCACGACGACCCACACGACGGTATTGCTATCCATCTCGAGCACCTCCGGCTGGTGGTACGTCGTGAATTGACGTACGCGCTTAATGCCGCGGATGCCCAGGATGGCCGTGGTTCAAACCCGCGGGCCACCCGATGACGACCGTGCCCGTCCCACCGCGGCGTCGTTCGGTTTAGCTTCGCCGTCGACCCAGGCGAAGCACGCGCTCGTCGACGAGGAAGACGACGAGCGTGACGGCGATGATGGCAGCCGCCAGCCAGACGGCGTGGACGCCCCATGCGCGACTGCTGAACGCGCCGAGCAGAGCACCGCCTGCGAAGGCGACGATGAGGGTGCCGTAGACGCTGCACGCGCGCCATGCCGCGGGGCTCTTCTCGGTGAGCCCCTCGTAGCCCATCTCGACGAAGCGCAGCAGATTTCCGGTCGTGGCCACCGGCATGTAGGCCAGGTCGCCGATGGTGCGGAACAGCCCGATCTGCATGGCGGCCAGGAAGGCGATGGGTACCACGACGTAGCTGTGCGCGACGGTCGCAGGCACGAATCCGATGACGACGAGGACCACGACCTGCACGGCCATCGTCCATCGCAGCGGGTGCGGCACGATGCGCTCGACGCGCCCCGACTTGATGTGCGAAGCAAGTCCGACGCCTGCGATGAAGGCCAGGATCGGCCAGACGTGAGCCATCGCCTCGCCCCATCTGCGCTCAGAGGAGTCGATCGCGAAGAAGATGACGTTGCCGGTCTGCACGTTGGCGAAGACGCCTCCGCGCACGTAATAGGTGTGGGCGTCCATGAACCCATTGGCCAGTGTGAGCAGCAGCGCGAACCACAGCGTCCGCGCGCGGTCCATGTCAGCGGGACCCGCCGGGGGATCGACCATTTGGACAACGTAGCGTCCGGCTCAGCCTCGCGACTCGGCTGCGCCGAGGACCTTGAGCATTCCGGCAGCCGACCGGGGCCACGAGAAGTGCTCGGCCCGTCGGCGAGCCCCTAGCCGGCGCGCAGATGCCGGCCTGCTGATGACCGATGACACGGCGCGAGCGATCGCCTCCGGGTCGTTGTCGGCGGCCACCCCGCTGTCACCGGTGAGGATCTCGGCGAGGGCGGACGTCTTCGAGACGACGGCGGGAGTGCCACACGCAAGGGCCTCCAGCGCGGCCAATCCGAAGGTCTCGTGGGGACCGGGCGCCAGCGCGACGTCGGCGGACGCGAGGATCGCAGCCACGGTGTCGCGGCACCCGATGAAACCGGTGAAGTCGACCGGCAGGCGGGCGGCGTGACGCTCGAGTCTCGCCCTCAGCGGGCCCTCCCCCACGACGACGAGGCGCGCGTCGACACCCGAATCACGAAGCGCCGCAATCGCATCGATGCTGCGATGGGCCCGCTTCTCGACCGACAGCCTGCCGCAGTGCACCAACAGTGTCTGCTCGGGAGTGGCCCAGCGACGGCGCACCAGCGCCGACTGCCGCCGGGGGTGAAACTGTTCGAGGTCCACGCCAAGCGGCACCGTGACGACGTTGGGTGCGTGGATGCGATCGAACTCCTCACGGGCGAACGCGGTCGTGCACACGACGGTGTCGTAGTTCGCCGCGGTCCTGCGGTTGGCGAAGTCGGCGACGGCCCTGGCGGCGCGCTGCGGCAGAAGTTGCCCGGCGAGGCGGTCGAGGCGTTCGTGCGAGATCATCACCGTGGCAACGTCGTGTCGTCGGCCCCACGGTCCGAGGGAACGAAGGGTCAGTCGATCGGACACCTCAAGCGCGTCGGGCGCCAACTCACCGAGAAGAGCGGTGATGGGCCGTGGATGAACCGCGCGGTATCCGCCGGTGAATGGAATTTGCCTCGCGGGCATGGCAATTCGCGTGACGCCCGACGGCAACCTCTCCTGGGCCGCTGCCGGACCCGGCACCACCAGGTACACCTCGTGTCCGGCGGCGGTGTACTCCGCACCCAGCCGGTCGACCGCGGTACGAAGCCCTCCGGAACGCGGGCCGTAGAAGTTGGCGACCTGCACAACCCGCATGGTTCATCTGACCGGGGCCGCGTGTGCGGTGGCGAACCGGAGGTGAACGGGCGGCTGAACGCGTCGTGAACGGCCGGCCCGCTCGACTCAACCGACGTACTTGGTGAACCAGTCCTGCACCCGCTGCCAGGCGTCCGCGGCGGCGGTCGGGTCGTAGCGTTCCCCGGTGTCGTTGAAGAACGCGTGGTCGGCGTCCTGTTCCACGACGAGTTCGTTCACCACCCCGGCCTTGTCCAAGGCCTGCTGGGCGGCGTCCTTGGTCCCGGTGACCCTGGCGTCCTTGGAGCCGTAGAACGCCAGTACCGCGACGTCCTTGGAGCCTGCGAAGTCGGCGCCGTCGGGCAGCGGGCCGTAGAAGGGCACGGCGGCGGCGAGCTGCGGTTCGCCGGAGGCCAGCAACTGCCACACCAGCCCGCCGCCCATGCAGAAGCCCACGGCGGCGACTTTCGCTCCCGGGGTTCGGCTCTGGAGTTCGGTCACGCCCGACTTCATGTCGGCCACGAAGTCCTCCGGCGAGATCTTGCTCAGCGCTGCGGTGGCCTCGGCGGGGTCGGTGAACTTCGCCGTGCCGCCCTCGGCCGAGAGCAGGTCGATGGCGAGCGCCGAGTAGCCGATGCCCGCGAAGCGGCCGGCGACCGAGCGCGCCCAGTCGGTGAGGCCCTTGTTCTCGTGGATGACGAGCACCGCGCCCTTCGGGGTCGCGGCCTCGGCCCAGGCGCCCTGGAGTTCGCCGCGCGGACCGGCCCAGGTGACGGGTGCCGTCGTGATCTCGTTCTCGACGCCCGGCGGCGGGGCCTTCTCGGTCGCCGCGCCGCTCGACGTCACCGGCGCGTCGGCGGTGGGCTTGTCGGCGGCGGGCTTGTCGTCGGTGCTGCAGGCGGCGAAGAGCGCGGTGGCCGCGCTGGCTCCCACCCCGATGAGGGCCAACCGGCGCAACGCCTCGCGGCGCGACAACAGACCGTCGACGTGGTCGGTGGCGATCTCTTCGGCGATGTAGCGCTGCAGCGGAGTCACGAACTCGAGTATGCCCCGTGATCACCAACTTGCCTGTGAGGATGCCCCGAACGGCGAATACTCATCGGCATGTCAACGGGAAGCGACCGCGCGGCGCTGTCAGGTCGCGTCGCGGTAGTCGCGGGTGCCACCCGCGGAGCGGGCCGTGGGATCGCTGCCGCGCTCGGCGAAGCGGGCGCCACCGTGGTGTGCACCGGGCGCACCAGCGACGTGGTCGACTTGCGCTCGGACTACGATCGTCCCGAAACCATCGAGGAGACAGCGCAACTCGTCACCGAGCTCGGCGGCGAGGGCGTCGCGATCCCCACCGACCACCTCGACGTCGATCAGGTGCGTGCCCTGGCCGACCGGCTCCGCGACGACTATGGCGCCATCGACATCCTGGTCAACGACATCTGGGGTGCGGAGGTGCTCAAGGGTCCGCCGTCGACGTGGAACCGGCCCCTGTGGGAGCACGACCTCGAGGATGGCCTGCGCATCCTGCGACTCGGCGTCGACACGCACCTGATCACGTCGCACTGCCTTCTGCCGCTGCTCGTCGAACGCCCCGGCGGACTGCTGGTCGAGGTCACGGACGGCACGGCGGAGTTCAATGCCCACAACTACCGACTGTCGGTGTTCTACGACCTGGCGAAGGTGTCGGTGAACCGAATCGCGTTCAGCGAGGGTCATGACCTGGCGCCGTTCGGCTGTACGGCCGTCGCGGTCACGCCCGGCTGGTTGCGGTCGGAGATGATGCTGGAGAACTACGGCGTGACCGAGGCCGACTGGGAGACCGCCCTTGAGCCGGGCCGAAACGACGGCCACAGCACCGCGCCTGCGGCCTTCACCGAGTCAGAGACACCGCGATTCGTCGGCCGTGGGGTGGCCGCGATCGCCGCCGACCCGGATCGGGCGCGGTGGAACCAGCGCTCGGCGAGTTCGGTGCAGTTGGCCCGCGAATACGGGTTCACCGACGTCGACGGACGGCGACCCGACGCCTGGGCAGAACACTAGACAAATTTCTAAAACTGTTCACTTTTTCGTTGACACCTGTCCGTCGCGGCGGTTCTATGACGGAGTGACGTACGACACGATCATTCGAAACGGCCGTTGGTTCGACGGCACGGGTGCCCCGTCCGCGGTCCGCACGATCGGGATCCGCGACGGGCACGTGGTGGCGATGTCGGCCGACGACCTCGTGGATGAGCGGTCGGGCGAAGGCCGTGAGTCAGAAGGCAATTGCCCGCAGGTGATCGACGCGACCGGCAAGTGGGTGCTGCCGGGTCTGCTCGACATCCACACGCACTACGACGTCGAGGTGCTCGGCGGTCCCGCACTGAGCGAGTCCCTGCGCCACGGGGTGACGACGGTGATGCTCGGCTCCTGCTCACTGTCGACGATCCACGTCGACGGTACTGAGGCAGGCGACCTGTTCGGGCGCGTCGAGGCCATCCCTCGCGAGCACGTCATCGCCGCCATCGACGGACACAAGACCTGGCGGACCTGCAACGAATACGTGGCGGCCCTGGAGTCCCTTCCGCTTGGACCGAACGTGGCGGCCTTCATCGGGCACTCCGACATGCGGACCGCGGTGATGGGTCTCGATCGGGCCACCCGAAAATCCGAACGTCCCACCAAACCCGAGCAGCGCGAGATGGAACGCATGCTCGGCGAGGCTCTCGACGCGGGCTTCGTCGGCATGTCGTCGATGCAGCTGCTGTTCGACAAGCTCGACGGCGACGTCTGCCGTTCCCGCACGCTGCCGTCGACGTACGCCAGGGCACGCGAACTGCGCAGACTGAAGTCCTTGCTGCGCAATGCTGGTCGAGTTCTGCAGTCGGGTCCCGACATCCAGAATCCGGGCAATCTCGTCTCGCAGATCGCGCAGTCGCTCGGCCTGTTTCGCAACCCGCTCAAGACCAGCCTGCTCTCGGCGGCCGACGTGAAGTCCAACCCGTATGCCGTCCGCGTCCTTGGACCGGCCGCGCGGCTGATCACCAGGCTCGGCGGGGACTTCCGTTGGCAGCACCTGCCGGTGCCGTTCGAGGTGTACGCCGACGGCATCGACCTGGTGATCTTCGAGGAGTTCGGTTCCGGCGCAGCCGCTTTGCATCTGCGCGACGAGGTCGAGCGCAACGCGTTGATGCGCGACGAGTCCTACCGGCGCCAGTTCCGCAAGGACTACGAGAGCAAGTTCGGAGTGCGGGTATGGCACCGCGACTTCTTCGACGCCGACATCGTCGAATGTCCAGATGCCACCGTGGTCGGCAAGTCCTTCGGGCGGGTCGGCGTGGATCGTGGTGGCCTGCATCCCGTCGACGCGTTCCTCGATCTGGTGCTGGAGCATGGCACGGCGTTGCGGTGGCGCACGACGATCTCCAACCACCGGCCCGACGTGCTCAGGAAGCTCGCCACGGACGACGGCATTCAGATGGGCTTCTCCGATGCCGGCGCGCACCTGCGCAACATGGCCTTCTACAACATGGGGTTGCGGCTGCTGCGCCACGTCCGCGATGCCGAGAAGGCGGGCCTGCCGTTCATGTCCGTCGAACGGGCGGTGCATCGTCTGACCGGCGAGCTCGCCGACTGGTACCGGCTCGACGCGGGCCACCTGCGCATCGGCGACCGCGCCGACGTCGTGATCGTCGATCCCGAGTGCCTCGACGAGAGGCTCGACGCCTACGCCGAGGAGTCGGTCGAGCAGTACGGCGGGCTGTCCAGGATGGTGAACCGCAACGAGGGCACGGTCACCGCGGTGCTCGTCGGTGGCCGGGCCGTGTTCCTCGACGGCGTGGCCACCGACCTGGTGGGGCGACACCGCACCGGGCGGTTCCTGCGCGCTGCGCATCGCGCACCTGCAATACCTACTGAGAAGGGTGAGTTGTCAAGTGTCGGTTGAGGATACGGTTCTCGGTCTGTGGAAGGCCTTGTCGGCCCGGGACTGGGAGGCGGTGAAGTCGTCGGTTTCCGACGACTGCATCTACGCCGACATGCCGGTCGGCCCCACCCTCGCGGCTCGTGGACCCGACGACATCGTCAAGCGACTGAAGGTGGGCCTTGGACCCCTTGCTTCCTATGAGAATCACGACGGCCTGCTGGTCAGCGACGGACCGGCCGTGATGTACGAGCACTCCGAGACGTGGGGCTGGACTACCGGCGAAAAGGCCGTGCTGCGTTTCGTCTCCGTGCACCGGGTCGAGAACGGCAAGGTCACCATCTGGAAGGACTACTGGGACATGAGCGGGCTGACCGCCACGGCCCCACCGACCTGGATGGAAGAGCTTGCCTCGGCGGACACGTCGTGGATCTTCGACGCGACGGGTCTGATCTGACCCGGCGTCTACACACTCCAGGCCAGCCGGAACTTCTGGGCTAGTTCCTCCGGGGTGAGGTCGCCGTAGTTCTCGTGTTCGTAGCCGCGGACCGCCACGATGGCGTCGACCGCGGCGTCGCCGAGAATGCCTCGCAGCAGCGAGGATCCGGCCAAGGCGGCGACGATCTCCGGTTGGGCGTCCGCGAGGACGACGATTCCTGCGTCGGCCCGCTGCGCGTCGGTCAGGGTGCCGGGGTCGACGGTGGTCTCGGGTGGCAGCGCCAGTTCCCGATCGATGCCGTCCAAGGCGAGCCCCAGGATGGCCGCGGAGGCGAAGTACGGGTTCGCCGAGGGGTCGACGACCTTGACCTCGACGTTGGCGCCGTACGGGTTGCCGGGCCCGCCTGCGAGGAATCGGATTGCGGCTTCCCGGTTCTCGGTGCCCCAGCACACGGTGGCACCCGACCAGCTGCCCGGCTGCATGCGAATGCCCGACAGGATCGATCCGCACAGCACGGCCTGCGCCTGGGGCAGTCCGGCCAGAAGGCCCGCCACGGCCGCTTCACCCGATGGCCTCATCCCGCGGGCGCCCTGCCCACCGGAGAACAGCGACACTCCGTCGTGCTGTAGTGAGAAGTGTTGGTGCGCACCGGATCCGACGCTTCCGGCGAACGGCACCGGAGACAGGCTGGCCCGAACACCGTGACGCCGGGCGACGCGTCCGACGATCAGCCGCATCAGCATCAATTGGTCGGCAGCCGAGACGGGCGACTTGGGTGCCAGCGAGATCTCGAACTGGTTGGCGCCGTACTCGGGGTGAAACTGCTCGATGCCGACGCCCGCCGTCGTCGCGGCCTCGGTGACGTCCTTGACGAAGCCCTCGAATTCGAGGACGCCTGCCAAGCCGTACTGCGCCCACAGGTCCGAAGGCAGTCGGGCCCCGTCGGGTCCGACGAGGACGAACTCCATCTCGTGGCCGACGAGCGCGTCCAGACCGGCCGCCGCGAGGCGTTCCCCGATGCGGGCCAACGTCCCTCTGCCGCAGTAGGGATCCGGTGCTCCGTCCTGGTCGAAGAATGAGCCAGGGGCCCATGCCAACCCGTCGCCGAGGGTGCGCAGCTCGTCGAGATCGATGCGGATGCGCTGATCGCCGACGGCGCTGATGCGTTCGCCGACGACGATTCCCGCCTGGTCGATGGCGAAGACGTGCCAGACGGGGCTGGCGCCGAGCCCCGGGTCGGCGAACGCCCCGATTCTGCGGACGGGCACCGTCTTGGCGTGCACCAATCCCGCGGGATTGACGACGCTGCCGATGACGGTGGCGACGCCGTCGGACTCGAGCTGTGCGATGGCTGCCGCGGCGAGGGGTTTGGCTGGCATGGCATTCATTCTGTACCGCTGCGCCGCGACCGTCGCGCGGCGGGTCACAGGGTGAGCTGGCAGCTTTGGCCGATGTCCAGCGTGCGGAGCATCCGGCCCATGCCGAGCCACATGGCACACGACAGCGCCAGGTCGGTGAGGAGCTCGTGGTCGAACTCCCGGTTGCAGCGGTCCCAGAAGTCCTCGTCGTCGCGGAGTGCCGTGTGATCGGCGGCGAACCGGGCCGCGAACTCGGCGGCGACGCGTTCCTGGCTGCTGTAGCCGGGCCAGGTCTGCCACTGCGCGGCGTGGTCGTAGAGGTCTTCGTCGACCCCCGCGGCGATGCCGTCGGAATCTCGGGTGTTCTGGCACACCACGCACTCGTTGTCCAGCGCGATCACCATGCGGGCCAGTTCGCGGACGCGCATCGGCAGTCGGTTCTTGGTGTACACCGCGTGGGTGAAACCGGCCATGGCGGTGCCGATGTCGGGCGATTTGACTATCCACCCCGCGGCGTCGTCGTCGGCGAAGGATCCAATGCGACTCATGGGCGAATGGTACGCCGACTTCTGGAACACGTTCTAGTTTCTCGGGCCGTCACTGCGCGGCGGTCAACGCCTTGGGGTCGTCGGTCCAGTCGCGTTGCACCAGCATCCGGTGCGCGATCCGTTCCAGGGCCGCATCGACCGCCGCGCGGTCGGGGCTGCCCTCGTAGGTCGGCGATTGCGCCAACTTGTCGACGATGCGGCCGACGATCGCCGCGGACAACGTGTCCACCTGACGAATGCCGGACTGCGTGAGGAACAGCTTGCCCGTGCCGTCGGCCCGGTGTTCGTCGCCCGTCTCGCCGCTCAGCGCGTATCCGGTGCGCACCACGTCGTCGAACGTCGGTTGCAGCACCTCGAACGGCATGCGCAGACGTTCGCCGATCTGCGCGAGCGTGGCCGATCCGAACGCCTGGTTCTGACGGTAGATCTGCAGCAAAGCCCACAGTTGCGCGACCGGCAGCTCACACCCGGGGCCGCCGGCAAGCTTGCGCAGACGGAGTTCCGGGGAGTCCCTGAACATCCGCCCCACCGCGACTTCGAGGATCTTCTCGGGCGATTCGGTACTCGGCATGCCGAAGCCCTCCCCGAGGTCGGTGGCCGACGCGGCATCGATCTCGCGCAACGGCACCTCCTTGAGGAACAGCGCGACGACGAAGCCGACCACGGCGACCGGCACCGCGCACAGGAATACGGTGCCCAACGAATCGGCATAGGCGCCGATGATCGGCGCGGCCATCTCGGGCGCGAGTTGGTGCAGCGCCTGCGGGGATTCGGCTGCGGCGGGCGGCGCGCCGCCTGCAGCGAGCGCGGGTCCGATCTGGGCCGCCAGGAAGTTGGCGAACAACGAGCCGAAGATGGCTGCGCCGAAGGAACTCCCGATGGTCCGGAAGAACGTGACACCTGAGGTGGCGACGCCGAGATCGGAGTAGGTGGACGTGTTCTGCACGACGAGCACCAGCACCTGCATGCACAACCCGATGCCGGTGCCGAGGACGAACAGGTACACGGACTGCTGCCAGGTCGGCGTCGCCTGGTCCATGGTGGACAGCAGAAGGAACCCGACGGCCATGATGGCGGTGCCCGCGACGGGGAAGATCTTGTAGCGGCCCGTGCGTCCGACGATCGAACCGCTGCTCATCGACGTGATCAGCAGACCGGCCACCATCGGCAGCGTGCGAAGCCCAGACTCCGTGGCGGACACGCCGTCGACGAACTGCATGAAGGTCGGCATGAACGTCAGCGCGCCGAGCATCGCGAAGCCGACGATGAAGCCGAGAATGCAGCACACCGTGAATACCGGACTGGCGAACAGCCGCATCGGGAGGATGGGTTCGGCAGCTCTGGTCTCCGCCCAGATGAAGGCGGCCAGCGCGACGGCCGAGACGACGAACAGTCCGATGATCATCGGCGACGTCCACGCGTACTCGCCGCCGCCCCAGCTGGTGGCAAGGGTCAACCCCGACGCCGCGACGCCGACGAAGAGGATGCCGAGGTAGTCGATGACGGGTTTGGCCGCACTCGCCAGGGCCGGGAGGGCGGCGGCACCGACGAGCAGGACGACGATGCCAACCGGGACGTTGATCCAGAATGCCCACCGCCAGCTGAGGTGGTCGGTGAAGAAGCCGCCGAGCAGGGGTCCGATGACGGTCGTCACGCCGAACACCGCGCCGAGCGCGCCCTGGTACCGACCTCGATCGCGCAGCGGGATGACCTCGCCGATGACGGCCATCGCGGTGACCATGAGCGCGCCGCCGCCGATGCCCTGAAGGGCGCGGGCGGCAACCAGCATCGTCATCGAACCGGCGAGGCCGCACAGGATCGAGCCGACCAGGAAGAACAGCACGGCGGCCTGGAACACCTTCTTGCGGCCGAAGAGGTCGCCGAGCTTGCCGACGATCGCCGTGACGATCGTCGACGCCAGCAGGTAGCTCGTCACGACCCAGGCTTGGTGGCCCGCGCCGCCGAGGTCGGCGACGACCGTGGGCAGCGCCGTCGCCACGATCGTCTGGTCGAGGGCGGCCAGCAGCATGCCGAGGAGTACGCCGACGAAGATGAAGTTTCGTCGTCGCGGGCTGATCAGTGCGCTGGCGGATTCGGGATCCGCGGGTGTGGTCCCCGTGGGACTCGTCATGCCTGCCTCCGATGGTGTTCGAGGCGTGGGTGCCGCCCTACACCGTATCGTTTAGACAGGCTAGAGAGTTACGCGGTGCCGCCCTGGGGAGGCCGCGAGACGCACTGGGCCGCGTAGAGCTGCTCGCCGAGCTTGTCCATCAACTCCAGCTGTGTCTCCAGGTAGTCGATGTGTTCCTCCTCGTCGGCGAGGATGCCCTCGAGCAGGTTGGCGCTGGTCGCGTCGCCCTTCTCGCGGCACATCACGACGCCGGGCTTCAGTCGGGTGACGACGTCGTACTCGATCGTGAGATCCGACTCGAACTGTTCGCGCAGCGTCTGGCCGACCTTGACCGAGAAGAGACGCTGGTAGTTCGGCAGGCCGTTCAGCAGGAGAATTCTGTCGGTGATGATCTCCGCGTGGGTCATTTCCTCGAATGCCTCTTTGCGGGTGTGCCCGGCCAATTCGCTGAAGCCCCAACTGTCCTGCATCTTGGAATGCAGAAAGTACTGATTGATGGCCGTGAGTTCACTGGTCAATTGTTCGTTGAGCAATTTCAGAACTTCGGGATCGCCTTGCATTCGTCGCTCCTGTAACCCCGTCGGGGCTGGTCGAGTGTCCGTGCGTCGTGCGGGCTGGCACGTACTCCCAATCTAGAGGAGTGAGCCTGCCGCAACGTTGGTTCGGCGGCGGTTTCGGACCGGTTTCGAATCCTGAGCATCCATCGACGGTGCAGGTGAGGGTAGGCAAACCAGGCTCACGGCCACCGATGATGGACTGGCTGCCCTAAGTAAGGTTAGACTCCACTAACCCGAAGGACGCAGCGGTGGCCCCTCCGCTGGCGCACGTGAATGCGAGGCGGAACCAATGAGCGAGTACGGCACGCACTCCCTCATTCTCGACGCCTTTTCTCCTCGCCGCGAAAATGCGACCGAATCGACCGCTCTTCGTAATGGCCATTTTCAGCGGACCATTCCGTACCGCCATTTCCCGTCACCGGCGAAAAGGCCGCGGTGCGGGATTTCGAGCCGCTCGGCACGCACGACGGGACGGGTGAGCTGATGTTCGTGTGTCTCTGCACCGGTGTCACCAGTCAGGCCGTCAGTGAGCTCGTCGCGTCCGGCAAGTCGACGTCGAAGCAGATCGCCGACGCCTGTGGGGCCGGGACCGACTGCGGACGGTGCGCCCGCACGCTCAGGGCCATCATCGAGGCGGCGTCCAAGAAGGGCTGTCCCGTGCACGCGGGGGTCTGAGCATTCCTACGCCGACGACTCGCGCCGGTCGGTGAACGCTGCCAGCGCATCGGCGTTGGCCGCCGCCCCAAGCAACTGCTCGAACTGGGCGTACTCCCGAGCTGCGGCAGCGGCGATCTCCGCCCTGGTCGGCTCCACCATCGTCTGCTTGACGGCGATCAGGCTCGGAATCGGCCGGGACGCAAGCACTTCCGCGTGTCGCCGCGCCTCGGACAGCAGTTCGTCTGGCTCGCACACCCGCCAGGCGATCCCCATCCGCTGAGCCTCGTCGGCGCTGATCCACTCCGAGGACAACAGCATCCACGCGGCGTTCTGCCGCCCGATCAGCTGCGGCAGCAGATACGACGACGCCGCCTCCGGTGCCACGCCGAGGCTGGTGAACGGACACTTCAACCGCGCCGTCGACGACATGAACACCAAGTCGGCATAGCCAAGGATCGTCGCGCCGATCCCAACGCCGAGACCATTGACGGCCAGCACCAACGGTTTCCGCAGCGCTGTCAGCGTCTCGATCATGCCGGGGAAGCCATGCTCGCCCGGCGTGAACTCGGGATCGGTGATGCGTGCCTGCATCTCCACCAGGTCGTTGCCCGCGCTGAACGCCCGGCCCGTTCCCGTCATCAGGATGACCGCCACCGACGGGTCGGCGTCCGCGCCGCGCAGCGCGATCGTCGTGGAGTCGTACAGCGCCTCGTTGAACGCGTTGAGCGCCTCGGGCCGGTTCAGGGTGAGGGTTCGCACGCCGTTGGCGTCGTCGGTCTGCACTAGGTCGCTCTGCGCTGGCACGCCAGCAGCGTATGCGTCAGCCGTTGGAGTACACGCGCGTGGGTGCGACGAAGACGACCGTCCTGCGCTGCTCGGCCATCACCCGGTCGTACTCGTCCCAATCGTCGTGCGTGCCCCCCGCCGCGGTGAACACCTCACGCAGCAGAAGCCGCAGCTCGCCGTCGGTCAACCAGGGTGCGGCGTCGTCCGGCCCGACGAGTGACGCGGTGCCCTCGACGGTCGCCCATTGCCACCCATTGCGGAACGTCACGGCGAGCTGAGGCCGAACCCGTAGGTTGGCGAGCTTGACCTTGCCGTAGGTGACGAACCCGAGCACGCGGTCCCCCGACTCCGGATGGTCGAGGGCACCGACGTTGACCAGCGACGCCTGCACGGTGCCGTCGGCGCGGACGGTGGAGATCACGGCGAGCCCGCTCTCCCCGGCGGCCAGACTCACCGCATCGTCGAGCGTGGTCACGCGCGCACCCCTGCGGTCTCGGACGCCGCCGCGAAGGGAGACCGGAACGCGTAGCGACTGGTCGGTACGGTGTCCACGTCCCGGTTCGCGCCGAACGCGGTCGTGCTAGCGATCATTCGGTTCATCCTGTCCTTCAGTTCGGTGTCGTCGGCGGCGCCGAAGAACGCATGCAGGTCCCTGGTCGCCGCGAGGGGGAAGAGCTCTTCGACGATCGCGTCGATCGGCTCGGCGCCCGCGGTCAGTGGGCGCACCACGGCGTTCTGGACGTATCCGAAGGTCGCCTGCGTCGCGATCGCCACCGGGGTGTGGTCGAAGTGCCAGCGCGCGAACCAGGTGGCCGCGTCGAGTTCGGCGGGCCTACGGAGCAGCGCGACGTTTGCGAACCCCTCCGTGCGGGCGCCGTCGGCGGTTCGCGGCGGCGTCAGCGGTACCGATTCGGTGACCAGATAGGCGTCCACACGGTCGCACTCACGGTCCAACCGGGCCACTGCGCCGCGGACGTCGGGCCCGTACGACGCCTCGGTCCACACGCTGACCAGTGCCGTCACCGGCGGTTCCAGCGTCGTCAGGGTCATCAGCGAATCGGCCACCACGGCGTCGCGGACGTTGAGCACCAGACCCGGTGGCCCAAGCGCGAGCAGGTCCTCCGCGACCGTCGTGCGCAGATTCTCGCACCACGCCTCGTCCCCCACTGCGCCCCTGAGCGTGATGACGACCTTCTCCACGGCACGAACCTACCGCCGGGCACGGACGGCGCACCCACAATGGTTCTGATGCGAGCCAGGTCGCGGTGGACTGTTGGATGGGGTGCGTGATGACCCAGTGAGCAAGCGGCTTCCCTCTTGGCTGTCCGCGCCCGACGTCGGTGCGGTGCTGCGCAGCCTGCTCGGCGTTCTGGCCGCGGCGGGCGCGGGCCTGCACTGGGGCTCGGCAGGGGCGGCCACGGCCGCCGCAGGCGCGGCGGCGATCGCCGGAGCCACGGCGTTGCAGGACAGTCCGCGCGGACCGCTGCCACTCGTCGGCGCGGTCTCGCTGCAGATGGGAGCGGCGGTGCTGCTCGGGACGGCCACGTCGTCGTACGGGGTGCTCTTCGTCGCGGTCGTCGCGGGGTGGTGCTTCTTGGCGGGCATGCAGTGGGCCGTGAGCACGAATGCCGGGCTCATCGCCGCGGCCGCTGGTGCGCTGCTCGTCACCTCGCCTCCGATTCCGCCGACCGTGTCCTCGGTCTTGACGGCGACCGCGCTGACCGTCGGCGGTGGCGCGTTTCAGGCCGTGCTGATCGCGTTGTGGCCGCGGCGCCGGTGGCGGATGCAGCGGGACGCACTGACGAGGGCGTACCGCTCGCTCGGTGTCGACGCCGGCAAGCTCGCCGCCGATCCCGAGGCCGGCGTGGATCCCCAGCCGTTGGTTCGGCTGCGCGACACGTTCACCCTGACCGACCGGCGGGCCCGTCGGCGTCCACTGGCCTACCGCGCCTGGTACGGGCTGCCGCAGCGCATTTCGGTGACGTTGCAGGCGCTCGCGGGCAGATCGGCAGGCGACCCCGCGATCGCCGAGGTGCTGCGGGGTGCCGGGCGAGTGCTGGGTCTGGTGCCCGAGCACCACCGCTCGGCGAGACGCGACGCGACCGAGGCGCTGCACCAGATGGCGAGCAAGGTTGGTTCGGTGGCTCCCACGAATCTCGCACTGGCCCAACGGCTTGGGCGACAACTCGCCGAGGCGGTCGCGGTGCGCTTCGGCGAGCTGTCCCCCGGCGCGGACGACGTCGTCGAGCGTCGACGGCGCGGTGGCTGGTCGGCCATGCCCGCGACGGTTGCCGCGGTCGGCGTGCACATGGCGTGGGGTTCACCGATCCTGCGGCACGCGCTGCGGCTGGCGGCGGCGGCGGGCGCGGGGATCGCCGTCGCGCGCTTCGCCGACGTCCCGCACGGATACTGGATTCCGCTCACGGTTCTCATGGTGCTGCGGCCGGAGACCGCGCATACCTACACCCGGTGCGTCGGGCGGATCGCAGGCAATGCCGTTGGCATTCTGGTGGCGTCGGTCTTCGCGGCCATGTGGCATCCCGTCGGGCTGATCGCGGCGGCGTTCGCAGTGCTCGCCCTCGGCGTCGCCTACGCCGTATCGCACTTCGGTTACCTGGCGTCGACCGCCGCCGTCGCCGCCGCCGTCGTGTTCCTCATCGACGTGACGGGTACCGCGGGTGCGGGAAGCGTGGCCGACAGGATCATCGCGACGTTGATCGGTGGTGCGCTGGCCGTCCTGGTCCACGTGGCACTGCCCGATCACTCGATGATCCGGCTTCGGCAGCGCGCAGGTGAGTTGTTGAAGACCGAGATCGACTATGCCGCAACGGTCATCAAGGCGTTCGTGCACGGCCTGGACCATCCGGGCGAGGCGCTGGCCGCCGCGTGGGAGCGGGCGTTCCGCGCCAGGGCCGCATTCGAGGCGGCGACGGGCGCCACCACGTCGGACTCGGCCGACCTCCGGCGTTGGCTCAAGTCCTACCGGACGGCGCTCAACGCCATCACCACGTCGTGCGCAACGCTGGAGTCCAGCCTCCCCGCGCACCCGTCGGCGACGTTGAGCGGTGACTTCGTCGTTGCGGTCGACGAGTACGCCGACGCCCTCGGTGGCGGTCCCGCCTCCCCCGGCGCGCCGTGGCGCATCGACAGCGACCGCCTGGCTGCGGCCGAACAGCGGATCCGGGATGCGGCCCGACGCCTCGGTCCCGACGAGACGGCCAGCCGCGTGCTGGTGGCCGAGATCGCCGACATCACCCGCAGCCTGGTGAGCATCCCGGATTGAGGAGTGCTCAGCGTGCCCACTTCGGCTGGATGAACACGCCCTCGGCCTCGACGGTGATCCCTTGGGCGTCGGACAGGTGGCCGACAGCGAAGGCCTTGACGCCCTCGGTGCGCACGATCGCGGCGTCGACGCGCAAGTCCCCCAGCGGGGTGATCCGGCGGTAGCGCACCGTGATGGTGCCGGTCAGTCGTGGTTTCTCCGAGGCGCTGGAGCTCGCGACCTCGCCAAGGACGTGATCGAGGATGAGGGCGGCGACCCCTCCGTGCAGGTGGCCCGGTGGTCCCTCGTACGCCGCGCCGAGGTGGAAGTCGGCGAAGAGGCCGCCGTCGGGTCCGCGCTTGATCTCCAGAGGCGGCGCCACCGGGTTGCGTAGGCCGATGACGGCGTTGCCCCACGGCATCTGACTCCCTTCCGCGCCGAATCGGACGCCGAAGGGGCCTCCGAGTTGCCTGCGCCGCAGCCGGGCCGTTGCCGCGTCGATCTCGGCCTTCGCGGCAGCCACGGCAGCGCCGTCGACCTCGGTGCGGATCGTGGCGTCGATCAAGTCGCGAACCGACTGCGTGAGGGGCTCGTAGATGCCGCGCAGCCGTTCGACGTCCTCAGCACTGAGGTTCTCCACGGGAAAGTCGAGCACTTCTGAACTAGAACACGTTCTAGCGGTGGTGTCTAATGGCCGAGCCGTAAGTCACCAATCGTTGACATGACGCGAGAGCACGCTTACGGTTAAGTCACCAATTGTTGACTTACGGCCGAGCATCGGAGCGGACATGTCGAACGGCACGCATCACCTACCCGTCCTCGTCATCGGCGCGGGCCCGACCGGCCTGACCGCCGCTCTCGAACTGTCGCGGATGGGGATCGACGTTCGGATCGTCGACAAGGCCGCCGAACCCTCGACGACGTCACGCGCGCTCGGAGTGCAGGCTCGCACGCTGGAACTCCTCCGCCCGCGCGGCGTCGGCGACGAGATGCTACGACTGGGCAACCGAGCGCACCGCACCGCGCTGCATGCGGGCGGCCGTCGGATCGCAGGCATCGAATTCGGCGCCATGAAGAGCGAATACAACTTCATCCTCATGCTCGCGCAGTCCGAGACCGAACGACTGCTGACCGAGCAGCTGGCCCGCCAGGGCGTCAAGGTTGAGCGGAGCGTCGAATTCTCCTATCTCACAGATTGTTCGGACTATGTCGAGGTGATGCTGACCGGACCCGACGGTATGTCCGAAGCGGTCCAGGCGAGTTACGTCATCGCCGCCGACGGATCCCACAGCCCCGTGCGCAAGAGTCTCGGCCTGCCATTCGTTGGCCGGGCACTGCCGACGAACTACGTGCTCGGTGACGTCCACGTTGCGGGCGACCTCGCCGAGGACCAGCTCTCGATCTTCCTGGCCACCAACGGGTTTCTGGCCGTGTTCCCCATGGGCGATGGGCGCTTTCGCTTCATGGCCACCGATCCCGACGGGTTCACGGGAGATGCCGACGAACCCACGCTCGCCGACATTCAAGTCCTCTACGACCGCACCGTGCACATTCCCGGGCGGTTGTACGACCTCGACTGGAGCTCGCGTTTCAGGATCAACAGCAGGCACATGGAGACGCTCCGCCACGGTCGGGTGTTCTTCGGCGGAGACACCGCGCACGTGCACAGCCCCGCGGGAGGGCAAGGCATGAACGCGGGCATTCAGGACATGGTGAACCTGTCATGGAAGCTCGCGATGGTGCTCGACGGCACCGCCAAGCCCGAACTCCTCGACACCTACGAGTCCGACCGACTGCCCGTCATCCGCCAGTTGGTGGGCATGACCGAACGCGCCACCAAGGTGTTCAACTCCACCAGTCCGCTGGTGCACGCAGCGCTCACCAGGGTGGCGCCGATCGCCCTGTCCCGCGCCAAGGTGCAGGGCAAGGCGGCGCCGCGGCTGGGGCAGATCGCCGCGACGTACCGCGGGTGCCCAATCGCCAAGGGCGGCGGCCGGATCGGCGAGCTGCGGGCCGGGGACCGGGTGCCCGACCTCACGCTGGCCGGCGACGGGAACGGCCGACTCTACGACCTCCTCGACACCTCGACGTTGACCCTGCTGGTGTCCGGCTCCATCCTCGGTGGGGCGAAACGGGTCGTCGAGGCGGCCGGCCCATGGGCCGACGTCATTCAGATCCGTGGCGTCGTGTCGCCCAATGAGCTGTTGTCGGGTTCGGCGTGGCTGTTGGTCAGGCCCGACGGCTACCTTGCCGCCGCAGGCCACGCGAACGACGCGGACCGGTTGCGCGCGTGGCTCACTCGCTGGCTGGTGCCGACGACCTGACCGGTTCCGCTGCCGACGGGAGGCCGTCCAGCGCATCGGCCCCATCCCGGCGCGATGCCCGGGCGCCGCGATGAGGTGCCGCGGCGTGCCGGGACACGCCTGAGCACAGCCAGTTCCTCCAGCCGTCGGGCCTGCTCGAAGGGGGTCGGTAGGGTCGCCACCCGACCACGGCCAAGCGCATCGGCCGAAAGGTTCCTACGATTGTCGACAATCGGGCATGGTGCACGGGGACGGACCCAGGGAGGCGGCGAGCAATGGCATCCGGGCGAGCAATGGCATCCGACGGATACGAGCTACCGACGAGCCTGGTCGAACTGGCCGCGCGCCGCATTCGCGACGCCATTCTGAGCGGTGGGCTCAAGCCCGGCGAGAAGATCATCGAGGAGCAGCTGTGCGCTGACTTCGGCGTCAGCCGCGCGCCGGTGCGCGAGGCGTTGCGAGAGCTCGCGCAGCAGGGTCTCGTCGAGCATCTCCCGCGCCGCGGGTCCCGCGTCACCGAGTGGTCCCCCACCGACATCCTGCAGCTGTTCGCGCTGCGTCACGTCCTGGAGCGGCACGCCATCGAGAGCGCTCTGCCCCTGCCCGACCCGGACACGGCCCTGGCACCCGTGCGCGAGGCGCTGGACCTCATGGGCATCGCCGCCGATGACCTCGCTCGCGACGACGCGCACCGCCGGTTCCATGCCTCGGTCGTCGAACTCGCCGACAACCGGCAGTTGAACTTCACCCTGGCGCCGATTCTGCTCAAGTTGCAGCTGCCGATGGCGACGAACCTGCGCGAAGAGGCCCGTCAACACCATGCCGACGACGGGCTGAAACGTCATCAGGCGATCCTGGAGGCCTTGGAGACCAATGACCCGGGGGCCGTGGTCGTGGCGCTCTGGGATCACGGGCATCTGCAATATCTCGGCCTTGAGCCGCATCGCTAACACAATCGACACACAGCCGTACCGAGATCGCCATCATTCTGTCGACAATCGACATCTATGGCATACGAAGTTCACGGCCCGTCGATCGGACCGTCGGTAGCGGAGATCCTCGACTCCCACGCCGGTGGCACCGGTTCACCCACCAAGACCGCCACCCGCGTCGCGGACGCGATCGCCGCGCGGGGGGACGACGGGACCTGGCTCTCGACGGTGCCGAGGGACGAACTGCTCGCCGCCGCCGCCGAAATCGAGAGCAGGCCCGGCGGCAGGACACTGCCGCTCTACGGCGTGCCGTTCGGGGTGAAGGACAGCATCGACGTCCAGGGCGTGCCCACCACGCTGTCCTGCCCCGACTACGCCTACGTCGCATCGACCACCGCCCCTGCCGTGCAGCGGCTACTCGACGCTGGCGCGCTCTACGTCGGCAAGACCAACCTCGACCAGTTCGCCACCGGACTCAACGGCACGCGCACGCCGTACACCGTGCCGCGCAGCGTGTACGGCGGCGAGATGATCTCGGGCGGCTCCAGTTCTGGCTCCGCGCTTGCCGTTGCCCTCGGCCAGGTCCCCTTCGCCGTCGCCACCGACACGGCAGGTTCCGGCCGGGTGCCCGCGGCGCTCAACGGCGTCGTCGGGTTCAAGCCGTCACGCGGGCTGATCAGCACCGTCGGACTGGTACCCGCGTGCAAGTCGCTGGATTGCCTCAGCGTGATGGCGGGATCCGTCGACGACGTCGACCGCGTCATCGACGTGATGATCGGACGCGACGACGCCGACCCGTGGTCCCGCGATCGCGGCCCGCGCCATGCCGGAGGCACCATCCGGGTCGGGCTGCCGCCGGTGGCCGAGCTGGAGTTCTTCGGCGACGACGCGATGAAGACCGCGCACGTCGGGTTCCGCGAGCACCTCGCCCGCCACGCCACGATCGTCGACGTCTCCCTCGAGCCGTTCCTCGCCGCGGGAGCCCTTCTGTACCAAGGCCCGTGGGTCGCCGAGCGGCTGGTCGAGTTCGGTGACTTCCTCGCCGAACACCCCGACTCCATCCATCCCGTCGTCCGCGAGATCTTCCGCGGCGGGGAGAGGTACACCGCCGTCGACGCGTTCGCGGCACTGCAGCGACTCCAGGAGCTCAAGGCCGAGGTCGGCCGGGTCTGGAGTGGAGTCGACGTGATCGTGCTGCCCACCATCGGCACCACCTTCACCGTCGACGAGGTACTGGCCAGGCCGATCGACTGCAACACGATGCTCGGCCACTACACCCACTTCGGCAATCTGCTCGACCTGCTCGGCATCGCCATCCCCCTTGGCGTCACCGCCGACGGAAGACCCTACAGCGCAATGCTTCTCGGGGCCGCCCTCAGTGACGACACCGTGCTGCAGCTGGCGTCGCAGATTCTCGACGAACCGCGCACCACCTGGTCCCCCACGTTCGCGACCGCATCCACCGCCCCATCCCCCACCAAGGAGCAGACATGACCGAGTTCGTCGACGTCCCCGCCGAGCCGACGCCGTTCCCACTAGCGGCCGACAAGACCGCCCTGATCGTCATCGACATGCAGCGGGACTTCATCCTGCCTGGCGGCTTCGGTGAGAGCCTCGGCAACGACGTGGACCAGCTACTGAAGGTGGTGCCCCCGCTGGCCGCCCTGATCTCCGCTGCCAGGGACGCGGGCATCATGGTGATCCACACCCGCGAGGGCCATCGGGCCGATCTGTCCGACTGCCCACCCGCCAAGCTGAATCGCGGAGCGCCGAGCAAGCGCATCGGTGACCCAGGCAAGTACGGACGGATCTTGATCCGCGGCGAGTACGGCCACGACATCGTCGACGAGCTCGCACCCGTCGACGGCGAGGTGGTCATCGACAAGCCGGGCAAGGGCGCCTTCTACGCCACCGAGTTGCAGGACGTCCTCACCGCGGGGGGCATCACTCAACTGCTCGTCACCGGCGTCACCACCGAGGTCTGCGTGCACACCACGACCAGGGAGGCCAACGACCGGGGCTACGAGTGCCTCGTCGTATCCGACTGCGTCGGTTCGTATTTCCCGGAGTTCCAACGAGTCGGCCTCGAGATGATCAAGGCCCAGGGCGGCATCTTCGGCTGGGTTGCCGACAGCGCCGCAGTCATCCCCGCAATGCAGCAACTCGCCACCACCGCCGCCTGAGAGGACCACGACCATGAGCACCGAAGTCACCGAAACCCCCAACGACCCATCCTCCGACGATCAGCGAACCAAGAAGACGGCCCCGTCGATTCCGTGGTGGACCCGTGGCGACACCAACGCCTTCTTCGGGTTGGGCTTCAACATCCTGGTCAACGTCCTGACGCTGACCGGTTTGATGATCGGCGTCGTCGCCGTGCCCGCCGGCGACGTGCTCGGCACCGTCCTGCCCGCTCTCGGCGTCGCGCTGATCCTCGGCAACCTGTACTACACGTTCCTCGCCCGACGGCTGGCCCGTCGGGAAAGCCGCACGGACGTCACGGCATTGCCGTACGGACCGAGCGTTCCGCACATGTTCATCGTGGTGTTCGTCGTCATGCTGCCCGTCTACCTGAACACGAAGGATCCGATTCAGGCGTGGCAGGCCGGTCTGGCGTGGGCGTTCATGATCGGCATCATCGTGATGATCGGCGCGTTCGTCGGCCCGTACATTCGCAAGCTGACCCCGCGCGCCGCGATGCTCGGCACGCTTGCGGGCATCTCGATCACCTTCATCTCCATGCGTCCCGCCGCGCAGATGTGGGAGGTCGCCTGGATCGGACTGCCCGTCCTGGCGATCATCCTGATCGGCTTCTTCACCGACGTGAAACTGCCGTTCGGCATCCCGGTGGGTCTGGCCGCGCTGTTGGTCGGCACTGCGATCGGCTGGATCGGCGGCTACATGTCGGCCCCCGACGTCGGCCAGGCCGTGTCCGACATCGCGGTCGGCATTCCGGATCTGCGCCTCGACCTGTTGTTCAACGGGTTGTCCGACCTGGCTCCGCTGCTCGGCACCGCAATCCCGTTGGGCGTCTACAACTTCACCGAGGCGATGAGCAACGTCGAGAGTGCCGCGGCCGCCGGCGACAACTACAACCTGCGCAGCGTGCTGCTCGCCGATGGTGCGGGCGCCGTCGTCGGCTCGGCCTTCGGTTCGCCGTTCCCGCCCGCCGTCTACATCGGGCACCCGGGCTGGAAGGACGCCGGCGGCCGGGCCGGGTACTCGCTGGCCAGCGGCGTCGTCATCGGAATCCTGTGCTTCCTCGGACTGTTCGGTGTCCTGGACGCGCTGCTACCCGTCCCCGCGATCGTGCCGATCCTGCTGTACATCGGGTTGCTCATCGGCGCGCAGGCGTTCCAGGCGGTGCCGCGGCTGCACGCCGTCGCCGTGGTGGCCGCCATCCTGCCCAACCTCGCGCAGTGGGCGCACGGGTTGATCGACAACGCGCTCAACGCCGCTGGGACGTCGGCCACCGAGGTGGGCATGGACGCGCTCAACGGGGCGGGCGTCGTGTACGAGGGCCTCAAGACGCTCGGCGAGGGTGCCGTTCTGGTCGGACTCATCCTCGGCACGATGGTCACCTACATCCTGGAGAAGAAGTTCCTCTACGCCGCGATTGCGTCGGCCGTGGGTGCGGTGCTGTCGTTCATCGGGCTGATTCACGCCCCCGAAGTGGCCTGGGCGGCGAGTCCCGCCGTCGCACTTGGCTATCTGTTCTTCGGGCTGGTTTGCCTGCTGTACTGGTTCCTGCCCGGGGCGAAGGATCCGGTCGAGATCGACGAAAGCGACGTCGTCGCAGGCCACTAGCACGTCAGCGGGCCGTGGCTGGGCGACCCCGGTGCTCAGTCGCGGACGAACGGGACCTCGGTGGCGTCGGCCAGCACCACGTACATCCGCCGCCACGGATCGGCCCCTTCGAGCCGCCACTGGTGGCCGGAGCCGACGGTGTCCTCGGCCAGCAGCACGTCGCCGGGATTCAGCGTGAACTCCTCGCCGTCGCGGGTGGAGAACAGCAGCGTTCCCGCGAGGGTGACGACGAGTTGACGCACGGGGGCGGTATGCCAGGCCAGCGTGCCGCCGCCCGCCGTCTCCTCGACCGTCACCCTGGTCGACGCCATCGCGGGCGACACCAGGTCGTCGTTGCGTCCGGATCGCATGTCGAGCCGCCCGATCTCGACGTGCGAACCGCCTTCTTGACCCGTCCATAGGCGGACGCAGCGAATCATGGCGATCACGCTAGTACGCCCGCGAGGCGCTCGTCACATCGCCGCGGGCACGTGTCTTAGTTAACCTAACATTTCGTAGTCATGTGTCCACGAAGCGGCATAGACTCTTGGCATGCCAGCACGGACGCACAGCGTCGACCCCCGCGCCGAGCGGGTCCGCGCACTGCTGCGCGGGGCCGCCTTCGCGCTGGCGCACGAACGGCCCGTCGACGAGATCACGGTCGGGGACCTCGTCACGCGGGCAGGCGTCAGCCGCCAGGTCTTCTACCGCCACTTCACCGACCGCGACGACGCGATCGCGACGGCGTTCGCGGTGGCCTTCGCCGCGGCCGCGGCCGCCATCGACGGCGACGCCCGCACGCGCATCACCGCACTCTTCGACTTCGCCGCCGAGCATCGCGAGATGTACCGCAACGTCGTCCCGAGCGCGGTCACCCAACGCGTCGTCGCCGCGTTCCGGGACGAACTCCTGCCTGCCTGTGAGGAGATCGCCGCCCAGGGCATGCGGGTCGTCGGCCCGATCGCGGACGTCGCCCCCGAATCCGTCAGCCGATTCCTCGTCGGTGGATTTCAGGAGGTCCTCCGGTCCTGGATGGAAGACACCTCCCAGGACGATCCCGCCGCCGACCTCCACCGCCGGGTGACCGCCGCGCTCGACACCGTCGATGCGCTCCTTGGCCTCACCGCCGCCACTCACCAACCCCGTTAGGAAGGGACACCCACGATGGGTAAGCACGAAGCTCCGCACGAGCACCACGGCCCGAAACTGGCCCACCCGAAACTTGCGATTGCCAACCGGCGGGTCTCGCGATCCGACGTCCGCAAGATGGTCCTGGCGATGGCGGCCCTCACGGTCTTCGTCGTCGCCATGATCGCCAGCTACTCGGGTGCGTTCGCCAAGCCGACGCTGCACCACCTGAACGTCGCGGTCGCGGGACCGCAGCAGCTCGTCGACGGCATGCGGGCCCAGGACACCCTGTCGGTGACCCAGGTCGCCGATGCCGATGCCGCCCGCGCCCAGGTCTACGAGCGCAAGACCGATGCGGCCTTCGTCGTCGGGCAGCCCGGTCAGCTGAAGATCTACGTCGCGGGCGGCGGCGGGCACAGCGTCGCCGCCGCCTCGGAGACCGTCGGACGCGCCGTCGCCGCGAAGGCGGGCCTGACGGCCAGCGTCGAAGACGTCGCCCCGACCTCGCCCGGCGACCCCCAGGGCACCGTCGAGTTCTACGCCGTCATCTTCCTGTCGATCGGCGCGACGCTGGGCGCCTCGGTGTTCGGCTTCATGATGGGCAGCGTCCGCAGGCTCTCGACGCTGGCGCTACGCACCCTCAGCCTGGCGGCCTACGCCGCGCTGCTGGCTGGCGGCGTGACGATCTACGCCGACGCCGTGCTTGGCGCGTTGACGGGCCACGCCTGGCAGGTCTTCGGGGCGCTGTGGCTCTACGCCATGGCCGTCGCAGGCGCCGTGACCGGCGTCGCGGCCGCCTTCGGCATGGTCGCCTCGGGACTGCTGACGCTGTTCCTGATCATCGTCGGCAACGCGGCAGCGGCAGGCCCCGTCGGCCTGCCCCTCCTGACCGGCTTCTATACGACGTTCAACGCGATCGTCCCGCAGGGCTCGGGCGTGGCGCTGCTGCGCGGCATCGAGTACTTCGGCGGCAACGGCGCCGTGACACCGATTGTCACTCTGGCCATTTGGGGCGCGACGGGACTCGCGCTCGCGGTGATCGCAGTGCTCGCTCCCAAGGCTTGGACGAATTATCGTGCCAGTCATGACCAGTACCGCGTCCACGGGGCCGAACGAGGCACCGAGCGAGACCGAGCCGTACTACGACCTCGGGTCCTATCACCGGTCGATTGACAGCCCGTCGGATCAGGCGCAGGTCTGGTTCGACCGCGGCATGGTGTGGGCCTACGCGTTCAACCACGAAGAGGCCATTCGGTGCTTCGAGCGTGCGCTGGCGCTGGACCCCGCGCTCGCCATCGCCCGGTGGGGCGTCGCGTACGCCATCGGCCCGAACTACAACAAGGCCTGGGAGGCGTTCGACCCCGTCGACCTCGCCGCATCGCTGGCCAGGGCGAGGATGGAACTCGGCCTGGCCGCCACGGGGCGGGCGTCGACCGTCGAGCGGGGCTTGATCGACGCGCTGGCCGCCCGCTTCCCGACCGACGATCCGCAGGACTCCGAGGCGTTGACGGCCGGGCACCAGGCCTACGCCGACGCGATGGCGGCGCTGGGCGCGGCGCATCCCTTGGACGTCGACGTGCAGGCGTTGACCGCCGATGCCCTGGTCAACGTCACCGCATGGGCGCTGTGGGACACCGCGACGGGCGAGCCCGCGCCCGGTTCGCGCGTGCTCGAGGCGAAGCGAATCCTCGACGAGGCGCTGGCCACCGAGGTGGGTCGCCGGCATCCCGGCGTCTTGCATCTCTACCTGCACGCGATGGAGATGTCGGCTCATCCAGAGCAAGCCCTGCCCGCCGCGGATCTGCTGAGGGGGTTGGTTCCCGATGCCGGGCACCTCCAGCACATGCCGAGTCACATCGACGTGCTGTGCGGCGATTACCGCAGTTCGATCGTCGCGAACGTGGCTGCGGTGCAGGCGGATCGCAAGTTCGTCGAACGGGCCGGTCCGCTGAACTTCTACTCGCTCTACCGGGCGCACGACCTCCACTTCGTCGTCTACTCGGCGATGTTCGAGGGCCGGTACGGCGACGCGATGCAGGCCGCCGAGGAGTTGGCGGCACAGCTGACCCCCGAACTGCTGGCGATCGAATCGCCCCCGATGGCCGACTGGTTGGAGGCGTTCGCGCCCTTGAAGGTTCACGTCTTGATTCGGTTCGGCCGGTGGGACGACCTGATCGCGCTGTCGGTGCCCGACGACGCCGAGCTGTACAGCACGACGACGGCCACCATCCACTACGGCAGGGGTGTTGCCCATGCCGCCAAGGGCCACCTGGATCAGGCGCGCGCCGAACGGGAGGCCTTCTCGGCCGCCTATGACCGGATCCCCGAGACTCGCTACCTGTTCAACAACACCAGCCGCGACATCCTCGCGGTCGCTGCGGCGATGCTCGACGGCGAAATCGATTATCGCGAAGGGCGATTCGACGATGCCTTCGCCCGGCTCCGGGCGGCTGTCGCCCTCGACGACGCCCTGCCCTACGACGAGCCGTGGGGCTGGATGCAGCCGACCCGGCATGCCTTGGGCGCGTTGCTGCTCGAGCAGGGTCGCGTCGAGGACGCCGCCGCCGTCTATGCCGCCGACCTCGGCCTCGATCCGACGTTGAGCAGGCCGTGCCAGCACCCCGGAAACGTGTGGAGCCTGCACGGTTACCACGAATGCCTGAGGCGGTTGGGCCGCGACGACGAAGCGGTCATCATCGGTCACCAGCTTGAGCTCGCCGTGGCGCGGGCCGACGTGCCGATCCTGGCGTCGTGCGCGTGCAGGCTGGATACCAGCGGGGACGACTGCTGCCACTGAGGCCTGCGGGACCCAGCGGGCGGCAGCGCACCGTTGCTGCGGACCAACTTCACGTCGCTGGGCCATCTGTGCGCCCTGCTGCTGGGCCTGGCGTGCCATCCGCTGACACGCGGTCGGCGCGCCAAGCCGCCTGCGTACACTCCGGCTGTGACGATCAGCGATGAGGATTTGAGGCATCTGCGCCGCTGCGTGGAGCTGGCCAGGGAGGCACTCACCGCGGGCGACCAGCCGTTCGGTTCGATTCTGGTCGACGCCGCAGGCGTCGTCCGGTTCGAGGACCGCAACCGCACCAAGGGCGGCCCCTTCGGTGGCGACGCGACGAGACACCCCGAATTCGAGATCGCCCGCTGGGCGGCGGCGAACCTCGCCGAGGAAGACCGCGCCACCGCGACGGTGTACACCTCGGGCGAGCACTGCCCCATGTGCTCGGCGGCCCATGCCTGGGTCGGATTGGGGCGCATCGTGTACGCCACGTCGACGGCTCAGTTGGGCAGCTGGCTGCAGGCGTGGGGGGTTGGGCCCTCCCCCGTTGCCCCGCTGCCGATTCCGACGGTCGCGCCGGGCGTGCACACCGACGGCCCCGCTCCCGAGCTCGCCGACGAGATGCAGTCGATGTACGAGGCGGCGTTTCGCAATGGCTGAACCGGCGTGGGTCGAGCACGTGATCTGGTGGCAGATCTACCCCCTTGGCTTCGTCGGCGCACATCCCTCCGACGACCCTCCGACAGCCGACGAGCACCGACTGCAACGCATCCCGTCGTGGTTCGATCATGCGCTGGAACTCGGTGCGTCGGGTATCGCGCTGGGGCCCATCTTCGCTTCCCGCACACACGGATACGACACCACCGATCATCTGCGCATCGACCCCCGACTCGGTACGGACGCCGACTTCGACCACCTCGTCGCCGAGGCACGGCAGCGTGGGCTGCGGATCTTGCTCGACGGGGTGTTCAACCACGTCGGCACCGACTTCGCGAGGTATCAGGAGGCCACCGCCGGAGGCGACGACTCATGGTTCCGCAAGGGGCGCAACGGTTTCGCCACCTTTGAGGGTCACGACGGCCTGATCACCCTGAATCACCGCAACCCCGCGGTCGTCGACTACGTCGTCGAGGTCATGTTGCACTGGCTGCGCCGCGGGGCCGACGGCTGGCGTCTCGACGCCGCCTACGCGGTCCCCGACCAGTTCTGGGCCCAGGTGCTGCCCCGGGTGCGCGACGAGTTCCCCGACGCGTGGTTCGTCGGCGAGGTCATCCACGGCGACTACGCCGCCATCGTGGCCGAGTCGACGTTCGACTCGGTGACGCAATACGAATTGTGGAAGGCCATCTGGAGCAGCCTGAACGACGCCAACTTCCACGAGCTCAACCATGCTCTGGGTAGGCACGACGAATTCCTGAAGGCATTCGTGCCGATGACCTTCGTCGGCAACCACGACGTGACCCGCATCGCCAGCCAGGTGGACGATCCCCGACACGCCGCGCACGCGCTAGTGGTCATGCTGACCATCGGGGGCGTCCCGAGCGTGTACGCGGGCGACGAGTGGGCATATCGCGGCGTCAAGGAGGAGCGTTTCGGCGGCGACGACGCAGTCCGGCCGGAATTCCCCTCGCGCCCCGAGGAATCCGAACACCTCGGCCATGACGCGTTTCGACTGCATCAGCACCTGATCGGGGTCCGGCGCCGCCATCCGTGGCTGCACGCGGCCACCACGACGCCGCTGCACCTGGCCAACAGTCAGTACGTCTACCGCACCGGTTCCGACGAAGGCGCCTTGGTGGTGGCGCTCAACGTCGACGACGAGCCGCTGCGAATGTCGTTGTCGGAGCTGGGTATCGGCGGCGGTCGTGTCGTGGCCGGTTCCGGGGTGCCCGCCGAGGACGAAATCGAACGCCTCGACGTCGAGCCCCACGGCTGGGCGGTCCTGACCCTCTCGTAACCGGTCAGGACGGCCCGAGCAATTGCAAGGTCAGCGGGTCCCGCTCGCCCGCGTAGTACGCATCGAGCACGGCGACGAAGTCGCGGCCGTCGAGACGGCCCCCCTTCGCTTCGCTCGCCCCGTCGGCGACTTCGGCGAACAACGTCATCGACGACCGCAGCTTGAGCGCATCGACGCCGCCGAGCAGCGTCTCCGCGGTGGCGGCACCTGACTGCGTGACGAGCTGCGCGCACTGGTGCAGACGCGGTCCCAGCACGTCGTGCGCCAGGTAGGCGATGGCCTCCTCGCGCGAACCGATGCCGTACTGGTGCGCCATCGCGGTCCGGCCCAGTCCGCGCAGCTGTGGGAAGACGAACCACATCCAGTGCGACCGCTTGCGTCCGGCCCGCAATTCCGCCGCCGCGGCCTCGTAGGTTCCGCCCCGGTTCTGGGCGTCGACGAATCGCTGAAGGTGGAACGGGTCGGCCATGACTCCACGGTGCCCGACCTGCCCCCGACTTGTCGACGGCCGTTGGCCATTCACCCGTCTGAGGCCGTAACGCGCGGTTCGCGGGTTAGTCTTTGCAACCGATGACGACAACCACGGACAGCGAGCTCACGGCCGATGCGGGCTCCGTGCCCCAGCCCGCGCCGAGACGCAGGCGACAGGTGCTGTCGCGGGTGAGCATTCAGTCCAAGCTGCTCGTCATGCTCCTGCTGACGAGCATCCTCTCGGCGGCGGTGGTCGGGTTCATCGGCTATCAGTCCGGCCGCAATTCTCTGCGGACCTCGGTGTTCGACCGACTCACCGAAATCCGGCAATCCCAGAGCAGGCAGCTGCAGGCCCAGGTCGCTGATCTGATGAACTCGTTGGTGGTCTACTCGCGCGGCTCGACGGCAACCCAGGCGATCGCCGCATTCACCTCGGGGTTCGACGAGTTGACGACGTCGACGATCAGCCCGGCCCAACAACAGTCGCTCGTCGACTACTACGCCAACCGGTTCGCGAAGGATGAAGGCGAACAGACGGGCGAGAACGTCGACATCGCCGCCCTGCTCCCGACTTCGGCGGCGGAGCGGTATCTGCAGGCCAACTACACGGTGCCCTTCGGCGACTACTCCCAGCCTTCCGCGGATTGGGATGCGGCGATCGCGTTCGACGACGCCAGGGACGGCAGTGCGTGGTCGGCGGCCAATGCGCAGTACAACGACTTCTTCCGAGAGATCGTCACGCGCTTCGAGTTCGAGGACGCCCTGCTCCTCGACACCCGAGGGAACGTCGTCTACTCCGCCTACAAGGGCGCCGACCTCGGCACGAACATCCTCACCGGACCGTACAAGGGAAGCCATCTCACCGACGCCTACCAAAAGGCGCTGGACTCCAACGCGATCGACTACGTCGGGCTGACCGACTTCGGTGCCTACGAGCCTGCCGACGAGCCGACCGCATGGTTCGTCTCGCCGGTCGGCCCGCAGGGCCGCGTCGATGGTGTACTCGCCCTGCAATTCCCGATCTCCAAGATCAATCGGCTCATGACGATGGACCGGCGGTGGCAGGAATCGGGGATGGGAGAAACGGGTGAGACCTTCATCGTCGGTCCCGACGATCTGATGCGGTCGGACTCGCGGCTCTTCATCGAGGACCCCGAAGCCTACAAGCGTGACGCCGTGGAAGGGGGCACGCCGCCCGACGTCGCCGAGGATGCGATCCGACAGCACGGCACCACCCTGGTGCAGCCCGTCGCGACGGAGGCGACGAAGTTGGCCCAACAGGGCCAGAAGGGCACCTTGGTCGCCGACGACTACCTGGGACACGAGACGCTGCAGGCCTATGCGCCTGCGGACATCCCTGGGCTTCGGTGGGCGGTGGTCGCGAAGATCGACACGGCGGAGGCATTCGCCCCCGTGTCCGCGTTCACCAGGACGCTGGTGCTGTCGACCGCCGCGATCATCTTCGTCGTGTGCATCGCCGCGATGTTGTTGGCACGGTTGTTCGTCCGACCCATCCGCCGGCTGGAGACCGGCGCGCTCCAGATCAGCTCGGGAGACTACGGCATCACGCTGCCGGTGACCTCACGGGACGAATTCGGCGATCTGACAGTGGCATTCAACGACATGAGCCGAAACCTCGCCGTCAAGGAGGACCTTCTCAACGAGCAGCGCCGCGAGAACGACCGCCTGCTGTTGTCATTGATGCCAGAAACCGTCGTGCAGCGCTATCGCGACGGCGAGGAGACCATCGCTCAGGACCACCAGGACGTGACGGTGATCTTCGCCGACATCGTCGGCCTCGACGAGCTGTCTGCGGACCTCTCGTCTGACGAGTCCTTGGCGATCGTGAACAAACTGGTGCGTCAGTTCGACGCGGCGGCAGAGAATCTGGGCGTCGACCGGGTGCGCACCCTGCGCAACGGCTATCTGGCCAGCTGTGGCCTCAACGTCCCCCGAATCGACAACGTGCGGCGCACGGTCGACTTCGCGATCGAGATGCACCGCATCGTCGACCGTTACAACGGTCAGGCGGGCAGCCAGTTGCGGCTGCGGGCGGGCATCGACACCGGCACCGTCAGCAGCGGTCTGGTCGGCCGGTCGAGTCTGGCGTACGACATGTGGGGATCCGCAGTGAATCTCGCCTATCAAGTGCAGAGCGGTTCCTCGCAGCCCGGCGTGTACGTGACGTCCCGCGTCTACGACGCCATGCGCGACACCAGACACTTCACCGCGGCAGGAGACATCACGGTCGACGGTGCCGAAGAACCGGTGTGGCGGCTCGAGGAACGGCAGCCGTGAGAAGCGTTCTGGACTCGCCGTGGTTCTTCTGGGCGCTCGGCGTCGCGATCGGATTGCCGGTGAGCCTGGTGGTCCTCACCGAACTTCGCTCGGCGTTGGCTCGGCGCCACAGCGTCTTCGTGCGGCCAGTCGGCGTGCTGCGCAACTACATCCTGCCCCTCGGCGCGCTGCTCCTGCTGCTGACGAAGGCCAACGAGGTATCCGCCGAGGCCACGCCGGTACGGATCGTCGCCACCGTGTTTGGGTTCGTGCTGCTGGTCCTGGTGCTCTCGGGACTGAACGCGACGCTGTTCCAGGGCGCCCCCGAGGGGTCGTGGCGCAAGCGTCTTCCGTCGATCTTCCTCGACGTGGCACGGTTCGTCGTGATCGCAGTCGGTCTCGCGCTGATCTTCTCCTACATCTGGGACGCGAAGGTCGGCGGGTTGTTCACGGCGCTGGGCGTCTCGTCGATCGTGCTGGGTCTCATCCTGCAGAACTCGGTGGGCCAGATCATCTCCGGGCTGCTGTTGCTGTTCGAGCAGCCGTTTCGGCTGGGCGACTGGGTCAACGTCACGTCGGCCCGCGGACGGGTCGTCGAGGTCAATTGGCGTGCAACCCACATCGACACCGGCAGCGGACTTCAGATCATCCCGAACTCGGTGCTGGCCGCCGAATCGTTCACCAACCTGAGCAGGCCACCTGGTGAGCACGCGATCACGGTGACCACCGCGTTCAACCCCAACGATCCCCCCGACGACGTCTGCGCGCTGCTGACGCGGGTGGCCGCCGCGCTTCCCCGCCTCAGGACCGAGGCGTTGCCGTCGACGGTCACCGTGGGCTCGGGCCAGTTCGAGACGTCGATTCCGCTGCGTTCGCCCGCCGACGACGCCGCCGCGCGGGCCGTGTTCCTGCGCTGGATCTGGTATGCCGCCCGCCGCGCGGGGCTACGCCTCGACGACGTGGACGACGACTTCGCTACCGAGGAGCGACTGGAGCGTTCGATGCGCATCGTCGGGCCGACCCTCCGCTTGACCGACACCGATCAGCAGGCCCTCATGCCTCGAATCCGGCTCGCCCGCTACGGCGTCGACGAGGCGATTCAGATCCCCGGCCAGGTGCCCAAGCGCATGACCTTCATCGTCAACGGCCGGGTCCGGCTGATCGCCGTCGGTGAGGACGGCGCCATGATCCCGGTGCGCACGCTCGAGGCGGGCGACTTCCTTGGCTCGACGACGCTGACCCGCGAGCCCGTCACCGGCGGTGCCTACGCACTCGACGAGGTCACGGTCGTGCAGATCGAGCGCGCGGACATCGAGGATCTGGTCCTGCGAAAGCCGTTGCTGCTGCAGGAGATCGGTCGCACCATCGAAGAGCGGCAAGAGGACGTGACCCGGGCGCTGGCCAGCGCGCGCGACTAGTCGGCATCCTGAGTGGGTCGGCAACGTGAGTAGGTCGGCAACGTGTGTAGGTCGGCAACGTGTGTAGGTCGGCAACGCGTCCGCATGACACCACCCGCCGAAGCACCCTCGGCACCCTGTGCCTGATTTGCTGAAATCGGAGGTACCGGCCGCAGTCGTGGCGTCGCGGAATCGACGATCCATCGCCGAGTAGGCCATCCGGCGCGTCGAGTCCGCATCGTGACCTCGATGAGAGCACTCCGTGGCCTGTGCCCCCCGGTCGGTCAATTCACGCAGGTCAGCGCGGCTCCGCTAGGGGTTAGGGCGCGGCTGGGAGGCTACGGTCGACGGTTTGGCGGGGTTTCCGGTCCGCCGGCGTCGAGCCGTGCTCGGGGTCACTTCAATCACTCCATTCACACAGGTCACACCCCTGAAAGTCTGGTTCGGCGGCGGCAAGGTCTCTGCGCCGAGTCGGAATCGTTAGCCAACCGCGACGTCGCTGCCCGGCGCTGACAGCCGAAACGAACCACATCGACGTGATTCACTAACGCTCGCAAAGCAATGGCGATTGCTTGAAGGCATAGAGATGCAAAACGAAAGGCGGTCGGTTGCCGTTATGAAGTTCGTCAGAAAGATTCGTGGTGCGTGGTTGCGCAGGCTGGCGGTCAGCGCCATGGCAGCGCTCACCCTGCCCGGGTTGATCGGCTTCGTCGGGGGTTCGGCGACTGCTGGAGCGTTTTCCCGAGAGGGGCTGCCCGTCGAGTACCTCGACGTGTTCTCCCCATCGATGAACCGCAACATCCGGGTGCAGTTCCAGGGCGGCGGCCCCCATGCCGTCTATCTCCTCGACGGTCTGCGGGCCCAGGACGACTACAACGGCTGGGACATCAACACCCCGGCGTTCGAGTGGACCTACGGCTCCGGCCTGTCGACGGTGATGCCAGTCGGTGGACAGTCGAGCTTCTACACCGACTGGTACCAGCCCTCGCAGGGCAACGGACAGGACTACACCTACAAGTGGGAGACCTTCCTGACTCAGGAACTCCCCGCCTTCCTCGAGACCAATTACGGTGTCTCGCCGAACGGCAACGCCGTCGTCGGCCTCTCCATGGCGGGCGGCTCGGCGCTGACCTACTCGATCTACTACCCGCAGAAGTTCATCTACGCGGCCTCGCTGTCCGGCTTCCTGAACCCGTCCGAGGGCTGGTGGCCGATGCTCATCGGCCTGGCGATGAACGACGCCGGTGGCTACAACGCCGAGAGCATGTGGGGCCCGTCGAGCGACCCGGCGTGGAAGCGCAACGACCCGACGGTCAACATCAACCAGCTGGTCGCCAACAACACCCGCATCTGGATCTACTGCGGCACCGGCACCCCGTCGGATCTCGACACGGGCGCCTCGGGTGGCAACCTGATGTCCGCGCAGTTCCTTGAGGGTTTCACGTTGCGCACCAACCAGACCTTCCGCGACAACTACATCGCGGCAGGCGGCACCAACGGTGTGTTCAACTTCCCGGCCACCGGTACCCACAGTTGGGGCTACTGGGGTCAGCAGTTGCAGCAGATGATCCCCGACGTCCAGCGGACGCTGGGAGCCCAGGCAGTCGCCTGACCCGGAGCTCGTAGCACGACCCGCAAGGAAAATGGGCCAGGGAGCCTGCCGTCACCCCCCGGACGGCAGGCTCCTTTTCCGTTGCGGCGCTTGCCATTCGGGGGGTACCTGGACTTGGTCGCCGTCAGGCGGGGCTGAGGATCACCTTGCCCCTGGTGTGTCGCTGCTCCAGCTCGCGATAGGCGTCCCGCACGCGGTCGAGGGGGAACACCTTGGCGATCGGGACGTCCAGGTCTCCAGATGCCACCAAGTCCGCGAGTTCGGCGACGACCGCGATGCTCGACGCCGCGGCAGTACCTTCGGCCTTGACGCCGAAGGTCTCGACGGCCGCGAAGTCGATGATCGTGTCGACGCGTTCCGGCGCGACACCCAGTTCCTCCACCGCGAGTTGCACGTAGCCCCCGCCGAACAGGTCGAGGAAGGCATCGATGCGACCACTCGGTGACGCGGCACGAAGGCGGGCGGCAAGGTCGTCGCCGTAGTTGACGGGGATCACGCCGTTGGCGGACAGCCAGTCGTCGTTGGAGGGGCCTGCGATGCCGAGAACCGTTGCCCCGGACCGCTTTGCGAGCTGGACGGCGATGGTACCCACGCCACCGGAGGCGCCGGACACCGCGACGACGTCTCCCGCCGTCAGCGTCACCGATCGCACCGCACCGTACGCGGCGGCGCCTGCGGTGTACAGCCCGCCTGCGACCTCCCACGACACGCCCGCGGGTTTGGGCGCCAGCTGCTCCGTCGGGACCGCCGTGAACTCGGCGTGGCTGGAGCGCCTCAGCGAGAAGCCGAGCACCTCGTCACCGACGGCGAAGGTCCCGACGCCGTCACCCAGTTCGACGACGACGCCCGCCAAGTCACTGCCCTCGCCCTCAGGAAAGGTGGCGGGCCAACGATCGTGCAACAGGCCGCGCCTGATCATCGACTCACCCGGATTGATGCCTGCGGCCTTGACTGCGACGACCACCTCGCCGGCCGGGGGCACTGGACGTGGTACGTCGCGCACCTCCAGAACGTCGATCTCGCCGTAGGTGTCGAACTGCACTGCCCTGGAAGTGGAAGCCATGTCAGCTACGACTGCATCGACGAAACGACTATTCCCTCACAGCGAGTGACCAGGCGGCGCTCATACAGTCACGGTCATGGATGAACCGTCGTGAGCGACCGTGCCCTGGCGCAGCGTCGCTCCATGCGCCCGCTGTTCCAGACCATCCTGCTCGACGTCGCGCCCCCTCTCGTCGCGTACTACGGGCTACGGGCCGCGGGCGCCTCCGAGTATGCGGCGCTCATCTCGGCAACGGTCGTGTCCGGCATACGGGTGATCTACGGCGTGGTGAGGAGCCGCAGACTCGACCCGTTCGCCATCTACCTGCTGCTGACGTTCGGCTTGAGTCTGGCCGTCGGGCTGGCCACCACGGACCCCAAGTCGATCCTCGTCGGCAACACCTTCGTCAACGGCATCGGCGGGCTGCTCTTCCTCGGCAGCTGCGTGGTCGGCACGCCGTTGACACAGGTCGTCGGCGAGCGCTTCCGCTCCCCCGCGGACGGCACGCCCACCGGCGACGAGGCCCGACGCATGCGCCGGGTGCACGTTCAGCTCTCGGCGATGTGGGGTATCGGCCTTCTCGTCGAGGTGGTCATTCGTCTGGTGGTGATCGCGAACCTGTCCGTCGATGCCGCCAACGCCGTGAACTCGGCAATCACCCTTCCGGTCATCGGACTGCTGGTGCTGGCGACCATCGTCGTCGGCCGCCGGGCCGCGGCGTCGGCCGAAGCCGCCACGGCCGCGGCGTAGGCGGCGGGAACAAATGCCCCTCCCCCAGGGTTGAGCGCGTCAGGCTTAACTTTGGAGGATTGATGACTGAAGCCATTGCAGTTCCCGTTCTTTTCGTGAGCGAGCCGATCGTCCTGCCCGGGATGGTCGTTCCGGTCGAACTCGACGACGCCGCCAGGACCGCGGTCGACGCCGCGCAGGCGAGCGAGAGCGGAAAGCTGCTCATCGCGCCGCGCCTGGAGGACCGCTACCCCACTTACGGCGTGATCGCCTCGATCGTGCAGGTGGGACGCATCCCCGGTGGCGGAGCCGCCGCCGTCGTCCGTGGCGAGAAGCGTGCGCACATCGGCTCAGGAACCACCGGGCCCGGTGCGGCGCTGTGGGTCGAGGTGACCGAAGCGGCCGACGCCGAGGTGACCGACGAGACCAAGGCGCTTGCCGCCGAGTACAAGAAGCTGCTGCTGGCGATGCTGCAGCGCCGCGAAGCGTGGCAGATCGTCGACGTGGTCAACAAGATCACCGACCCGTCCGCGCTGGCCGACACCGCAGGCTACGCGTCCTACCTGCCCGACGTGCAGAAGCGGCAGCTGTTGGAGACCGAGGACGTGGCTCAGCGGCTGCGGGTCCTCATCGACTGGACCGCTGAACACCTGGCCGAGGTCGAGGTCAACGACAAGATCGCCGACGACGTCCGCAGCGGCATGGAGAAGACGCAGAAGGAGTTCCTGCTGCGTCAGCAATTGGCGGCGATCCGCAAGGAACTGGGCGAGTTGGGTCCGGACGGCCAGGAAGGGGATGCCGATTACCGGGCCCGGATTGACTCAGCCGACCTGCCCGAGAAGGT
>NZ_JBEVLO010000551.1:0-12228 GCF_040509115.1 Mycobacterium sp. | reverse complement strand
AGCATGCCGGTGGTGGTGTCGTTGCCGCCGGTGACCATGGTGAAGGTGAAGGCCAGGACCGAAAGGACGCCCGCGATGTCGCCGTCGGCGCCGATGCCCGCGGCCACCAGGTGCGAGACCGTGTCGTCCTCCGGTTCGACGCGTCTGCGCTCGATCAGCCCGGTGAAGTACGCCATCATCTCGCCGAGTGCGTCCCCGAGGGTGCCCAGTGCGCCACCGATGCCACCCTCGGTGGTGTTCGCCGCGACGATCGCCTCGGACCAGCCGTCGAACTGGTCGCGGTCTTCCTCCGGGACGCCGAGGTAGTGGGCGACGACCATCGAGGGCAGCGGCTTGAACAGCTCCTTCACGATGTCGCCACCGCCGTTGTCGCGCAACGCCTCGACACGCGCGACGACGTACTCGCGCACCTTCGGTTCCACCGACTCCACCTGGCGCGGGGTGAAGCCGCGTGACACCAGCTTGCGGAATTCGGTGTGCACGGGTGGATCCTGCATCACCATCGGCGGATTGTCGGCGAGCCCGATGAGCTCCAGTTCGCCGTAGTTGACGGTGAGTCCCTGCGCCGACGAGAACGTCTGGTGATCGCGGGCCCCCGTGAAGATGTCGGCGTGTCGAGACAACACGTAGTAGTCGCGGGCTGGGTCGTCGGAGGGAACGACGTGATGCACGGGATCGTGGTCGCGCAGCGCGCGGTACATCGGCCATGGGTTGGGCCAGGTATCGGCCGTGGCGAGCGCGAAACGGGCGTCGGAGCCGTGAGACAAAGCTGCCGTCATGTCTCATGAATACGACAGATGATGGCCCGCGTCAAGCGTTCGTGCCCGTGGCACGTGGCGGCATCAACCCGCCGGATGCCAGCCCTGCATCGCCGCGTCCATCTGTTCGTCCTCCAGCGCGTCGACCCCGAGGAGTACTTGCCCCTTGCGATACCGCATGCCCTCGAGCAGCAGGCGTAGGTAGCGGCGCCACAGATCGGGTTCGATGTGCCCGGCGTACTCGCTGACGGTGCCCGCGAGAAGGTTGAGTACGGGAATGTCGGTGGACTTGACCTCGGGCCGGAGGTGGCCGTCGTCGCGGGCCCGCTGGACGATCTTCGAGATGTGCGGATCGAGTTGCAGCCGGGCGCAATCCACCCGGTAGCCGCCGTAGGCCTTGCTGCAGATCATCTCGCGCAAGCCGCGATCGGTCGCGGTCAGTTCGCAGACGTGTTCGACGAGCCACACGAACCCATCCCACGAATCCTCGATCTGCAGAGCATGCTTCGCGAGTTCGACGACCTGGTCGATGCTGTCCTCGAAGATCGCCTCGAGAAGCTCCTCCTTCGTGGCGAAGCGGCGGTAGACCGTGCCCACGCCAACTCCTGCGTGGTGTGCGACGTCGTTGAGGGTCGCCTCGAGCCCACGGATGGCGAACAGCTCGCGCGCAGCGGCGAGGATGCGCTGTCGGTTGCGCTCGGCGTCCTTGCGCAGAGCGCGGCGCGGGCCGCAGGCATCGTCGATCATCCGTCGCAGTGTAAGTGACGGGCATCATAAGCGGATTGACCTTATCCATTTCTCAGTTTAGGTTGTCTACCTAGATCGACCGGCTTCGGCTGGTCAGTGGGTCCACGTGGAAAGGCTCGATTTTGACCGCCGCTTCCGAGCGCCCTGCTGCGTGCGCCGAATCGCCTTGTGGCCATCTCTTTTCGCCGACGAGGCGGCTGGCATGATCTCGGCGCTCAAACGCGTCTGGTTGCCCGTGCTCATCGTCGTCGCCATCACGATCGGCGCGTTCTCGGTGGCCCACTTCAGGTCCGTCTTCGGCTCAGAAGGTGCCGTCGTCACACCCGTTGGCTCGGACACCGCGGACAAGTTCAATCCCAAGGTCGTCGTCTACGAGGTGTTCGGCACGGGGGCCACCGCGATGATCAACTACACCGATCTCGACGGGCTGCCGCAGCGCACGGGCGAGGTCAGCCTGCCGTGGTCACTGCGTCTCGAGACCACGGTGCCCTCGGTCACGCCGAATCTGCTCGCTCAGGGTGACGGTCAATCCATCGGCTGCCGCGTCACCGTCGACGACGAGGTCAAGGACGAAAGGACGGCCGAAGGCATGAATGCCGCGACGTACTGCTTGGTGAAGGCCGCATGAGCGGAGCTTGCGCAGTGAATCAAAGGCCGATGAGCGGAGCTTGCGCAGTGAATCAAGGGCCGATGAGCGGAGCTTGCGCAGTGAATCAAAAGCCGATGAGCGCCGCTTGCAAGCGAATCGAGGGCCTGTGACCACTCACACCGATGACACGCCGACCGACGCCATCCCGCCGGCCCATCACGCCAAACGCCCGGCGCTACCCCGGTTTCTGCGGATCTTCGCCATCCCGATCGTCCTGGCGTGGATCGCGATCGTCGCGTTCCTGAACACCTCCGTCCCGCAGCTCGAAGAGGTGGGCAAGATGCGGGCGGTGTCGATGAGTCCCAACGACGCGCCGGCACTGATCGCCACCAAGCGGGTCGGCAAGGTGTTCCAGGAATACGACACCAGCAGCTCGGTGATGATCGTGCTGGAGGGCGAGGCGCCGCTGGGCCCCGACGCGCACGCGTTCTACGACGAGATGGTGCGCCAGCTGCGCGCCGACACCACGCACGTCCAGCACGTCCAGGACTTCTGGGGCGATACGCTGACCGCCGCCGGAGCCCAAAGCCTCGATGGCAAGGCGTCATACGTGCAGGTGTACATCGCAGGCGATCAGGGCGAGTCGATCGCCAACGAGTCGGTCGACGCGGTGCGAAACATCGTGGCCGGTGTCCAGGCCCCCGACGGTGTCAAGGCCTACGTCACGGGACCGGCCGCGACCACGACCGATCAGAACGAGGTCGGCGACGCGAGCATGCAGCAGATCGAGATGCTGACGTTCGGCGTCATCCTCATCATGCTGCTCCTCGTCTACCGCTCGGTCGTGACGGTGGTGATCACGCTCGGCATGGTGGTGGTCGGACTGCTGTCGGCTCGCGGCATCGTCGCGTTCCTGGGCTACCACGACGTCTTCGGGCTGACCACGTTCTCGACCAACATGGTGGTGACGCTGGCAATCGCCGCCGCCACCGACTATGCGATCTTCCTGATCGGCCGATATCAGGAAGCCCGACGGTCGGGCGAGGACAAGGAATCGGCCTACTACACGATGTTTCACGGCACGGCGCACGTGGTGCTGGCGTCGGGCATGACCATCGCCGGTGCGACGCTGTGCCTGTACTTCACCCGGCTGCCGTACTTCCAGACGATGGGCATTCCGCTGGCGGTCGGCATGGCGATCGTGGTCATCGCGGCATTGACCCTCGGGCCCGCAGTGATCTCACTCGTCACGCGATTCGGCAGGGTGCTCGATCCCAAGCGCATGCAGCGGTCCCGCGGCTGGCGTCGCGTCGGCGCCGCCACCGTCCGCTGGCCCGGCGCGGTCCTGATCATGGCGGTCGTGCTGGCACTCGTCGGTCTGTTGACGTTGCCGGGCTACCACACCACTTACAACGACCGCATCTTCCTGCCCGAAGACGTTCCTGCCAACGTCGGTTACGCGGCGGCCACTCGGCACTTCTCCGAGGCAAAGATGAATCCCGAACTGGTGATGGTCGAATCCGATCACGATCTTCGCAATCCCGCGGACTTCCTGGTGATCGACAAGATCGCCAAGGCGATGGTCCGCGTGCACGGCATCGCCCAGGTGCAGACCATCACGCGCCCCGACGGCAAGCCGATCGAACACGCCTCGCTCGCCTACAACATGAGCCAAAGCGGCACAGGGCAATTGCTCAACAACGACTACCAGCAGCAGATTCTGGCGAACACCCTCAAGCAGGCCGACGAGATGCAGACGACCATCGACTCGATGACGCAGATGCACAGCATCACCCTGCAGCTGGCCGAAGTCACCCAGCGGATGTCGGAGAAGTTCGCGGACACCTCGGCCGACACCAACGAGATCCGCGACCACCTCGCCGACTTCGACGACTTCTTCCGGCCCCTGCGCAACTACTTCTACTGGGAGCCGCACTGCTTCGACATCCCGGTCTGCTGGTCGCTGCGCTCGATCTTCGACACGCTCGACGGCATCAACACGCTGTCCGACGACATCCAGAACATCGTTCCCGACATCCAGCAGTTGGCCGCTCTCACACCGCAGATGGCGGCCTTGATGCCGGCGATGATCCAGACGATGAAGAACCAGAAGCAGTTCCTGCTCAACCAATATCAGGCGCAGAAGGCGCAGCAGGACCAGAACATGGCCATGCAGGAGGACACGACGGCGATGGGCAAGGCATTCGATGCCGCCCTCAGCGACGAGAACTTCTACCTGCCACCGGAGGCGTTCGGGACCCCCGACTTCCAGCGCGGCCTCAAGCTCTTCCTCTCACCCGACGGTCATGCGGTGCGGTTCACCGTGTTTCACCAGGGCGATCCGTTGACCGAGGAGGGCACCTCGCACATCGAGCCGCTCCAGGTCGCGGCCGTTGACGCCATCAAGGGCACCCCGCTGGAGGGCTCGACGGTGTACGTGGGTGGCACCGCAGCCATGTACAAGGACATGCAGCAGGGCGCCGACTACGACCTGCTCATCGCGGCCGTGGCCGCGCTGATCCTGATCTTCCTGATCATGGTGGTGCTCACCAGAGCCATCGTTGCCGCGGCCGTCATCGTCGGGACGGTGGTGCTGAGTCTCGGTGCGTCGTTCGGCCTTTCGGTGCTGCTGTGGCAACACCTCATCGGTATCCCGCTGCACTGGATGGTGCTGCCGATGACGGTCATCGTGTTGCTCGCCGTCGGCGCCGACTACAACCTGCTGCTCGTCTCCCGGATGAAGGAGGAGCTCCACGCGGGCCTTCACACGGGCATCATCCGCTCGATGGCGGGCACGGGGTCGGTGGTCACCTCCGCGGGTCTGGTCTTCGCCTTCACGATGGCGGGCATGGCGGTCAGCGAACTCATCGTCATCGGTCAGGTCGGCACGACGATCGGTCTCGGCCTGCTCTTCGACACGCTAGTGGTGCGCTCGCTCATGACACCGTCACTGGCCGCCCTGCTGGGGCGCTGGTTCTGGTGGCCGCTCCGCGTGCGGCAGCGTCCGGTCCCGCAACCCTGGCCGAGCCGGAAGAGCCAGCCGAGCGAGGCGAGTCAGGCGAGCCAGGTCTAGATCGCAGTGCCAGCGGCCTGTTACCGTCGGCCGGTGATTCGCAACATGGTTCTGGCCAAGCTCAAGCCCGGTCACGACGTCGCGGCCGTGCGCGACATTCAGGAGGGGCTGCGGCAGCTGAACTGTCCGGGCACCGTTCGGTACACCGTGGGCTCCGATCTCGGCCTGCGGGAGGGGAATTGGGACTTCGCCATCGTGGCCGACTTCGTCGACGCCGATGCCTATCACGGCTACGACGCCGACGATGAGCACAACGCACTACGCGCTCGGCTGGCCCCGATGGTGGATCAGATAGCGCGTGCGCAGTTCGAGGTTCCCGACTAGATCGCGGCGCCGGGGTTGAGGATGTCGTCCGGGTCGAGCGCCTTCTTGATGCGGTGGTTGAGTTCCATCACCTCGGGCCCCAGGTAGCCCTCCAGCCATGGCCGCTTGAGCCTTCCGACGCCGTGCTCGCCGGTAATCGTGCCGCCGAGCCCGACTGCCAAATCCATGATTTCGCCGAAGGCGATCTGCGCCCGCTCGGCCTCGGCATGGTCGGAGGGGTCGAAGACGATCAGCGGGTGGGTGTTGCCGTCCCCGGCGTGGGCGATCACCGAGATCATCAGCTGGTGTTGCTCGGCGAGCTTCTCGACACCGGCCACCAGCTCGGCCAGCGCGGGCAGCGGCACGCCGACGTCTTCGAGCAGCAGCGACCCCTTCGCCTCGACCGCTGGGATGGCGAAGCGGCGGGCAGCAACGAAGGCATCGCCCTCGTCGGGATCAGAGGTCGAATAGACCTCGGTCGCACCGGCATCGGTGAACACCTGCGCCATGTACTCGGCATCCTGGGAGCCCGCGGGTCCGCGGTCGTCGGACGCGGCAACCATCATCGCGGCGGCCTTCCGGTCCAACCCCATCTTCAGCTTGTCCTCGACGGCGTTGATGGCGACGGAGTCCATGAACTCCAGCATCGACGGGCGGATCTTGCCGGTGATGGTCACCACGGCGTCGGCGGCGGCCTGGACGTTGTCGAACGACGCGACGACGGTGCAGCCGCGGTGCTGGGTCGGGAGCAGCTTCAGCGTCACCTCGGTGATGATGCCGAGGGTGCCCTCGCTACCAACGAATAGCTTGGTGAGGCTCAGTCCCGCAACGTCTTTCAGCCGCGGCCCGCCAAGCCGCACCGCGGTGCCGTCGGCGAGCACAACCTGTAGGCCGAGCACGTAATCGGTTGTCACGCCGTACTTCACGCAACACAGCCCACCGGCATTGGTGGCGATGTTGCCACCGATGCTGCAGATCTCGAACGACGACGGGTCGGGCGGATACCAGAGGCCGTGCTCGGCGACCGCCTTCTTCACCTCGGCGTTGAAGAGCCCGGGTTGCGTCACGGCAGTGCGGGTGACGGGATCGACGCGGATGTCGCGCATCAGCTCCGTCGACAGCACGATGCCGCCGTCGAGTGCCGTTGCTCCACCCGACAGCCCGGTGCCTGCGCCCCGCGGCACGACCGGGACGTGGTGCGCGGTGGCCCACCGCATGACGGTCTGCACCTCTTCGGTGCGGCGCGGGCGGACCACGGCGACGGCGGTGCCCGCATTGGGGTCGGCGGCACGATCCTGCCGGTAGGACGCGACGATGTCGGGATCGGTGACCACGGTCCCGTCGGGAAGTTCGGCGATCAGTTCATCCAACATGTCTGCGCTCACGCGTCCGATGCTACGAGCATTGCCGTGAGGTTCGTCACGGCACCATCCACGACAACACCGGCGAGGCCTGCAGTGCCGACAGCGCGCACAGCACCAGGAGGAAGCCGAGACTCCAGAGGATCACGCGACGGAAGATGTCGCCCTCCTTGCCGTTCAGGCCCACCGCGGCAGCGGCGATCGCGAGGTTCTGTGGCGAGATCATCTTCCCAAGCACGCCACCGGAACTGTTCGAGGCGGCCATCAGGACCTCCGACAGCCCGGCCTGATTCGCGGCGGTGACCTGCAGTGCGCCGAAGAGTGAATTCGCCGAGGTATCCGACCCGGTCACCGCAACGCCGAGCCACCCAAGGACGGGGGACAGCAGCGCGAATGCCGCACCCGCGCCCGCCATCCAGGTACCGAGGGTGATCGTCTGGCCGGACACGTTCATCACGAACGCCAGGGCCAGCACCGCCATCACGGTGACGATGGCCCACCGCAACTGGTGCAGTGTCGCACCGTAGGCCTTGAGCGCTCGAGGCACCGAGAGGCGCAGCGCGATCATCGTGAACAACCCTGCCACCAGCATCTGCGTGCCCGGCGTGGTCAGCAGGTTGAGGGAGAACTTGGCGAGGCTCAACGGGTCGCCGTCGGCGTCGACGACGTCGAGGCCGGGCCAGTTGAAGCTGATGGTCGCCTTGTCGAGGAGGGTCTTCACCGGGCCGATCTGGCAAATGACGAAGACGACGATGATGATCCCGTACGGGGCGTACGCCCTGACCACGTCCGCGCGGGTGTCCTTGCTGTCGCTGGCGTCCCTGGTGTCCTTGCGGTGCTCGCGATCCGCGGCGACCCGGGCGGCGAAGTCCGCGTCGGGTTCGTCGGCTGCACCGCCGGCAACGACGGGTGGTGCAGTGTCAGTGGCATGCACTGGGGGCCGGATGCGCACCATGACGACGACGGCGGCCGCCGACACCAGTGCCGCGACGACGTCGGCCAGCGGGACCGAGACGAAGTTGGAGGTGGCGTACTGCGCGACGGCGAAGACGACGCCGCACACCACCGCTACGAGCCACGTCTCGCGCAAGCCGCGCTTGCCGTCGACGATCGCCACCAGCGCCAGCGGGACGAACAACGCCAGAAGCGGGGTCTGGCGGCCGATCATCGCCCCGAGCGTGTCGACGGGAAGTTCGGTCACCCTGCCGAGCGTGATGATCGGGGTGGCCATCGCCCCGAATGCCACTGGCGCGGTGTTGGCCACCAGCGCGAGCACCGCCGCCTTCATCGGTTGGAAACCCAACGCCATCAACATCACCGACGTCACTGCAACCGGGGTACCGAAGCCGGCCAATGCCTCCATCAACGCTCCGAACGAGAAGGCGATGATGATCGCCTGCACGCGCTGGTCGTCGCTCACACTGGCGAAGGACCGGCGCAGGACGTCGAAGTGCCCTGTCTCCACGGTCATCTGGTACACCCAGATGGCGTTGATGACGATCCAGAGGATGGGAAAGAAGCCGAACGCCGCGCCCTCCGTGCCTGCGAGCAGCGCCTGCCCGACCGGCATGCCGTAGATCACGATGGCGATGGCCAGCGACACGGCCAGAGAGATCAGCGACGCCACCCATGCGGTCATCTTGAGCGCGCCGAGCAGCACGAACAACAACAGCAGTGGCACCGCTGCCACCACCGCACTCCACGCCAGCGAATCGGCGACCGGATCGAGAACCTGTTGGTACATCAAGCACCCCATTTGTGGCATGGATCACTTTTCGACCGGACTACCCACCTGGTCGATCCGACTAAACGCGCGTCAGCTGCCCCGTTTCCCGGACCCGAGGCGCCGGACCACGGCGGCGTCCTCAGGGCGCGCGGTCGAGGTGGCGTAGCGCAGGCAGGAAGATCGCCACGACGCCGAGCAGCAGCATCGGCAGCGCCAGCGCCAGGAACGTCACGTGCAGGCCTGCGGCATCGGCCAGCGGGCCTGCCACCACCAAACCCAACGGACCCGCGGCGTAGGCCAGTGACCCCATCACGCCCACCACCCTGCCGCGAAGGTGGGCGGGGGCGCGGGTCTGCATGACGTAGTTGTAGATCGGCGCCATCGGCCCGTAGACCAGGCCGACGATCGCCGAGAGCAACAGGATCACCGGCAACGGCGGCAGAAAGGCGATGACCGTCATCGCCACGCCGAGGGTCAGCACCGCGACGAGCATCACCGTGCGGCGGTTCGAGTACTGCGACAGTGCCGCGTAGCCAAGGGCGCCGACCAGCCCGCCGACGCTCAACGCCACCAGCACCCAGCCCAGCTGCGCTGGCTCGTTGCGGTCGGTGAAGTACTTCGGGAACAGCACGCTCTCCATCGGCATGTACAGCCCCGTTGCGGCGAGGTCGACGAACGCCAGGGTGCGCAGCACCGGGGTGTGCCACACGAACTTGAGGCCCTCGACGATGCCAGCCCATACCTGCGGCAGGTGCTCCCGGTTGGGCAGGCCGGCGCCCTCGAGCCGTAGCGCCGCGATGGCCGCGATCGACAGCATGAATGCCCCCGCGGTCACCCACATCGTGTTGACGCCACCGAGTGTCGTGATCAGCAGACCGCCGATGCCCGGCCCGACGATGTAGGCCAGGTTGAACACCGCCTCGTACACGCCGTTGGCGTGGTCCAGCGTCCAGCCGGCCCGCTGGGCGGCTTCCGGGAGCATGGTCTCGCGGGCCGTCATTCCCGCAGGGTCGAAGAACGCACCGAGCGCGGCCAGCCCGGCGAGCACCGCGACGTTGATCGCATGCACGCCGAACGTCAGCGCGATCACGGGGACGGCGGCCACCGACAGCGCCGAGAGCGCATCGGAGATCATCGACACCCGCTTGCGGCCCAGGTAGTCGACGGCCGCGCCTGCGATCAGAGTGGCCACCAGCAGCGGCAGCGTCCCGGCCATCGCCACGATCGAGGCCTCGACCGCGGAACCGTTGCGCTGCAGCACCAGCCAGGGGAACGCGACCATCGAGATTCCGTTGCCCGCTCCGGCGGTCAGCGCCGCGAAGAAGATCTGAAACAGCGGGCCACGCGCGTTGGTGCTCATGAGGTATCGGGGGTGAATGTAGCAGCGCGTCGGCCCGGCCTGCGACGCATTTCCGCCTGCGTGCACAGTGATGGGGTGAGACTGCCGCACCCGAGAACCGGCGAGCCTTTCGACTCGCCAGTGCCCCCTGGCGCCGGTTGGCCGGGCGACCCGGCGCTGCCCGCCACCGCGGTGGCCTCGACGCCCGCGAGGGTGCGCTCGCTCGCCCGACGCGCGGGTTCCATCGACGAGCTCGACGCGTCCGTCAGCGTGTGCCGCGCGTGCCCGCGGCTCGTCGCCTGGCGGGAGAAGGTGGCCGTGGAGAAGCGCCGGTCCTACGCCGATCAGCCCTACTGGGGTCGGCCTGCGCCGGGCTTCGGGTCGGCGACGCCACGCATCCTGATCGTCGGCCTGGCGCCGGCCGCAAACGGCGCCAACCGCACCGGTCGCGTGTTCACCGGCGACCGCAGTGGTGACTTCCTGTTCGCGGCGCTGTACCGGTCCGGTCTGGCCAGCTCGCCGCTCAGCATTGACGCCGCAGATGGATTGACGCTCAACGACACTCGGGTGGTCGCCGCGGTTCGATGTGCGCCACCGGACAACAAGCCGCTGCCCGAGGAGCGGGCGACGTGTGCGCCGTGGCTGGATGCCGAATGGCGGCTGGTCGGCCCCAGCGTGCGGGCGATCGTCGCGCTCGGTGGGTTCGCCTGGCGGGTGGCGTTGGACATGGTCCGCGACGGCGGGGGCACCGTCGGTAGGCCGCTGCCGAAGTTCGGTCACCTCGCGGTCGCGACGCTGGAGTCCGCGCATGGACCGTTGGCGCTGATCGGCTGCTATCACCCCAGTCAGCAGAACACCTTCACCGGACGCTTGACACCGGCGATGCTCGACGAGGTCTTCGCCCTCGCCAACCAGTGATTTGCGTGTTGAAACCCGCGCTCGCCGCGGGTAAACGTGCACGAATCGCTGAGAGGGGAACGATCGGGCGGGGTCAGCGGTTGAACACTACGTGCGACTCTCGGTACTCGACCTCGTCCCCGTCCGCAGCGACCAGACCACCTCAGATGCCCTCGCGGCGACCGTGCACCTCGCGCAGACCGCCGACGAGCTGGGCTACACGCGCTTCTGGGTGGCCGAACACCACAACATGCCCGCCGTCGCGGCTACCAGCCCGCCGGTCGTGATCGGGTACCTCGCCGCGCAGACCAAGCAGCTCCGGCTCGGTTCCGGCGGCGTGATGCTGCCCAATCACGCGCCGCTCGCGGTCGCCGAACAGTTCGCTCTGCTGGAGGCTGCGGCTCCCGGCCGCATCGACCTCGGCCTCGGGCGCGCGCCGGGCTCGGACCCGGTGACGTCGATGGCCCTACGCGGTGCCGCGGGCCGCGACGACAGCGACATCGAGAACTTCCCGCAGTACCTCGACGACGTCGCCGCGTTGATGAGCACCACCGGGGTCAAGGTGTCGCTGCGCGGCCGCAGCCTGCTGGACCAGAACTACGTCCTCAAGGCCACGCCCGCGGCGGCCAGCGAACCGCGGCTGTGGCTGCTTGGCTCGTCGATGTACTCGGCGCATCTCGCCGCCGCGAAGGGTCTGCCCTACGTATTCGCGCACCACTTCTCCGGTCATGGCACCGACGAGGCGCTGGCGATCTACCGCGCCGAGTTCCGGCCCAGCGATCTCGCTGCCGAACCCGTCACGTTCATGACCGTCAACGCCTCCGTCGCCGCGACGCGTGACGAGGCCCTCGACCTGATGCTGCCCAACCTGCACATGATGGCGTTCCTGCGAACGGGTCAGCCGCTGCGCGCGCTCGACCTGGTGGAGGACGCAAAGGTGCTGCAGCTCAGCCATCAGCAGCAGGCGATCGTCGACTCCGGTCTTGAGCGCGCCATCGTGGGCTCGCCGACCGAGGCCGCCGACCAGGTCCGCGCGTTGGCCGAGCACTTCGGTGTCGACGAGGTGATGGTCAACCCCGTCGGCTCGGCACACCGCGGAGCTGATCCGCGGACGGCAACCGCCCGCGACCAAACCCTCGAATTGCTGGCCAAGGAACTGTTCTAGGGCCCGACGGCGAGCCGTCAATTCATCAGTCAGGCACCAGCGCGATGACGGGGATCGGCCGCGTGGTGCGCTTCTGGTAGGCGTCGTAGCGGCCGGAGTTGTTGTCGTTCACCAGTTTCCAGAGCCGCGGGTACTGAGGATCGTCGCGCCCGATGACCCGCGCCGTGGCGGGCATGCGCTTGGGCCCGACGTTGATCTCGACCCGCGGATTCGCCTTCAGGTTGTGATACCACCCCGGAGCCTTCGGGAGACCCGCCTTCGAGGCGACGA
>NZ_JBEVLO010000550.1:0-7092 GCF_040509115.1 Mycobacterium sp. | reverse complement strand
GGCCAGCCACGTTGCGAGATAGGGGGCGGTGCCACCAAAGATCGCGACGGTGAAGGAGTAGGGCACGCCGATGCCCGATGCGCGGACCTCCGTGGGAAACAGCTCGGCGAAGTAGGCAGGCATGATCCCGACGAAGGCTCCGAGAAAGAACAGCGCGATCGACATCAGGACGAAGAGCCGGACCGGCGAATCATCGACAGCGGCGAGCAAGGGGAACGACAGCACCATGAACGCGATCGAGTAGGTGATGAAGATCGGTCTGCGCCCGTACCGGTCGGAGAGCTTGCCCCACAGCGGCATCGTGGCCATGAAGACCAGGTTGGCCGCGACGGTCGCCCACAGCGCACCGCCTGCGGACGCCCCTCGGATGCTGATCGCGAACCCCGAAATGCCGATCGCCCAGGTGTAGACGACGACCGTGCTCGCGAGGCTGAACCCGACCATCCTCGCCAGATTGGCCTTGTTGCGGCTCAGACCGCGCACCAACTCCCTCGCGGTCGTCGGTGGCGTCGGGGCGTCTGCGGCAGCCGAGTCCGTTTCGGCCAGAAAGGCTTCGGTCTCAGGCAGGGTGCTACGCAGATAGAGCCCAACCACACCGAGAAGCCCGCCGAACAAGAACGGCAAGCGCCATGCCCAGTCCCGCAGCGCATCCGCGCCGAGGATGCTGCTGGCGCCCGCGCCGACGAGGGACGCTAGCACGATGCCTGCGGTGACCGAGACGTAGAGGCTGGTCGACCACAGTCCTCGCCGAGCGGCAGGGGCGATCTCGGCGATGTAGGTGTAGGAGGCCGCGATCTCCCCACCGTGGGCCAGCCCCTGAGCCAGACGTGCGACGACCAAGGTGACGGCCGCCCAGATTCCGACCTGAGCGTCGACCGGAGCGACTCCGATCAGCAGGCTGCCCGCGGCCATCATCAACATGGACGTCGTCATCGAGAAGCGCCGACCACGGCGGTCCGCCAGCCAGCCGAACAGAAACCCGCCCACGGGTCGCATCAGGAAGCCCACGGCGAAGACGGCAAGCGTGGACAGCAGCGCTCCAGTGCCCCCATCGTCGACGAAGAACTGGGCGGCGAAGAACGGTGCGAAGATGGCGTAGACGCTCCAGTCGTACCATTCCAACGCGTTGCCGATGCCCGCGCCGAGCAGCGTCCGAAACCGTTGGCGTGGCGGTGCGTCGTCGTTGGCGGGCGCGTCGGTCCGGTGGTGGTTGGGTAGTGACATCGGTCCCCCTTCGGGCAGGTTGAATCAACACCGCGGCGCTGATCGCCCGGTGCACGTATGAAGGTGTGTCAGGTAGTCGGCGGGTTTCGGAGTTTCGCCGCGCGTTGCACTGCGCGGACCATGTTGACGTATCCGGTACATCGGCATAGGTTGCCGCTCAAGGTGTCTCGGATCTGTTCGGCGGATGGATCCGAGTTTCTGTCGAGCAGATCGGTGGTCGACAGCAGCATCCCTGGCAGGCAGAACCCGCACTGGAACCCGTACTCCTCCATGAAGGCTCGTTGGACCGGGCTGGGGTCGTCGCCATCGGCCAGGGACGCGATCGTCTGCACCCGGGCACCGTCGACCCGCCCGGCGAGCATCAGGCACGTCTTCACGCACTGTCCGCCTACGACGGCCGTGCAGGTACCGCAGTCGCCGTTGCGGCAGCCGGCGCGGACCCCGGTCAGGCCCAGTTGCTCACGGAGAACGTCGAGTACGGTCATGTCGGCGTCCACGGTCAATCGCACCGCGCGCCCGTCGACGTGCAAGGCGATGGTGACGGAGTCGGAGCTCGCGACATTCTCACTCATGGTCCGCGCCCTGCAGTGCGACGCGGACGGCGCGCACCGCGATCTCGGGGGCCACCCGTCGCCGGTAGGGCCAGTCCGCCCTCAGGTCCGTCCAGCGTTGCTGCTCGGGCAGGCGGTCCAGGTGATCCGCGACCGCGTGGCGCACTCCGTCGAGCACTCCGTCGACCATGGTCTGCGACAGCGGGATTCGCTGTGGTACGTCGGCAACACCCCCGAGTACGACATGCCCGGGGACGATCGCCGCGGCGGTGACGACGGGCCAGGAGGACTCCGCGCCCTTCAGCTTGACGTATCCCGACGGCGAGGTGGGCAGTGGTATCCGTATCGCGGTGACGAACTCACCGGCGGCCAGATCCGTCTGCTCCGCGCCGCGGAGGAACATCGACGCGCCGGTCATGCGCGTTCCCGCGGTCGAGTGGATGAGCACGGCGGCGTCGAGCGCCACCAGCGCGGCTGGGATGTCGGATTGCGGCCGTGCCGCGCACAACGCTCCGACGATGGAGCCTTGATTTCGGATTTGGATGCCTCCCGTGATGCCGCCACAGAGGCTGTGCAGCAGGGGAAGTCGCCGACGGATGCCTGCGTGTTCCAGCAGTTGCTGATAGCAGACCAGTGCGCCGATGCGGACGGCATCGGGCGCGAACTCGATCTCGTCGAGCCCTGCCCTGCCGAGGTCGACGACGTCGGAGGCGACGACGTCGCCGCGGACGAGTGCCGGGACGGTCAACGTGCCCCCGCCGATCAGCAGGGGGTCGCCACCTTCGGCGACGATGCGGGCCAGGCTGTCGGCGACGTCGCGCTCGTTGCGGGGGAAGGCCGCACGGAAGGTGCTCACGAGGTGCCGCACGTCTCGGGTATCAACGCCAGCACCGCCGGCGGGGGCAGTGGAACACTGGCCACGGTACGTGTGGTGCTTGCCATCCGGTGGAGGGCGTCGTCGACGGCGTTGGCGACCGCGGCCATCGCTCCGCCGACGCCTGCCTCGCCGGCCCCCTTGGCCCCGAGCAGTGTGTAGGGGGCGGCTGTTTCGTAGTGTCCGATCACGAAGTCGGGCAGATCGTTCGCCCGCGGTGCGAGGTATTCCTTGAACGTGCGCGTCGTGGAGACCCCGTCGGCGTCGAACCTGCTGTCCTCGAACAGAGCGAGGCCCACCCCCATGGCGATCGCGCCCTGCAACTGGCCCTCGACGAGCACGGGTTCCAACACCCGCCCGCAATCGTGGACCGCGGTGAGGCTGCACAGCTTGACGACGCCGGTCTGCGAGTCGACGTCGACCTCGGCCACGTATGCGCCGCTGGAGAAGTAGGGATAGCTGTAGCGGAACGCGGGATCATCCGGCGGAGTGGGGCGGTAGCTGCGCGTGCAGGACAACCGCTCCTCGGCAGTTGTCCCGATGGCCGTTGCGCATACCTCTCTCCAGGGCACCTGGACCCGGCCATCGGCGCGGGCGACGTCGTCGGCGAGCGTCACGTCGTCCGGCGGGACGCCCATCATGTCGGCGGCTACCTTGCGCAACTCGGCAGCGAGATGCTGGGCCGCCAGCACTACCGCCGACCCACCGATCGCGGCCCCGCGGCTGCTGGCGTTGCCAGTACCGGGAGGGCACAGGTCGGTGTCTCCCTGTATCACCGTCACGTTTCCCCGGGTAGTCCCTAGCGCTTCCGCGGCCAAGCCGGCCAGAGCTGCGTCGTTCCCTCCACCGGGGTTGGTGACTCCGCTGAGCACCGTGACCCGACCATCCCGATCGATGCACACGGTCGCGGCTTCCGCGGCCGCGACGGTGGGGGTGACCCCAGGAGCCAGCCGACCCGATGCATGCCCGCCGCCCTCCGGTGTGATCTCGAAGGCGAGGCCGACTCCGCGCCGTAGCGGCCCGTCGGTCTCTTCGGCCACGGCGCGTGCGCCAGGGTATCCGGCAAGGGCCAGCGTTTCCTCGAGCACCGCATGGAAGTCACCGCTGTCTATGCGGTACCCGGACGGCATCCGGTGCGGAAACAATCTACGGTGCAACAGATTACGACGTCGGACGTCTGCAGGGTCGAGTTGCAGGCGCCGCGCGACGAGATCCATGACACGTTCCATCACGAAGATGGGCGCCTCCTTGCCGAACCCCCGGCAGGAATGCCAGGGCGGCAGGTGAGTGGCCACCACGCGTGACCGGACGTCCACGTGGGCGACGTCGTAGGCGGTGGGCAGGGCTGCCGCGCTGACATAGGCCTGACGCCACCCCGGGGAGACCGAGCGAGCACCCACCGGAACCACCATGTCGTCGACGAACGCGCTCACGCGACCGTCGTCGTCGAAGCCGACGCGCACGCGGTGTGTCTGTTCACGGCCGCCGCCCAGGAAGCACTCCGCCCGTGTCTCGATCCACTTGACCGGCCGCCCACACAGAATGCTCAGCAGGCAGACGAGCGGTTCTTCGACCTGGCCGGTCATCTTCAACCCGAAGGATCCCCCGACGTGGGGAACGACGACGCGGATCGCCTCGACGGGAAGGGCGAGCACCTCTGCGAGTTCGGTGCGCAGCTGAAACGGTTGCTGATGCGATGCGTGGACGGTCAGTCTCCCCGACGCGCGATCCCAGGACGCCAGATAGCCGCGTGGTTCCAGCGGCGCCGTGCTGCTGCGCCCCACGCTGAATTCGGCATCGAGCACGTGTCGTGCTCGTTGTAGGGCCTGCTCGGGCGCGCCGCTGCGGAAGTGGTTCTCGGTTACCACGTGAGCACGATCCTCGACCGAGAGGTGACGGCTGTCCAGAAATCTGCGTGCATCCAGAACGGCCGGAAGGTCCTCGTACTCGACCGCAACCGCCGCGGCAGCAGCACGCGCCGCCCGCGGAGAGTCCGCCGCCACCACGGCGATCGGTTCACCGACGTGGCGCACCTCATCCAAGGGCAGGGCCTGCAGTGCGACGCACTGGGCACCGAGCAGTTCAGGCTCCCCGAACTGATACGGCAAGGTGCCGAGGTGCTGCGCCGCCTCCCGGCCGTCGAGGACACGGACGACACCACTGCAGGCCTGCGCTGGCGTCGCATCGATGCGGACGAGGCGAGCGTGGGCACGGGTACTACGCACCACCGCCATGTGCAACAAGCCTTCCGGCCGAAGGTCATCGACGAATTGTGCCGTGCCCATGCTGAATTGCAGGGCGTTCCGCTTGGGCCACGTACTAGTGGCCGCAGTCGAGGGGTACATCGCTCTCCTCGTTGAGATTGAAGTATCGACGATGTGGGGAGACGGGGCGCGCTCGGTCAGCGCACCGTCATCCCTTCATCCGGGCGATGCCCTCCAGAGCAAGGCCATACCCGAGCAAACCATGCATGCGCTGGCGAAGGTCTTCGGTGAGCAGCGAGCGAGTGTAGCGACGCACCAGGCGTGGCTGCAGCATCAAGGTTGCGGCCAATTCCCTTGCTCGGCTGAGCAAGTCGGAGCGGGGCAGCACTTCGTTGACGAGACCAATGTCCAGCGCCTCTGCCGCCGATATTTTCTGTCCGGTCAGGAGGAAGTAGCTTGCCCTGGTCGGTCCCATCAGCAGCGGCATCACGATGTGCATGCCGTCACCGGGCACCATCCCGCCGGGAAAGTGTGCGGTGTCCTGAAAGAACGTGTCCTCGGAGGCCAACACGATGTCAGACACCAGAGGGATCTCGGCGTGGCGCACGGCAGGACCGTTGATCGCGGCGATCACCGGAGCTTCGATCGACAGCAGATTGGGCAGCAGGTGCTTGCCCTCCCACTGGATCGGATCGTAGGTCTCCGGTGTCATGATCTTCCGATTTGGGTGCTTGCCCGGCTCGATCGCCGGCCCGCTGAAGGCCTCACCCGTGCCGGTCATGATGACGACGTCGTTCTCGCGGTCCCGTCCAATTTCAAGGAACGCATCCTCGAATTCGTTGTGTGCCAACAGACTCCACTGCAATGGCCCGCCGTCGGAGTGAAAGTGCAGTTCCAGGACGCCGTCGGTGCGCTGCATCCGAATGGTCTTGTACCGGTCCTTGTACGAATCGAAACTGGTGAGCTCTCGATCGAGGTGCGTCATGGCCGCGACGTGGTCCGCCGCGGTGTCGGCATTGGTCATCAGTGTGCTCCATTCGGTTCGTCGAAGATGGCCACGGCGCGGGTCCAGCCGGCTGATGCGGCGTGAACCTTGACGGGGAAACACGCGACCGTGAAGCCATGCGCGGGCAGTTCGTCGAGGTGACGCAGTTTCTCGATCTGGCAGTATCCGGTTCGGCGGCCGGCTTTGTGGCCCTCCCAGATGATGGAGGCGTCGCGGTCTCGGGCGTAGCGTTCGGCGACGTAGGCAAACGGCGCATCCCAACTCCATGCGTCGGTCCCCACTACCCGTACTCCCCGGTCACACAGCCACAATGTGGCATCGCGGCCCATGCCGCACCCGCTCTGCGCGTATTCGGACGTGCCGAACTTCTCCCCCGCCGACGTGTTGACCACCACGATGTCCAACGGCTGCAGCCGATGGCCGATGCGGTCGAGCTCTCGCTCGACGTCGGCGCTCGTCGCGACGTAGCCGTCCTGGAGATGACGGAAGTCCAGCTTTACGGCGGGCCGCAGGAACCAGTCCAGCGGCATCTCGTCGATCGTCAGCGGTCGGCTGCCATCCTCCATCATCGACGAGTAGTGCCAGGGCGCGTCGACGTGTGTGCCGTTGTGCGTGGACAGGTGGACCCTTTCCAGCGCGAACGCCTCGGCGTTCGGCAGCTCTTCGGGCTGCAACCCGTCATATCGACGCTGCAGCATTGCCACCGTGTCCTGATGGCTGGTGTACTCGATCGAGTATTCGTATCCCGGAGGGTCGGACGGGACGTCGTTCTGCAATGACATCGAGATGTCGACGAATCGGGTCATCGATGACCTCCACTTCACGTTCGTGTGTGGCGAACTCGTAGGCGTTTTCCCACTGTGTCGCAAGTTACCAACGGCTCGAAATCGACGTCAAACGTTTGATATCAAGGAGCCGGGGCCCGGACGGCAACGGGCACTGACGTGACGTCTCGCCACTCCCCCGGGTCGCCACTCCTGAAATACGCAGTGCAACAACGGATGCGATTCTTAGGGCATGAGCCGCCTCAGTGCCGCACGGCCTGCGCCGTCGATTCCCGGCGCACGATGCGTGGTTCGTCGGGGACCACGACGCGCCGTGGTCGGCTGCCCCCGATCAGAGCCAGCGCAAGGTCGACCGCCTCGGCCCCGAGCCTCTCGGCAGGCAGCCACACGGTCGTCAACGGCGGCGCGAGGAAGTTGGCGAGATCGTCGTCGTGCAACGCCACGACTG
>NZ_JBEVLO010000549.1:0-5244 GCF_040509115.1 Mycobacterium sp. | reverse complement strand
GAACTCGGCGAAGGCACCGGGCCCGGCCCCCATCACCCGCTGTCCCGGGGACCACTCTGCCACCTCAGGGCCGACGTCCTCGATCTCACCGGAGAACTCCATGCCGCACACCTGGCCCAGTCCGCCCGCCGACCCGTGCACCATTCCCTGGCTCATCCGCAAGTCGACGCGATTGAGGGCCGCGGCGTGAACCCGGACCAAGACTTCACCGGGCCCGGGTCTCGGCTTCGCCACCTCGGCGACAGCAGGCCCGGACGCGGTTGCGACGATCGCGCGCATCAGGATCCACCCCCGCGCACCGGTACACCTGCGGCCGAAAGTGCCTGCGCCCACGGGCGGATCGGATCCTGGCCGTCCCAGTCGATCCCGGCTTCCCGGATCGCACCGAAGACCGCCTTCTTCTCCGGGCTCTGTTCGGATAGTTCGATCGCATACCCGTCAGCGACATCGGCATCGAAGTACACGAAGCGACCCCCGCTGAGGAGCCCCCCGTGTGCGACCCGGTGTCCTTTCGCCTGGGCCGCGGCGAAGTCGACGTCGAAGTCTTCGGTCCAGTACGCGACGTGCTGCAATCCCTCGCGTCCCGCCTTCAGGAACTCCTGCCATTGGCTGGGGTGCTCACCCAGGGGCTGGATGAGCTCGATCTGCGTGGGTCCCGAATTGGCCAGCGCCGCGCTGAATGTGGCGTCGGAAGATCTTCCCCGGTGGACGAACTGATCAGGTTTGATCTCGTCGGCGACGAAAAAGGGACCGACACCGAGGAAATCGACCCAGTGTTGAAGTGCTTTGTCGAGGTCGCGGACCACGAATCCGAGTTGCGCGATGGGGCCAGAGGTCATCATCGACTGTCCTTTCTTGGTTGGGGCTATCGGGTGAGTTCGAAGCCGGAGCGCTCGCGATCCCACGTGTCGGCTGAGAGGCCTTCTTGACGCAGCCGATACTTCTCGATGCGATGTGTCGGGGTCTTCGGAAGCTCATCGCGGAACTCGACATAGCGCGGCACCGCGAAGTAAGGCATGCGACCGTCGCAGTGTGTGATCAAATCAAGTTGGCTCAGCTGCGCGCCGGGCTTCACGACGACGAAGACCATCACCTCGTCTTCACCAACCTCGGACGGGACCGCTATCGCCGCCGACTCGGCAACTTCAGGATGTGCGTTGACGACCAGTTCGACTTCGTAGGCCGAGATGTTCTCACCGCGGCGCCGGATCGCGTCCTTCTTGCGGTCGACGTAGTAGAAGTAGTCATCCGCGTCTCGGCGCAGAAGATCTCCGCTGTGGAACCACAGGTTTCGGCTCGCGGCCAGCGTGGCCTCAGGCATGGCGTGGTAGCCGTCCATCATGATGTTGGGGTACCTCGGCCGGAACACCAACTCACCCGTCTGTCCGACCGGTACGGGTTCGTCCTCGTCGTCCACCAGCGCAACGTCGTATCCGCAGATCGCTTTCCCCACCGATCCGATCCGGCGGTCGTCAACGGGATTGGCCAGCGCGACACAGTTTTCCGTCTGCCCGTAGCTCTCGATCAGCGTCACACCGAAACGGTCCTCGAATTCGAGGAACTGATCGGCGGGAGCTGCCGCACCCAGCGCGAACTCGACTCCGTGACGTCTGTCGATATCGGTCACCGGTTGTTTCATCAAGATCGGGATCATCCCGCCGATATAGTTGAAGCGACTGGCCCGAACTGCGCGAAGCCGGTCCCAGAACCTCGACGCCGAGAACCGTGAGTCGAGGATGACCGACGCTCCCGAGACCAGCGCGGACATCACGGTGAGCGCCTGTGCGTTCGCATGGAACAGCGGCAGACAGGTGTAGAGGCGGTCGGCTTGCTGCACTCGGCCGTGAGCCGCGCTTCGCATACCGCTGAACCAGAAATAGTTGTGGCTCAGCATGATCCCCTTCGACAACCCCGTCGTACCGGACGAATACAGGATCGCCATCTGATCTGTGTGGCGGACTTCGGGCCGCTGGACCCGCCGCTCTTCCTCCAGATGAAGCCAGTCGACGACGTTGGCGCCCGGGTTGTTCGATTTGAGCCGGTTCCACACCACGACGTGCTGCAAAGCGGGGAAGGGCGCGAACCGGTCCAGGAACTCCCCTGCGACCACCGCTACCCGGGCCCCGCTGTTGCCGACAACGTGTTCGAGAACCATCCCCTTGTAGGCCGTGTTGACCGGCACTTCGACGGCACCGATCTGCGCGCACGCCAGCCAAACCGCCACGAATTCGGCACAGTTGGGCAGCATCAGCAGAACCCGGTCGCCGGGCGCGACACCCAGAGACTGAAGTCCCGCAGCGATCCGGGTCGACCAGGCGTGGAACTGTCCGTAGGTCCAGACGCGTTCTCCAACAGTCAGAAACTCAGCATCGGGGTGCTCGTCGGCACGGTCGCCGAGCACCGCGCTGAGTGTGCGGCGCTCGGGCGGGACATCGAACAGGTGGTCCATGGGAGACTCCTTTGACGGGCTGGTTAACGGACGAGACGGGTTCCGCCGTCGACGGTGATCTCGGCGCCGGTGACGAAGCTTGCTGCATCCGAGGCGAGGAATGCCACCACTTCGGCGACTTCCCCGGCAGTACCGACCCGTTGCAGGGGTACACGTTCCACGAATCCAACCTCGGTGATGGACAGAATTTGATCGACCATCGGCGTGGCGATGACGCCAGGGTGCACGGAATTACACCGCACCCGTGGTGCGCCCACCGCAGCCACGGTCTTGGTCAACTGCGTCACGCCGCCCTTGGTGGCGCCGTAGGCCACGTTGTAGGCCGTCGGGTAGTAGGACGCGATCGATGCGATGTTGACGATGGCGCCGCCGTCGCCCATCAGCGGCATCATTGCTTGGCAGCCGAGAAACGCGCCGGTCAGGTTCACGTCCATGACGTGCTCCCAATTCTCCAGCGTGCACTCCAGCAAGCCCGCGTGTTTCAGGTCGCCCTGCACCCCGGCAGCGTTGACGAGGACATCCAACTCGCCGGCACCCTGCGCGATGGTGTCCGCCAGCCGGTGCCAGTCCGCCAAGGAACTCACGTCCACGGTTTCGAATGTGATGTGGTCTTGCGTGTCGGCAGGTTCGGCTACATCTGCCGCGATCACGGTGAATCCGCGCTGCGCAAGCACTTTCGCCGTGGCGCCACCGATCCCACTTGCAGCCCCCGTGACGACGGCGAGCCTCGGTGCACTCTTCGCTTTCATTCGACCCTGGCTCTCCATTTGTTAGTCAACAAACTAGTTTCTGACATACATCGAACGTAGATTCTGCGACCTCCGGTCAGCTCCGCAGCGTCAGACGCCCATCGACGAAGGCAAGTGCCTCGGCCACAGCACGATCGAGATCTACGGAGGCATCCAGGAGATGTTGCACCGCCACTCCTCGCAGCATCCCGATCAGAACGGTGGTGAAGCCGTCCACATCGACATCGGCAGGAAGCTCGCGGGCCCGTAGTCCCACCTGCAGCCGTGTCTTGATCTCCGCGCGGAAGCGTTCCTCTGCTGCAGTCACCTGCGATCGGTCGATATCGGTTCCGCCGACCGCGGCGGCAGCCCACAGGGCGACCCTGGCGCGAATCATCGGATCCCCCTTGCCGAGGCTACGGTAGTAGCTCAAGACAATCTCTCGGATGGCTCCTCTGGCATCGAGATTCGAATCGTGCGCCGCAAGGTCTCGGTGGAACTCGTCGGTGACCACATCGAGAATCTGACGAATGAGCGCGTTCTTCGACCCGAAATGATGGGTTGCCAATCCCCTGCTGTAACCAGCGCGAGTACCGATGTCGGCAAACGTCATTCGTGTCGGTCCGACTTCGCCGATGAGCTCGGCGGCGGCGACGAGAAGTCTGCGTTCAGCCTCAAGGCGTCGCTCCGCCTGACGTCGCCTGGGGCGGTGCTTCTCGTCAGCCATGGTGTCGGCCTCCATTTCGGTGGTACTGCGCGGGGGCACGGACATCAGAGCTCCCGCGTCGGTGTTACGTCTTCAGTGTGCCGGACGGCCACGGTGCTGACGTCTGCGAGGTCAGCGCCTCGGCGCTCAGGCATCAGCCACGCCGTGACACCACTGACCAACGCCGTGACGATCACCCACACCGGCGCCAGCCCGCCCACGCCGTGCGCGTGCATGTATTCGTTGAGATACGGTGTTGCGCCGCCAAATAGAGCAACCGAGACCGAGAAGGCCAGCCCTATCCCGAATGTGCGCTCGCGGGTGGAGAATTGTTCGGCCAGCGTCGCCGCCTGCAGGGCACCGGTGGCAGTAGCGAGCACCCAGGCGACGGTCGATGCGATGAACAGCGACCAGGCGCTCTGTCCTGCCAGTGCCACGAGCGGAATCTGCAGCACGGCAACGGCGACCGCCCATCCCATGAACACCGGCCGTCTTCCGATCGCGTCGCCGAGGCGGCCCCACAAGGGCAGGCAGAACAGCCCGATGAATTGCGCGCCTGCCAATGCCAGGTAGGCGGTGCCTGCCGACACACCCTGGTGCACGATTGCATAGGTCGGGATGAACGTCAGCCAGGTGTATTGGAAAACCGTCAGGCCACAGATGAGGCCGATGCCGGTCGCCACCGGGCGGAACAGCCTGCGCGGCGGAGCAGTCGCGGACTCGGCACCTGGCGCGTGCGCCTGCTCGGCGAAAACCTCCGACTCCTCCATCCGTCTGCGCAGGAACATCACAACGAACGACCCCAGCGCACCGAGGACGAACGGTACCCGCCACGCCCAGTCGGCGACCGCCTGCTGACCCAACACCGCAGTCAATGCGACCCCAAGGACAAATGCACAGATGGTGCCGATCAGAACAGCGACGTACGCGAAACTGCTCCACGCGCCACGCTTCTGCGGTGGCGCCAGCTCCGCGACGTAGGAATACGACGTCGCGCTCTCCCCGCCGTGAGCGAACCCCTGGGCCATTCGAGCGAGCAGCAGGACCACCGACGCCCAGACCCCGAGCGTATCGAAATCCGGCGTCAACGCGATGACCGAACTACCGGTTCCCATCATCAGCAGCGTCGCGATGAGGACCGTCTTACGGCCGCGACGGTCGGCGATCCGGCCGAACACGATCCCCCCGATCGGCCGCATGAGGAAGCCAATGGCGAATACCGCGAAAGTCGAGAGCAGCGCAGAAACCGGATCGGTTTTGTCGAACATCGCCGCCGCGATGAACGGCGCGAAGATCCCGTAGATGGCCCACTCGTACCACTCGAGCGAATTGCCCACCGTTATTGCGGCCAGGGTGCGCAC
>NZ_JBEVLO010000548.1:0-4794 GCF_040509115.1 Mycobacterium sp. | reverse complement strand
GCACGGGGTCGAAGATGCGGGCCGCGATCTCCCGCGTCGCGATGCTGTACAGGTCGAACGAATACGGCACGGCAGTCACCAGCGAAGTGGTCTTCAGCATGCTGATGACCTCGTTGCCCGTCGGCGGGATGATGACCCGCATCGCCTGCGGCAGAACCGTTCGCCGCATCGTCATCACCCAGGACATGCCCAGTGCCGTCGACGCCTCCGACTGACCCTCTGGCACCGAAGTGATTCCGGCGCGGATGATCTCGGCCATGTAGGCGGCCTCGTTGAGTGCCAGTCCAAGGGTCGCGAGCAGGAACGGGATCGACAGTGCCTGCAAGTTCAGGTGGAAGAACGAGGGTCCGAACGGAATGCCCAGCTGGATGTTCTGGTAGATCGTCGGCAGCAGGCCCCAGAACACCAGCTGTACGTAGATGGGCGTGCCACGAAAGATCCAGAGGTACACCCAGGACACCCAGCGGAACACCGGGTTTGGCGACAGCCGCATGACAGACACGATCACGCCGATGACGATCGCCAGCACCATCGAGTAGATGGTCAGCTGAAGGGTGTTCCAGACCCCCAACATGATCCGCTCGTTGAACAGATACGCGAAGTAGGTCTTCCACCCGTAGGCGGGGTTGGTGGCCGCTCCGTAGACGAAGAGCGCGGCGAGGACGATGATGACGCCCGCCGCCACCCAACGCCACGGATGGCGAAGGGGGATGGCGTCAATGGCGGCCGGACCCTCGGGTGGCGGCGGAGCGACATCGGTCACGAGCGGTTCGCGATCAGCTGATCGCCCCGTTGATCACGGGCTTGTCGATCATGCCCTGCTCGACACCCCAGTTCTTGGCAATCTGCTCGTAGCTGCCGGTCTCGATGAGGTGCTGCAGGGCCTGCAGCAGCGACTGGGCCAGCGGCGATCCCTTGGCCACCGGCCAGCCGTACGGCGCCGAGTCGAAGATCTCGCCTGCCGCCTCGAGCTTGCCGTTGCTCTGCTTGATCGCATACGACGTCACCGGGGAGTCCGCGGACATCGCATCGGCCTGGCTGAGTACGACCGCATTGGTCGCGGCATCCTGCGAGTCGAAGCTCACGATGTCGATGGCGGGCTTACCGGCGTCGGTGCAGGCCTTGCTCTTGGCGGGTAGCTCGTCGGTCTGCTGGACCGTCGTGGCCTGCACGGCGACCTTCTTGCCGCACGCGTCGTTGGGGTCCACCGGGGTGCCGGGACGCTGGGCCCATAGCGACCCCGCCGAGAAGTAGGTGACGAAGTCGACCGTCGCCTCGCGCTCCTTGGTGTCGGTGAAAGACGACATCCCGACATTGAACGTGCCGCCCTGAATGGACGGGATGATGCGGGCGAAGTCCGCTTCGCGGTATTCCGTCGTCAGCCCGAGGGTGCCTGCAATGGCGTCCATGAGGTCGACGTCGAACCCGACGATCTTGCCGCTCGGGTCCTTGAATTCGTTTGGTGCGTAGGGAATGTTGACGCCGACGATCAGCTTGCCCGACGACTTGATGGCCTCGGGGACGGTGCTGGCGATGTCATCGACCTTCTCGGCCGACGCGGCGGTGCTGCTGGTGGTCGGCGATCCGCTGTCCGTGGGGCTCGAGCATCCCGACAGGGCAAGGGCGCCCGCGGCGGTGAACACCATCGCATAGCGCCACAGTTTCCCCCGTCGTGTGCTTCCGCCGTTCTGACATGCATCTGACACGGTTGTCTCTTTCTTTCTGCATCGGGTCGCCTTGCGTCATCTCCGGGCGATGACGTTAACGACCTTGGACCCAGCGCGCATAGCCGGTAACGAGACATTAACGACACCGACAGCACAGCGACGGGTGTTCAGCCGAGTTCGCGAGCCCGACCGACCCGGCCGGCCGAATCGCACGAGTCGCAGCTATGTTGTGCCACACTGCGCGCATGGAAATCACCGCCACGCCTGCGATGTTGCCCCATCTCTGGAAGGCAACGCTCGCCTCCGGAGTGCTCGCGCTGATCCTCGGCGCACTGGTGCTGTGGCGGCCGGGCGCCGCCATCATCGTCACAGCCATCTTCTTCGGGGCGTACCTGCTGATCACCGGCGTTTCCCAAGTGGTGCTCGCGTTCAGCGTGCGCAACTCGTTCGCCGGCCGCCTGTTGTTGTTCATCAGCGGCGCAGCGGCGTTGGTGCTCGCGGTGCTGTGCTTCGTCAACCTGCAGAACTCGATCGATCTGCTGGCCATCTGGATCGGTGTCGGCTTCGTGTTCCGCGGTGTGGCTACCCTCATGTCGGCGATCAGCGATCCGTCGATGCCCGGTCGAGTCTGGGAGATCGTGATCGGCGTGATCACCCTCATCGCCGGCATCGTGATGTTCACCGCTCCGTTGGAGAGCCTTCTGGTGCTGACTCAGGTGACCGGCATCATGCTGGTCGTCATCGGCATCATCGAGATCGTGACCGCGTTCGGCATCAAGAAGGCGTCCTCCACCAGCGTGTGAACCTGGCTGGACCAAATTTCAGTGCGCTCGCTGACAACGAGTGACCAAAGTCCCTTTGGGAAGCGCGACTTCACTACTACAATTTGTCGTAGTTAACCGCGGCCCCGGGAGCAGGTCAGATGGACGCCCTAGACGTATCACGGTGGCAGTTCGGCATCACGACCGTCTACCACTTCATCTTCGTACCGTTGACGATCGGGCTTGCGCCGTTGATCGCGGTGATGCAGACCGTGTGGGTGGTCACCGGAAACGACGCCTGGTACCGCCTGACCAAGTTCTTCGGCAAGCTCTTCCTAATCAACTTCGCCCTCGGCGTCGCCACCGGCATCGTCCAGGAATTCCAGTTCGGCATGAACTGGAGCGAGTACTCCCGATTCGTCGGCGACGTATTCGGCGCACCGCTGGCAATGGAAGGCCTCGTCGCCTTCTTCTTCGAGTCGACGTTCATCGGCCTGTGGATCTTCGGGTGGACCCGCCTGCCGCGGCTGGTGCATCTGGCCTGCATCTGGATCGTCGCGCTGGCGGTCAATGCGTCGGCGTTCTTCATCATCGCGGCCAACTCGTGGATGCAACACCCGGTTGGTGCGCGCTACAACCCCGAGACCGGGCGCGCCGAGCTGACGAGCATCGTCGAGCTGTTCACGAACAACACCGCGGTGGCGGCCTTTCCACACGCCGTCTTCGGCGCGTTCCTGACCGCGGGCACCTTCGTGGCCTGCGTCTGCGCGTGGTGGTTGGTGCGGTCTAGCCGGACGAGAAGCGAAACGGGCAGCGACGACGCCCGCACCATGTACCGGCCTGCGACCATTCTCGGCTGTCTCGTCGCTGTGGTGGCCTCGGGAGGGCTGGTGTTCACCGGCGACGTCCAGGGCAAGCTGATGTTCCAACAGCAACCCATGAAGATGGCGTCGGCCGAATCGCTGTGCCACACCGAGATCGACCCCGACTTCTCGATCCTCACTGCGGGCACCCACAACAACTGCGACAGCGTCACGCACCTCATCGAGGTGCCCTTCGTGCTGCCGTTCCTCGCCGAGGGCAAGTTCGATGGCGTCCGCCTCGAAGGCGTGCAAGACCTTCAGCAGCGATACGTGGAGACCTACGGGCCTGGCGACTACCGACCCAACTTGTTCGTCACCTACTGGTCCTTCCGCGCCATGATCGGCCTCATGGCCGTGCCGATCCTCTTCGCGATGGCGGCGCTGTGGCTGACCCGCCGCGGGCGGATTCCCGATCAACGGTGGTTCGCGACCTTGGCGCTGCTGACGCTGCCGACGCCGTTCCTGGCCAACAGCGCGGGCTGGGTGTTCACCGAAATGGGTCGACAACCGTGGGTGGTGGCGCCCAACCCCACCGGCGATCAGATGATCCGACTCAACGTCGCCGACGGCGTCTCCAACCATTCGGCGGCCATGGTGCTGACGTCACTGATCGTGTTCACCGCCCTCTACGCGGCGCTGGCCTGCATCTGGTTCTGGCTGATCCGGCGCTACGTCGTCGAGGGTCCACTCGAACACGACTCCGAACCGGCGCCCCCGACCCCGCCAGGGAAAGACGACGTCGCACCCCTGTCGTTCGCGTACTGAGGAGACCGGCATGGGACTACAGGAATTCTGGTTCATCGCACTAGCCGCGCTGTTCGTCGGCTTCTTCGTCCTCGAAGGATTCGACTTCGGCGTCGGCATGCTCATGGAGTTCTTCGCACGGCGCGCGCCATCGGGCGAGGGCGAGCAGCACAAGCGGGCCGCCCTCAACACCATCGGCCCGGTGTGGGACGGCAACGAGGTCTGGCTGATCACCGCGGGCGGGGCGATGTTCGCCGCGTTCCCCGACATGTACGCCACCGTGTTCTCGGGGCTGTACCTGCCGCTGCTGGCGATTCTCGTCAGCATGATCGTCCGCATCTGCGCCATCGAATGGCGCGGCAAGATCGACGACCCGAAGTGGCGGTCGTGGGCCGACGTCAGCATCGCCGTCGGCTCGTGGATCCCGGCAGTGCTTTGGGGAGTGGCATTCGCCTCGCTGGTGCGCGGGCTTCCTGTCAACGCGGACAAGCAGATCGCGTTGACCTTCGGTGACGTCCTCAACCCATACACGCTGCTCGGCGGGCTGGCCACCGCTGGCCTGTTCGCCTTCCACGGCGCCGTGTTCGTCTCACTGAAGACGGAGGGCGTGGTGCGCGATGACGCCGTCGGATTCGCCGGTCGCCTCGCCCTGCCCGTCACCGTCGTGGTCGCCGGGTTCGGACTGTGGACCCAACTCGCGTACGGCAAGGACTGGACGTGGTTGGTCCTCGGCGTCGCGGTCGTCGCCCAGATCTCGGC
>NZ_JBEVLO010000547.1:0-3045 GCF_040509115.1 Mycobacterium sp. | reverse complement strand
CCCCGAGGGGGCGCCTGCATCCAGGTTCGCTTGCGCGGCGGCAAGCGCACGCTCAGCGCGGCGAGCCCGGTCCGGTGTCAACCTGGCTGCATGGGCCAGAAATGACGCCGACGCGGCGACTCCGCCGCGTGCGTACGCACGTTGCGCCGAGCGTTCCAACTCGCCGGCGACGTGTTCATCGGGCAGCGATGCGGCATGGGCCAGGTGCCAGGTGCGGCAGTCCTCTGCCGCGGGATCGTCGACCGCGCCGGCCAACGCGGCATGCACCCGTTGACGTTCATGCACCGCGGCACTGCGGTAGACCGCAGCGCGCATGAGGGGATGACGGAAGTGAATCCGTTTGTCGTTGAACGTGATCAGTTCGGCCTCCTCGGCCTCGAACACTGCCTCACCACCCACGCCGAGGTCCGCAGCTGCCGTCCAAAACCAGTCCGGCCGACCGGCCTGATCAGCGGCCGCTAGCAGCAACAACGTTCTCGTATCCTCGGGGAGCGCGCGGAACCGAACCCCGTACGTGTGCTCGATCCGGTCGGCACGTGACATCAGCCCAACGACCCCGTCCCCGCCCGCCAGCGCCTCCGGCGTCAGTGCGTCGTGCAGTTCCTGGAGCGCCAGCGGATTCCCAGCTGCCTCCAAGATGATCATCTCGCGCATGCGGTCGCTGATACGGCCCGGCACCGAAGCAGCGAGCAGCGCTGCAGCGTCGTCATCGTCGAGCCCGTTGACGAACAGTTCGGGAAGGCCCGACAACTCCCGGTCGGCGCCGCGATCGCGAGCCGCGAAGAGCATGGCGACCGAGTCAACGTGGATGCGCCGCGCAACGATTGCCAGCGCCTGCAGGGACGCCGCGTCTACCCACTGGGCGTCGTCGACTACGCACAATGTGGGACGGACGCGCCCAGCCTCGCCGAGCAGCGTCAACACCGCCAAACCCACTAGCAGCCGGTCCGGTGGATCACCCGTACCGATACCCACGGCGACGCGCAGGGCCCTCTCCTGCGGTTCGGGCAGGCTGGCGAACAAGTCGATCAGTGGCGCGCACAGTTGCTGGACGGCGGCATAGGCCAATTCCATCTCCGACTCGGCACCGCTGATGTGAAGGATGCGGAAGTCCGCGCACTGGGCAGCGGCGTCGAGCAGGAGCGCCGTCTTGCCTATGCCAGCCTCACCGCGGATGGTCAGCACGCCACTGCGGCCCCGCCGCGCTGCGTCGATGAGGTCGGTGATCCGTCGTTGTTGTCTCGCCCGTCCGATCAGCGCGCGGACGCGCATGTCGCTGCTCACCGCATGATCGTTGCAGCCGAGGAATCCGCTTGCAGCAAGCCACCGGTTTTGGGGGGGTCCGTAACCGAGTGCCCGACGTCTTCTACAAAGGACAGCAAAGCGACATCCCGCGCGAGGCTCCCATAGACCGTGGCACGGGAACCCCGTGCCGAGCCCTTCAGAACGCTGGCTACCGGGCATCGACTCGGTCGAGCGGCGGGCCGCAGGCGGCGCTGGGGGCACTGCCCGGTCATGACTGGCCGGTTGTACTGTCCGGTGGCGGATCCGCTCGACGCCGGGCCGTGGCGATGATGAGCTCCACATCGACGCTTCTCGCCTTGCCTGCTTCGATGCCGATCCTCCAGAAGGAGCTTGGAGCAATGACCACTTCTCCAGTCCGAAGCTCGACGAATGGCGCCATAGCTGGCGATCAGAGCGTGCCGACCATCAAGGGTGAGGACGGCGCCACCGTTCTCGGCCCTGACAACGTTGCCGTCGGCGCGCAGAACCCCGGGGCCCCTTCGACCGATTCCGGCAGCATGCCGAATCTGAAGTTCTCGTTCGCCGCCGCCCACAACCGCCTGCTGGAAGGTGGCTGGGCGAGAGAGGTGACGGTTCGGGATCTTCCCGTCGCGACGACGCTGGCGGGCGTGAACATGCGGTTGAAGGCCGGCGCCTATCGGGAGCTGCACTGGCACCGGGAGGCCGAGTGGGCGTTCATGCTCGCCGGCAGCGCCCGCATTGCCGCGATCGATCAGCAGGGTCGCAACTTCATCGACGACGTCGGTCGGGGCGACCTGTGGAACTTCCGGTCCGGTTTCCCACACTCGATCCAAGCCCTGGAAGACTGCGAATTCCTGCTGGTGTTCGACGACGGAAACTTCTCCGAGAACGAGACTTTTCTGGTCACCGACTGGTTTGCGCATACGCCAAAGCATGTGCTGGCCAATAACTTCGCAGTTGCACAATCGGCATTCGACAACATTCCCACCGCCGGGGAGATCGAGCGCAGCCGCTACATCTTCCCCGGCGAGGTACCGGGCGCCCTGGTCACCGACATCGAATCGGTGCGATCGCCGGCCGGCACCGCCGAGCGCATGACTCATCGGATGCTGGCCCAGGATCCGATCGAAGTCCCCGGCGGCAGCGTCCGCATCACCGACTCCAAGAACTTTCCGTCGGCCTCGACGATCGCCGCCGCGTGGGTGGAACTTCAACCTGGTGCCCTGCGCGAGATGCATTGGCATCCCAACAACGACGAATGGCAGTACTGGCTGTCAGGGCATGCCCGCATGACCGTCTTCGGGTCCAGCGGAAAGGCCAGAACCTACGACTTCTACCCTGGCGACGTCGGTTACGTTCCCCGCGCCATGGGCCACTACTTTGAGTGCGTGGGCGATGAACCGGTGCAGATGCTGGAACTGTTCCGCAGCGATCGCTTCGAGGATTTCTCGGCCAACCAATGGCTCGGACTAACCCCGCAAGCGGTAGTGGCGGCCACGTTGAACCTGGACCAGGCCACCCTCGACGCCCTACGCAAGGACAAGCCCCTGCTGATGCCAGGGCAAGGATAGGGAGTGGGAAATGTGCACCCCCGCGCGGGTCGCGTTGGGCTACCCAGCCGACGGTCTGATGAAGGTCCGGCACGGGAGTATCAATGACGTCACCATCGCCGACTCCGAGCGGCTGTTCCACTGGGACAGCGATCAATCCCGCCCGAACGACCATCCCGACCTGAGCGACCAGGGCCTGTGAACGCGCTGACGATGAGGGCGGTCGGCG
>NZ_JBEVLO010000546.1:0-4246 GCF_040509115.1 Mycobacterium sp. | reverse complement strand
TGACCAGCATCTCGGCACGGGCCCGGTCATGGGGCGCCGCGGAGTCGCCCAACTCGGCGAGGCGGCGCTCGACTTGGTATGCCGCCGAGTCGAGTTCGTTGCGCGCGTCGACCTGCTTGCGCAGCTCTTCGTCGTCGCGGCGATGGGCCTCGGCCTCGGCGAGCATCCGCTCGACCTCGTTCTTGTCGAGGTTCGACTGCTCACTGATGGTGATGCTCTGCTCGGCGCCGGTGTCCTTGTCGCGGGCGGTGACGTGCAGGATGCCGTTGGCGTCGACGTCGAACGTGACCTCGATCTGGGGCTCACCGCGCGGGGCCGGACGGATGTTCTCCAGCTTGAACCTGCCGAGGACGCGGTTGTCGTGTGCCATCTCACGTTCGCCCTGCAACACAACGATGTCCACGGCCGGCTGGTTGTCTGCCGCGGTGCTGAACACCTCGCTGCGTCGAGCAGGAATGGTGGTGTTGCGCTCGAGGATCTTGGTCATCACACCGCCGGCGGTCTCCACACCGAGCGAGAGTGGGGTGACGTCGAGCAGCAACACGTCGGAGACCTCGCCCTTCAGCACGCCCGCCTGGATTGCGGCACCCATGGCCACGACTTCGTCGGGGTTGACGGTCATGTTCGGGTCCTTGCCGCCGGTGAGCCGGCGGACGAGGGCCTGGACGGCGGGGATCCGGGTCGACCCGCCGACCAGGATGACCTCGTCGATGTCGTTCGCCGTCACCTTGGCGTCGTCCATCGCCTGCTTGACCGGACCCATGCAGCGCTCCACCAGATCGTGCACCAGTTCCTCGAACTTGGACCGGTTGACGGTCATCGTGAGGTGCTTGGGGCCGTTGGCGTCGGCGGTGACGAACGGCAGGTTGACCTGCGTCTGAGTCACCGACGACAGTTCGACCTTCGCCTTCTCTGCCGCCTCGAACAGCCGCTGCAGCGCCTGCGAATCCTTGCGGAGGTCGATGTTGTTCTCACGTTGAAACTCGTCGGCGAGATAGTCCACCAGCCGGTGGTCGAAGTCGTCCCCACCGAGATGGGAATCACCCGCGGTGGAGCGGACCTCGACCACCCCGTCACCGACGTCGAGGAGGCTGACGTCGAATGTGCCGCCGCCGAGGTCGAAGACCAGCACGGTCTCGTGGCCCTTCTTGTCCAATCCGTACGCCAACGCGGCGGCGGTGGGTTCGTTGATGATGCGCAGCACGTCCAATCCGGCGATTCGGCCGGCATCCTTGGTGGCGTTGCGTTGCGCGTCGTTGAAGTACGCCGGAACGGTGATCACGGCTTCCTTGACTCGCTCCCCGAGGAACTTGCTCGCGTCGTCGACCAGCTTGCGGAGGACTTGCGCGCTGATCTCCTCCGGTGAGTACTGCCTGCCGCGCACGTCGAACCGGGCAGCGCCACCGTCGCCCTCGACGACGTCGAAGCTGACGGCCTTGGCTTCCTCCGATATCTCGTCGAAGCGGCGACCGATGAAGCGTTTCGCCGAGTAGATGGTGCCCTTTGGATTCATGATCGACTGCCGCCTGGCCAGCTGTCCGACCAGTCGCTCGCCGTTCTCCGCGAATGCGACCACCGAAGGTGTGGTGCGCGCGCCCTCGGTGTTCGGGATCACGACGGGCTCTCCGCCCTGCCACGCGGCGATCACTGAGTTGGTCGTCCCGAGATCGATGCCTACCGCTGTTGCCATCGTCTATTCCTTTCGATTGCCACTGGTGAGGAGTTGCAGCGCACGATCAGCCACTTCCACGTTCGCAACGACGTCGTAGGACCTCGGTCGAAGCGCGCTTGTCGAGTGGAAGTCGCGGTGGCCACGTTGCATTGCATGCGCAAGCAGGCCGAACAGGGCGCCCACGATGGCGCCGAAGACCAGGCCGCAGCCAGCCAGGACGAACGCCGAAACCAACGGCGAGATCCAGTTGAACAGCCCGAAGATCCAGCCAATTAGCGCGCCGACCAGGGCGCCCGAACCGGCCCCGCGCAGCGTCGCCCCGCCGTAGTTCAGGCGGCCCAGAACCTGTTCCACGTACTCTAGATCGCGACCCATGATCGCCACCCGGTTCACCTCGAATCCCTGGTCTGACAGGTAGTCGACCGCACGTTCGGCGTCGGCGTAGTTGTCGAAGGTGGCGATCACCTGGCGAGCCGGCTCATTGGGGCGCACCGCCGAGGTCCGCGCCGTTGAATGCACAGCCATCACTCCTCCTACGCGTTCACCGTTTGTTGGGCCGCGGGTTCGGTTTGTCGTGGCGCGGATTCGGTTTGGTGGGGCGCGGATTCGGTCGCGATGGCCTGCTGAGCTTCGTTGGCGGTGTCGATTTCCACCTTGCGGGGCTTGCTCCGCTCCGAGACCGGGATGGTCAACGTCAGCACGCCGTGGTCACAAGCCGCGCTCAGTCTGTTCGGATCGAGGTTGTCGCCGAGAAACAGTTGGCGCCGGAACTCGCCTTGGGGCCGCTCGTCGACGAGCAGTTCGTCGTGCTCCTGGCGCAGCGGACGGCGACGCGCCGTGATCTCGATGACGTTGCGCTCGACCGTGACGTCGATGTCTTCGGGCTTCATGCCCGGGACGTCGAGGGCGACGACGAATTGGTCACCGCGCCGCAACGCCTCCATCGGCAGCGAGCGCGCAGTACGCGCACCGGCCAACGCCTGCTCGGCCAACCGATCAAGTTCGCGGAACGGATCGAATCGCATCAAAGCCATGACTACTCCTAGGTTCGAAGGACGGAAGTACGAGAGGCTCCGGCAGCCGATGCCCCGTACGCACCGCCCGCCGATAGCTTCCGAACAACGAGTCTGGCAAGCGAATTCGGCGACCGCGTGCTCCCAACGAGCCAGAAATGTTGGTCGGAATTGGTCCTGTCAGCACGGAAGGACGCATTCCGCGGAGGAATCCACTCCACCCTCTGCCCCGGGAAGCGGCGCGACGGCACTTCACCTGTCTCCCTAGGACGATGCGGGCACTACTTCCTCACGCCTCCAGGTCGGCGACAGCGGCCGGATCGTGCGCCAAGGTACCGGGGTGGGCGGACCCGCCGCCTCTGCGACGGATTTGGGAAGGATCTCACCATGACGACACAGGCTGGGCTGGAGAAGAAGGAGCGGGAGTTTCTGGTGCAGTGCGTGGGTGATGCCCACACGATGCTCGACCTGCTGCCCGGCGTGGATCCGAACGGTCCGGCGTTGGTCTGGCTGGCCGATCAATTCGTGGTCCTGCGCCGGGGTGACTGCCCGCCTGCGCATGCCATGACACCGTGAACACCCTCCAGCAGTCCGCACGGCCACGCGAGCCGCCGCTGCTCGCAACCAGCGGTACCTCCCTGCGCGCGCGACGGCCGTAACGACTTGCCAGACTCCTTGTCGGAGAACATGTGCGGCCTTAAGGCATAGCGGGAGTCTTGCAAGGGCCTGCGCACGGCGGCGTGATCGGCCGAGTCAGCGCTTGCGCGCCACGTTCAACTCGCGCGAAACCTCGTCTGTGATGCGGGCGGCCACCGCAGTGGGGTCGAACGGCACCGGCGCCTCCGCGGTGACGCCGGCGAGGGCCTCCAGCGCGTCGGACGCCAATGGACTCCACTTCTCAATCCAGCCCGACACCACCTCGGCATTGGCGGTGTCGGCGTCGACGATGTGCCTAATCAGCGCCGCGGTCCACTCGCGATGCCAGCGAGCATCCTCGTCGAGCGAGAAGTGGATACTCGTCAGGATCGGGTCGCCGTTGGCGGTCGCGAGCGTGCCCGCGATGTCCTGGTTGACGAGGCGGTCGATCCGGGGCTTGATGACCGCGTTAGTCACGATGAAGGACTCGTCCCAGTCATAGGCGACCAGCGCACGTTCGATGAGCTCGCGCAGCGGTTGGAACGCGGGAGCTTCCTCCCACGTCGAACGCTGGCGCGCCACGGCCTCCTCGCCGAGTGGCGAACCGGCCAATTGCACAGTGCGATAAGCGATCCGTTGCACCCGACGCATTTCGTCACCCGTCTGGAAGGCGGCACAATTCGTGATTCTGGAGGAGGGTGCCATCTGTGCGACGTAGGCGGCCAGCATCTGCAACCCGTGCACCGGGAAGCGCAGTGGGGAATACCAGCGGTCGAGGAACCGCACCCACTCGTCGTCGAGCTGCGCGTCGTAGCCCGTGTCGTCGATCTCCCGGAGCAGGCCGTCGACGACGTCTTCACGACCGTCCTGCAGCTGGGTGTAGATCCGGTAGGTGGTGCTGCGTGGGTCGGCGAACTGGTCCCAG
>NZ_JBEVLO010000545.1:0-5567 GCF_040509115.1 Mycobacterium sp. | reverse complement strand
GGGTGAATTCCACCGCCGCATGGTGGAGCTGTCCGGCAATGCCACGCTGACGATCATCGCCGGCATGCTGCACGAGATCACCGTGCGGCACACGGCGTTCGCCATCAAGGAGCACCGGCCCGTATCGAAGGCTGACTACGAGAAGTTGATGCGTTCCTACCGGCGCCTCATGGCTCTGTTGCGCGCCGGCGATGGTCCCGGCGCTGAGGCGCACTGGCGCAAGCACCTCGACACGTCACGCGACCTTCTACTCAAGGGCATGGAGACCGTCAAGGTTCGCGACGTCATGCAGTAGCGTCGGCCGCCGACCACGTCACCCGCACCGGAACGGTGTCGTCCCACGGCTGGCGTGTCACCATGTCCGACACCCGGACGACGCCCCGCTCGAACTCCCCCGTCGCGGCGTCGACGAGGCGATACTCCTGTTGCTGCTTGTGAATCGGCTGCGCGTCGAGCATGACGATGCGCACCTCGCCTGGCGCGAAGTGGCAGCGCTGCTGCAGTGCCTCGACCAACTGCTCGTTGCTCATGTGGCCATCGCCGAAGTTCCAGCCGATCGCAGTGCTGACGATCCGCTCGCCGTCGGTCAGGGTGTAGTCGTCCTCGTTGCGACCGGCCATGGCGCGGTGGGCGAGGGTGAACATCGCCCGGCCGTGAGTGTTGAAGGCGCGGAACGCATATCCCATGTACATCGGGATCTGGGCGGCCTCCTTGCTGCCGTAGAACCTCTCCAGCTGCGCGGCGGGCATGCTCGCGATCGCGACGATGCCGTCGGCGATCTTGGCCTCGGCCGCCGGGGTGAGGCACCACAGCGAGGTGTCCCAGTTGCCTGCGTAGTACCTCATGCCTGGGAGGAAGGAAACCTTGTGCGGGAACAGGTTTCCCACCACCACGGTGCCTGCGACGACCGCGAACAGGATGATCGGCCACGGGCTCGAGAGGTCCGTCACGCCGATCTCGGCGTGGCCGACGAACAGCGACAGCACACAGAAGATCATGAACACGTTCCACTCCAGCGGCACGCCCATCGGGATGGAGCTCAGGATGCCGAAGTGGAAGCAGATCATCAGGATTGCGGCGATCGTCGTCGGCCAGCCGCCGTGACTGAAGAACAGCGCCAACGGCACCAGCATCTCGATCGCGGTGCTGACGTGGGCGACGACGCGCGACACCCGTCCCGGCCGCAAGTCGTCGGGGAAGTGCTCGAAGAACATGCGTTTGAGGAACTTCGGCCGGAACACCGGGTTGTTGCTCATCATCGTCGAGATGACGAACGGAAAGTGCTTGTTCAGCTTGGAGGTCGCCGCACCCATCCAGATGATCAAGCAGACGATCTTCGCGGCGATGACGACGTCGACGCCGTAGCCGACGAACAGAAACGCGACCGTGAACGAGGCGTACACCTCACCGCGGGCCGCGAGGAAGATCACCTTGTCTCGCAGGCCCAGGACGGCCAGCAGACCGAGCACCGCCCAGATCTGCCAGGCCGGAAGGACCCCGACCGTCGTGCCAAGGGCGGGCACCGGCCCGGTGCCGTCGGAGAACAACGCGACGGCGAGCACCACCAGCAGCGCACCATAGAGCGCGGCGTCGAACGGTGTCCGCGCGCTGCCGCTGGTCAGCGGTACCCGCTTCGGCCACGGTGGGAGCCGGATCGTGCCGGGGCGCAGCCAGTAGAGGATGGAGCCCATCGGCGGAAAGAAGCGGTTGTTGAGCGGGCCGAAGCCACAGCCGAGACCGACGACCTCGAACAGCATCGTGTAGAGCACGACCTTCTCGAAGACGATCGGCTCCGCATACCAATGGGTGAACTCGGTCAATCCCCCCAGCCCGGTCGTGCTCCCCGCGATCAGCCACCCGCCGAGGACGTACAGCACGATCTTGACGACGTAGAACAAGTGCAGCGCGACGGGCGTTCCGAAGCCCACCTCGGCCCAGTGCCTGGCCATTGGAGCGATCTTCTCGGCGCGGGTGCCCTTGCTCCATTCATCGAAGTCGATGACGGGCACTTCCTGCTTCAGAAAACCCATGGGGGCCAGATTAGAACCTGTTCTAGATATGCGGAACGGGTTGGACCTTTTACCGCCACGTAGAGTTTGGACCCGTGGGTCCAGTGAAGGGAAGGTGGAGATGACGGCTCGCGTCCAGAAGCTGACGCCGAAGGGCCAAGCCACCCGGCAGCGGATCATCGAAGGAGCCGCTGCCGAGATCCGGGTGAACGGCGCGGTCGCCACCACGCTCGACGACGTGCTCGCAGCCACGGGAACATCGAAAAGTCAACTCTTCCACTACTTCCCCGACGGCAAGGAGCAACTGCTGCTGGCCGTCGCCGAGCGTGAAGCGGCCCTCGTGCTCAGCGACCAGCAGCCCGAGCTCAGTCGGCTCACGTCGTGGGCGGCGTGGCAGCGGTGGCGCGACGTCGTCGTCGAGCGCTACCGCAGTCAGGGGCAGCACTGCCCGTTGTCGACGGTGATGTCGGAGATCGGCCGCACTCCGGGCGCTCAGGCCGTGACCTCGACGTTGATCGAGCGGTGGCGACTCGAGATCGAGACCGGCGTCCGCGCGATGCAACGGCAGAGCAAGATCGCAGCGAACGTCGACCCATCGCGCGCCGCCGCCGCACTCTTGGCTGGCGTCCAGGGCGGAGTGTCGGTGCTGCTGAGCACCGGTGACATCAGCTATCTGGAGGCCGCGCTAGACGTCGGCATCGCCGCGTTGCGCGGTTAGGACCGCGGCCCCAGCGCCGCCTCCAGCCGGGCGACGTAGGCGTCCAAGCCCCCTGGGCCGCCGACGGCCGACTCCGCGGCGTGCACACCGATCGTGACGACGTCGCCGACCCCGACCACGACGTGCGTGAGCCCCATCGCCGGTGACAGCCCCGCGAAGGCCGCCGCCACGGTCACCGGGGCGCCGCCGAGCGCGAAGTCCGCCGGGCCACAGTTCACGCTGGAGACCACCGTATTGCCCGACACTGCCAGTGGGCGCACGTCGGCGTCGAATTTGGCGACGCCCCAACGCAACAACGGTGCCGGAACGGTGGCGAACGCCGCGCTCGCCGTACCCATGGCGTCGTGGCTGGCGCGCAACCGGCGGGACGCGAAGTCTTCGGCGATGGCTGCTGCACGCGCCTCGGCGGCCAGGTCCGGGTACAGCCCGACGCTGACATTGCCGAAGTGGTTGTACGCGAATCGTGGCGGCGGTTTCGCCATCGGCACTTCGGCGCCGAGTGTGGACGGGTCGTCGCCAAGTGCGGCGAGATGCTCGGCGAGCGCCTGCGAGACCGCTACGAGGATCGCCACGGTGACGGTTCCCCCGCCGAGATCGGCGCGCCTGCGAATCACCGTACGAAGTCCGCGCGGCCCGGTCGGCGGGGCGTTGGTCCGAAGTGGCGGACGGGGAGCGGCCTGCGGCGGCACCGCCCCCGACGCCTCATCGGCAACCAACCGGCGATGGGCACGGGAGGCGCGAAAGCCGTTCCGCAGCAGTGCAACCGGGCCGGATGGACGCGAACTGATGGGTGGTGCGCCGCGACCGAGCCTGCCGAACATCACGGCAGCGGGTGCCGAGGTCCGGCCACCGCCACCGAGGGCGTGCGAGATCTGCAAGACGGCCACCGTGCCGGGGCCGTCGGATCCTGGCACGCCGACGATCCCGACGAACAGGTGCAGCCGCCACGCCGCCACGCGGGGATCCACCTGGTCGGCGATGAGGTCGCTCACCGCGTCCAGACAGCGGGCCCACGTCGCGTCGTGGAGGTGGTGCACCACGAACTGCGCGCGGTTCACCTTCGCGTGCACCCACGCCGGGTAGTTCCACGATCGGCCCTCGGCGATGCGCAGGGTCAGGTCATCGCACGCGTCGGCCCGCCCGATCATCTCCCGGATCGCCCGTTCGACGTCGTCGGGGACGCCTGCGAAGCCGAACAGCAGGAACGTGTCGTTCGGGATCTTCGCCGACAGCCAGAAACTCTGCGCATCGGTTGGCGTAAGCCGTCGGGTGGCCACGGGCCAAGGTTAGGCTGCGGGCGTGCTTCCAGCCGCGAGTAGCAACGGGACCGTGCTCGTCACCGGAGCCTCGTCAGGTATCGGCGAGGAGATCGCGCGCGAGTTTCACCGTCGCGGTCGGCACGTGGTGCTGGTGGCCAGGCGCGCCGAGAAGCTGCAGGCACTGGCCGCCGCGTTGGGTTCGGCCGCCGACGTGCTGGCCGCCGACCTGTCCAGCGCCGAGGCCAGGGCGGCACTACCCGACCGGGTGGCCGAGCTGGGCTTGGTCGTCGATGCCCTGGTCAACAACGCGGGCTTGAGCACGTCGGGGCCCGTCGCAGCGTCCGATCCGGGTGCCGAGCTCAATCTCGTCGAGGTCGACGTCGCCGCCGTCGTCGATCTGTGCAGCCGGTTCCTGCCAGGCATGGTGGCGCGTGGCCGTGGAGCGGTGCTCAACGTCGCATCGGTTGGGGCGTTCGGGCCGCTACCTGGCCAGGCGGCCTACGGGGCGGCCAAGGCCTTCGTGTTGTCCTACACGCAGGCGCTCGGGCAGGAGCTGGCAGGAACGGGGGTGGTGGCCTCGACCCTGTGCCCGGGGCCGGTCAAGACCGAGTTCGGCGAGACGGCGGGCATCTCCGACGCCGACGCGGAGGCGGCCCTCCCGAAGGCCATGTGGGTCAGCGCCGACGAGGTCGCGCGGGCGGCGGTGGATGGACTGGCGGCAGGCAGGGCCGTGATCATTCCCGGCGCGTTCAACAAGGTGGGCGCCGCCGCGTACAAGGCATTGCCGCGACGGCTGCTCCTGCCGATCCTGGCCCGCAGCCATCCCGCTCTCAAGAAGGACTGACGAAGGCCAGGATTCGGCGAGCCACGTCGTCGGGCCGGTCCAACTGCATGAAGTGCCCGGCACCCTCGACGATCTCCGCGCGGCTACCTGCCGGCAACGCCGGTTCTACCCATCGGGTGTAATCCGCTGCGAAGCAACCGTCGTCGGCGCCGTGCAGGTACAGCGTCGGCAGGGTGAGCGGCGAGAGCCAGTGTCGGTGCAGCTCCGCGTAGCGGGTCGGCGGCTTGCTGTTCCTCACCAGCGCGCGGTAGTAGCCGAGCGCGGCGCGCCAGTTCTGCCGTCGTCCGATCGCGTCGAGAACGAGCGCGACCTCGTCGGAAGCGTCGTAACCCGGTGACCACCGCCGCCACAGCCGCGGCACCAGCCAGGACGCGGAACGCTCTGGGAGCCAGGGCAATTGGAAGTACGCGATATACCAACTACGCGCTATCTGCATGGGCAGCCTGGCGGCCAACTGCCCAACGTGGTCGACTTCCCCCAGGGGGCGGAATGCCGCCGACGGCGGCACGGACATGATGACGGCCTTGCTGAACGGGCCATCGGCCATCGCCGCGAGACCGGCGCCTGCGATGGCACCCCAGTCGTGCCCGACGAGAATGTCCCGGCCGGTGGGCCCGGCGGCGTCGAGCACCCTCAGCGCGTCGTCCATCTGGGCGCCGACGTGGTAACTACCGTCCGTGGAGAGTGACGACGGCGCGTACCCCCGCAGGAACGGTGCGACGACCCGCCACCCCGCG
>NZ_JBEVLO010000544.1:0-32191 GCF_040509115.1 Mycobacterium sp. | reverse complement strand
ACCGAGGACCGGGCCGACAAGGGAATGCGCTGGGCAGTCGCCGGCGCACTGACGGGCACGATGGAAGTCTGGCTGGAACCGTCGATGGACGGGGTGATCCTGCACTACTTCCTGCACGCCGAACCGTCGGGCGCGACGGCCCGGGAGCTGGCCGGGATGAACCTCGCCAAGGCGAATCACGACCGCAGGGTGGCGGGCAAGCGGATGGCCTTCGAGGTGAAGCGCAAGCTCGAGGAGTCCCGCCCGGTCGGGGTGTCCCGGCTGGTGTGACGTGACCTCCGCCTCGTGCGGGTACATTTCTTCAGCGAAAGGACGCAAGTCCTGCAAGCGCACTAGCGACCCGGAGAAGTGAACACGTGGCGGACAAGACTGCGCAGACGATCTACATCGACGCCGAACCGTCGACGGTGATGGACGTCATCGCCGACATCGGCTCCTACCCGGACTGGGTTGCGGAGTACAAGGAGACCGAGGTCCTCGAGATCGACGACGAGGGCTTCCCGAAGACCGCGCGGCTGGTGCTCGACGCCGCGGTGCTCAAGGACACCATGGTGTTGGAGTACGTGTGGCCACCCGACCACGAGTCGGTCACGTGGTCCCTGGTCTCCAGCTCGTTGCTGAGGGCGTTGGACGGTGCATACCGCCTGGCTCCCAACGGATCTGGCACCGACGTCACCTACGAGCTGTCGGTGGACCTGGTCATCCCGATGATCGGGTTGCTCAAGCGCAAGGCCGAGCGTCGGCTCACCGACACGGCGCTGAAGGACCTCAAGAAGCGAGTCGAGGCTGACTGAGCGAGGGGATCAGGGCGAGACACCCGTCGCCGCCGGCGCCAGGATCAGCCTCTTCGTCGGCAAGGGCGGGGTCGGCAAGTCCACGCTGGCCACGGCCACCGCGGTGCGCGACGCGCGCCGCGGGCTACGAGTGCTCATCGTGTCGACCGATCAGGCGCACTCCACCGGCGACGTCCTCGGCATCAGCGTGGTTCCGACCGGGGAGCGCCGCCCGACCCGCGTGCTGGCCGACCTCGACGCCGGGCGGGAGGATGGGACCGGCGGATCCCTCGATGCCCTGGCGCTGGACACGCTTGCCCTGCTCGAGCAGCGCTGGCGGGAGGTGGCGACCGTCCTCGCCGAGCGTTTCCCGGAATCCGACCTGGGCGACGTTGCGCCCGAGGAACTTTCGGCACTTCCCGGCATCCAGGAGGTGCTCGGGCTGCACGAGGTCGGTGAGCTCGCTGCGTCGGGGCGCTGGGACCACGTCGTCGTCGACTGCGCCTCGACGGCGGACGCCATGCGCATGCTCACGCTGCCCGCCACGTTCGGCCTCTACATCGAGCGGGCCTGGCCTCGGCATCGCAGACTGTCGCTGCGTCAGGACGATGCGGGTTCGGCCGCGATGGTTGCGGTGATCGAGCGGATCACGGCGGGCACCGATCGCCTCGGCGAGCTGCTCACCGACGGCGCCACGGTCCGCGCGCACCTGGTGCTCACCGCCGAGCGGGTGGTGGCCGCGGAGGCGGCCCGCACGTTGGGCTCGCTCGCGCTGATGGGCGTCACGGTGGACGAACTCATCGTCAATCAGATTCTCGTGCAAGACGACTCATTCGAGTACCGCAATCTGCCGGAGCATCCCGCGTTCGACTGGTACACCGAGAGGATCGCCGAGCAGAGGGCGGTCCTCGAGGAGCTGGACACGACGATCGGCGACGTCAAACTGGTGCTGGTGCCGCACCTGGCTGGCGAACCGATCGGACCCAAGGCGCTTGCCGAACTGCTGGAAGGCGCACGCCGTCGCGACGGTTCGGCGCCGCCGAAGCCGGTGCGCCCGGTGGTGGACCGCGAATCCGGATCCGGGCTCGAGGCGATATACCGGATGCGGTTAGAGTTGCCGCAGGTCGATCCGGGCGCGTTGACGCTCGGCCGGGTCGACGACGATCTGATCATCGGCGCTGGAGGAACCCGGCGCCGCGTCCGGATGGCGTCCGTTCTGCGACGATGCATCGTGGTGGACGCGCAATTGCGAGGTAGCGAACTGACGGTGCGTTTTCGACCCAATCCGGAGGTGTGGCCGGCGTGAGCGAGTCCCGCACCGGCGCCGACGGGGCACGACATTCAGACATCGGTCCCGAACTGCGACAGCTGGCGCAGTCCATCCTCGACCGGCTCGACCCCGCCGTCAGGATGGCCGCCGCGCGCGCGACGTCCGGTAGCGAGGCGCGGTGCCAGCAGGTGTGGTGCCCGGTGTGTGCGCTGGCCGCGCTGGTCAGCGGGGAACAGCACCCGTTGCTGACGGTGATTGCCGAGCACAGCGTGTCTCTGCTGGCCGTCGTGCGGGCGATGGCCGACTCGATGGACACCGCGTCCAGCACCGGTCGGGACGCTCCGCCGGAGCCGCCGCAGCCGCCGACGGGCCCCGCCGGACCGGGACCCGACGACCGCGGCCCCGACGGAGGTCCGCCGGCAGGCCCCGGCCGTTACGAGCACATTCCCGTCACCGTCGAGGAGTGAGCGGCTACTGGGTACAGTTGTCGCCATGGCGCCGTCCGGGCGCCCGCCGCGGGGAGGCTCGATGTGGTATTGGTTGTTCAAGTACATCTTCATGGGGCCGTTGCTGTCGCTGATCGGGCGTCCGAAAGTGCAAGGCCTGGAACATGTCCCGAGCTCCGGTGCCGTCATCCTCGCCAGTAATCATCTCGCCGTCGCCGACAGCTTCTATCTGCCGCTGGTGGTGAACCGCCGGATCACGTTCCTCGCGAAGGCGGAGTACTTCACCGGTACCGGCCTCAAGGGTTGGTTCACCAAGTGGTTCTACACCGCCGCAGGACAGGTGCCGATCGACCGGACCGACGCCGACTCCGCACGGGCGGCGTTGACCACCGCACAGCAGGTGGTCAGCCAGGGCAAGCTGCTCGGCATGTATCCGGAGGGCACCCGGTCACCGGACGGCAAACTCTACAAGGGCAAGACCGGCTTGGCCCGGCTGGCACTGGAGACGGGCGTTCCCGTCATCCCGGTTGCCATGATCGGCACCGACGTGGTGAACCCGCCCGGAACCAAGATGTGGCGCTTCGGCCGCGTCGAGGTGAAGTTCGGTGCGCCGATGGACTTCTCCCGCTTCGAGGGGCTGGCGGGCAACCGCTTCATCGAACGCGCGGTGATCGACGAGGTGATGTACGAGCTGATGCAGATCTCGGGCCAGGAATACGTCGATCTCTACGCCGCTGACGTCAAGACCAGCGCCGAGGCCGATCCTGGCCAGCCGCCTGCCCGCATGCCGACGGCCGCCGCGGGCTGATTACCGCGCAGCGTGGGCGGGGGCCGCATCGTCGACGGCCCGCCGGCTGTCCTCGCGTGCGCGCAACGTCGCAGCGCCCGCGACGACGAGAAGCGCCAACGCCCACCACACGTAGGATTCGCCGACCAGCTGGCGCCACAGCGGCGCGAATGTCTCACGGTGTTCCGGCATCAGCTCCAGTGGCGGGTACCGCATCAGCACCACCCCGACGAGGCTGACCAAACCGAACGCGACATTGCGGTAACGCCATGCCAGCACCGCGGTGACGAGCACCGCAGGCAGCGCCCACACCCAGTGGTGCGACCACGACACCGGAGAGACCACCAGCCCGAACATCGCCACGCAGATCACGGCGAGGACGGGAAGATCGTCCCCTGTCGAGGTCGGGCCTGCCGCCCGCAACACCCGGCGCACCGCCCACACCGTCAGCGCGAGCGTCGCGAAGCAGGCCACCACCCACAGCGCGAACCGAAGGCCGTCGCCGAGGGTGAACCGGGCCAGCATGCCGGCGATGTTCTGGTTGGTGTGGTAGGTCGCCGTGCCGATGCGGTCGGTGTCGTGGATCGTCTCGGTCCAGTACATCCAGGAGTCGCGAGCGGCGAGGACGAAGCCGACGGCGGTCGCCGCGACCGCTGACGCGATGCTGGTCAGCAACGCGCGGGTGTCCCTACGCAGCAGCAGGTACAGCAGGAACACCGCAGGCGTCAGCTTCAGCGCGATCGCCAGGCCGATCAGCATGCCCCGCGGCCATGGTGTCTCGCGTGGCACCAGGTCCGCGATGACCAAAGCCATGAGGACGACGTTGACCTGACCGAACTCGAAGTTCGACCGGACCGGCTCGAGGTACACGGTCGCCAGTGCGACGATCGCCAACGCCAGCCACAGTCGACGCACCCACCCGCGCCCGGTGAGCCACGTCGACTGCTCCCACACGCGCATCCGGGTCATTACGATCATCGCGGTGACGATCAGCAACACCAGGGTGATCACCGTGATGGTGATGCTGGCGGCGTCGAGCGACAGCATCGCGAACGGGGAGAACACGACGGCCGCCAACGGCGGGTACGTGAACGGCAGGTCGATGCCCCCCAGGGTGTGGAAGAGCACGCCGTGGTCATAGAGCGAGCTGCCGTCCAGCCAAGCGCGGCCACCCATCCGGTAGACGTCGACGTCGATGCGGTACGGCGTGGTTTCCAGCAGTTGCCTGCCCGCCCGGACCGCGGCGACCACGGTGAGCAGCTGGAACAGCCGCCATCCCACGGTCGGCCACCACGCCCCTCTTGGGAACTGCGGAATTCTCATGTCGCGGACCAGAGTATCGGTGAGCATCGGCGAGTCGGGGACCATCCCGTCCATCGGGTACGCAGGTCGGCGTAAGTTTTGCCCGTGTTCGACGACTGGAAGTTCGACTTCGGGTTCGATCTGGCGATCCCGCCGGGTCGGCTGCCACTGATGTGGTGCCTGATCGCGTTCCTGCTCACGTTCCTGGTGACGCGGACGATCGTTCGCTACATCCGTCACAACGCGGACAACGACACTCCACCCAAGTGGTGGCAGCCGCGCAACATCGGACACGGAAGCACGCACATCCACCACGTGGTGATCGGCGTGATCCTGGTGATGGTCTCCGGGGTGACCATGGTGACGCTCGCAGTCGACGGCGGAGTTCCCGAATTTACCGCCGCCGCAATCGGATTCGGGATCGGTGCGGCCTTGGTGCTCGACGAGTTCGCGTTGATCCTGCACCTCCAGGACGTGTACTGGTCGGAGGACGGCCGGACGTCGGTGGATGCGGTGTTCGCCGCGCTCGCCGTGGCGGGACTGCTGGTCATGGGTTTCAACCCGCTATCGTTCTTCGACATCGACATCTGGCGCGAGGACGACACGCTGCCCGCCAGGGCGACGGTGGTCGGAATCGCGGCGTTCACGCTGTCGCTGGCGGTCGTGGTGCTGCTCAAGGGCAAGGTGTGGACCGGGCTGGTCGGCATGTTCATCACGCCGCTGCTGATCATCGGCGCGTATCGCCTCTCGCGGCCCCATGCGCCGTGGGCCAGATGGCGCTACGCCCACCGGCCCAAGAAGATGCACCGCGCATTGGAGCGGGAGCGTCAGTTGCGGCGCCCCGTCGTCCAGGCCAAGTTGTGGCTGCAGCACGTCGTGGCGGGGGAGCCGCGCTTCCCCGACCCCGTCGAAGTGGACCAGCAGTTGGACAAGGAGATCCACCCGGCTCCGGCGCCGCGGTTGCCCGCTTCGGAAACGGCGTGACGGTGAAGTACTTCTACGACACCGAGTTCATCGACAACGGCCGGACGATCGAGCTCATCTCGATTGGGGTGGCGGCCGAAGACGGTCGCGAATATTACGCGATCTCAACGGAATTCGACCCCGACCGGGCGGGGCCATGGGTGCGCAAGAACGTGCTGCCCAAACTGCCGTCGCCGGCGTCGAAGCTATGGCGATCGCGTCGCCAGATCCGTTCGGAACTCGAGGACTTCTTCGACATCGACGGCGACGAGACCATCGAGCTCTGGGCGTGGGTCGGCGCCTACGACCACGTGGTGCTGTGCCAGCTGTGGGGGCCGATGACCGATCTGCCGCCCGCGATACCTCGGTTCACCCGTGAGCTTCGGCAGTTCTGGGAGGAGCGCGGCTCGCCGCGGATGCCCCCGCGGCCGCGTGACGCTCACGATGCGCTCGTCGACGCCAAGCACAACCTGGCGCGGTTTCGGCTGATGACGTCGGGACGGCAGGGCATCGGCGCGGACGAGGACGACGACGGCAGCTGGGCCGTACGCGCCTGAGCTGGGGCGATGCGGCCCCGTTACCATGGACGGGTGAACTGGACCGTCGACGTACCCATCGATCAGCTGCCGTCGCTGCCGCCGCTCTCTGACGACCTTCGCATGCGGCTCGATGCCGCGTTGGCCAGGCCCGCCGCTCAGCAGCCGAGCTGGCCTGCTGACCAGGCCAAGGCGATGCGGACGGTGCTGGAGAGCGTCCCGCCGGTGACCGTGCCGTCGGAGATCGAGCGCCTCAAGGGGCAGTTGGCCGACGTCGCGAGGGGCGAGGCCTTCCTGCTGCAGGGTGGCGACTGCGCCGAGACGTTCGTGGACAACACCGAGCCACACATTCGCGCCAACATCCGCACGCTGCTGCAGATGGCCGTCGTGCTCACCTACGGCGCCAGCATGCCGGTGGTGAAGGTGGCCCGCATCGCGGGGCAGTACGCCAAGCCGCGGTCGTCCGACATCGATGCGCTGGGGCTGAAGTCCTACCGCGGCGACATGATCAACGGGTTCGCCCCCGACGCCTCGGTCCGCAACCACGACGCCTCGAGGCTGGTGCGGGCCTACGCCAACGCGAGTGCGGCGATGAACCTCGTGCGCGCGCTCACCTCGTCGGGCCTGGCATCGCTGGAGTCCGTTCACGACTGGAACCGCGAATTCGTCCGCACCTCGCCCGCGGGTGCCAGGTATGAGGCATTGGCTGCCGAGATCGACCGCGCCCTGCGCTTCATGAGCGCGTGCGGCGTCAACGACCGCAATCTGCAGACCGCCGAGATCTACGCCAGCCACGAGGCGTTGGTGCTGGACTACGAGCGGGCGATGCTGCGGCTTTCGACGGAAGACACCGCGGACGGCACCGAATCTCGCTTGTACGACCTGTCCGCCCACTACGTGTGGATCGGTGACCGCACCCGGCAGCTGGACGGCGCGCACATCGCCTTCGCCGAAGTCATCTCCAACCCGATCGGGGTCAAGCTCGGCCCGAGCATGAGCCCGGAGCTGGCCGTGGAGTACGTCGAGCGCCTCGATCCGCACAACGTCCCTGGCCGACTGACGCTGGTGACGCGGATGGGCAACGGCAAGGTGCGTGACGTGCTGCCCCCGATCATCGAGAAGGTGCAGGCGACTGGGCACCAGGTCATCTGGCAGTGCGACCCGATGCACGGCAATACCCACGAGAGCTCGACCGGCTACAAGACGCGGCACTTCGACCGGATCGTCGACGAGGTCCAGGGCTTCTTCGAAGTGCACCGGGCGCTCGGCACCCATCCGGGCGGCATCCACGTCGAGATCACCGGTGAGAACGTCACCGAATGTCTTGGTGGGGCACAGGACATTTCGGACTCCGACCTGGCAGGCCGCTACGAGACCGCCTGCGATCCGCGGCTCAACACCCAGCAGTCGTTGGAGTTGGCGTTCCTCGTGGCGGAGATGCTGCGGGACTAGTCGATTCGGTCAGGAGAGCAGGCCCTGCAGGTTGGTGCCCAGCGTCCACGCTCCGAACGCCACCATGGCGGTGATCGTTACGATGGCCACCAGCCAGAACAGCTCGGTGCGCCGTCCGCGTTGCCGGGCCCACTCCAGGTCCTCGATCGGGATCCCTGCAAATTCGCTTGGTGCGGAACGGTTCTCGCCACGGTCGTCCCAGTCGCCGGGTCCGCGGGTCATCTCGCGGGTGTGTTGGTGCGGTGCTGAGAGCACGGGCATGGGCGGCGGCGGGGGAGCTGCGGTGGACGCGGTCGTGTTCTCCTGCTCGAGCAGCCTGCTGTGATACTCGGCCGACGCCAGGTGCTGCGCCGAGTTGCGCGGCGCGGGTACCCGGAACGGCGGCAGACCGAGTTCCTCGACGAACGTGTCCAGGTCGGCGCTCATCGCGTCGGCGTCCGGGTAGCGGTCGGCGAGGTTGCGCGCGGTCGCTCTGGCCACCAGGTCGTCGAACTGGGGCGGTACCCCGGCGATCGCGGCGCTGGGTGGGGGCACGTCGTTGTCCATCCGCTGGTAGGCAATGGACAGCGCGCTGTCTCCGGTGAACGGGGTGGCGCCGGTGAGCAATTCGTAGGCGAGGATGCCGACGCCGTAGACGTCGCTGCCCGGGCCCGCGTCACCCGTGCTCACCTGTTCGGGCGAGAGGTAGGCGGCGGTGCCCAGGATCACACTGGTGGAGGTGATCTTGGCCTCGGCAACGGCGCGCACCAACCCGAAGTCGGCGATCTTGACCTCGCCGTCGTCGGAGATCAGCACGTTCTCGGGTTTGACGTCGCGATGGACGAGGCCTGCGCGGTGGGCCACCGCGAGGCCGCCCAGCACCGGTGACAGGACGGCGGCGACGGCGTGCGGTGGCATCGGCCCGCGTTCGCGCAGCAGTTCCCGCAGCGTGCCACCCTCGATGAGCTCCATCACCAGGTAGGGAAGCCCGGCTCCGTAGTCTCCGAGGCCCTGGTCGTACACGGCGACGAGGCCGGGATCCTTGAGGCGGGCGACGGCGCGGGCCTCGCGCTGGAAGCGGAGCAGGAACTGCTCGTCGCCCGCATACCGACTCTCCATGACCTTCAGTGCCACCGGGCGGTCCAACCGGATGTCCAGGCCGCGGTACACCGACGACATCCCGCCAGTCGCGATGATGGCGTCGACGCGGTAGCGCCCGTCCAAGACGACACCGACGAGCGGGTCCGAACGTTGGGTGCTGTCCACGCGTGCATCTTAGACTTGGTCCGGTGAGCACCATTCCGGCCGCCGAGGACGTTCTGGACCCCGACGAAGCCGTCTACGACCTGCCCGCCGTGGCGTCCATCCTCGGCATACCGGTGACCAAGGTGCATCAGCATCTCCGCGAAAAACATCTGATCGGGGTGCGACGCGACGGGGTTCTGGTGGTCCCGAAGATCTTCTTCGACGACTCCGGGCACGTGGTCAAGAGTCTCGGCGGTCTGCTGGTGGTGCTGCACGACGGCGGCTATCAGGAGACGGAGATCGTGCGGTGGCTCTTCACCCCCGACCCGTCGCTGACGATCAGCCGAGACGGGGCGACCGAGGCCAAGGCCAACGCGCGGCCCGTCGATGCCCTGCATTCGCATCAGGCGCGCGAGGTGGTGCGCCGGGCGCAAGCCATGGCGTACTAGTCGGGGCTGGCCTGCGTTTCGGGGGCCTTGGCCAGCGAGTACCAGGCGGCGACGGCGCATGCCGTGGCCAGAGCGACGTGCAGCCAGGAGTACATGCCGTGGCTGCCGTCGGGTTTGAAGATCACCATGATCCACGTCGAGAAGCCTGCGACGAGAGCGATCGACGTGCGGCTCTGGGCGAGTGCCGACAGCACGGCGAGCGGCCAGGTGTAGTACCAGGGCAGGGCGGCGGGAACGAATAGCACCACGACGAGCATCGCGAGCGCGATGCCCGTCAGCGCCTCGCGGTCGTCGTGCCGGAATCGCCACCACAGCAACGGAAGCGAGACGGCGATGGTCGCGATGCCGATGATCCTGGTGACTTCGAGCACCGCATAGAAGTTGACGGGGATGACGAGGCCGCCGATGGCGTTGGTGAGGTTGGCGATCGCGGTCGGCACCGTCAGCCAGTTGATGATCTTCACCGAACCGGCAAGGGCCGTGAGCCAGCCGAGGCCGACGCCGGCCAGCCAGGACACGACGGCGAACACGACGACGAAGATCAGCGCCGACGCCGCCGTTGCGACGGCGAACGCGCGCGGCTGACCGAGGCCGCGTTTGGCGCGCAGGCGGTGCACCCACATCCACACCATGAAGGGCAGGGCGATGCCCGCGGTCGCCTTGACGGCGACGGCGATGGCGATCACTGCGACTCCCCACGCAGGCCGGTCGCCGAGGGTGAGTGCGATGGCGGCCATCATCAGTCCGACCATCAGCATCTCGTTGTGGACCCCGCCCATGAGGTGAATGATCACCAGCGGGTTCAGTACGCAGATCCACAGTGCCGCGGCATCGTTGGCGCCGACGTGGCGGGCCACTCGCGGCGCGGCCCAGATCAGCATGATGAGACCAGGAAGCATGCAGAGGCGTAGCAGCATGGTGCCGGCGATGACGTGGTTGCCCACTACCATCGTGACGAACTTCGCGACGAGGATGAACACCGGACCGTACGGCGCGGTGGTCGTCGTCCAGATCGGGCTGACGTCGTCAAGTAGGGAGTTCGGGTTGTCGATCGGCCCGACGACGTACGGGTCGAAACCGTCGCGCAGCAGGGCGCCCTGGGCCAGATACGAATAGGTGTCGCGGCTGAAGACGGGCGCGCTGAGCAACAGCGGCAGGAGCCAGAAGCCGGTGGTGGCGATCATCGTGAACTTGGTTGCGGTGCGGGCGATCACGTGGCGGCCGAGCCATAGCCAGGCGAAGAGCATGATCGCGACGCCGCTCCACAGCAGCACCGACGACACCACTAGGCCGTGGCCGAATCGCAGCCACGACAGCTGGATCGATTCCAGCACCGGATCGTGCTGGCGGGTGCTACCGGCGCCGAGGCCGCCGGTGGCGATCAGGACCGCGCCAAGGAATCCGAGCAGCGCGGGGCGGCCCTGGGGGGCGGCGGCGAATCCGGCCAGTCGTGAGATCCATTGGCGGACTCCGCTTTTCGGATCGTCGTTGGATACCGGGGTGGGAGCCGGCTGCGTCATCTGCCCGTCACCGGCCTCAGGCGGACCGGTTGGACGCCAATCTGGCGAGTTCGGCCAGACCGACCTTGGCGTTGACGTCGATGGTCGCGGTGTCCAGCAGGGCCAACGCCTTGCCGGTGAGTGTCTCGATGTGCGTCTCGACGGCCGCCAGCGCTCCGACGGATTCGATCACCGCGCAGAGCTCGCGAACCTGTGCTTCGGACAGGTCGGTGCCGACGGACGTGCGCAGGAGCTTGGCGGCGACGGGGTCGGACTGGTCCGCGCGTTCGAGTGCCTCGGCGAGCAGCACGGTGCGCTTGCCGGAGCGAAGGTCGTCGCCGGAGGGCTTGCCCGTGACGACGGGGTCGCCGAACACGCCGAGGACGTCGTCGCGCAGTTGGAACGCGACGCCGAGGTCGTTGCCCACCTGGTGGAAGGCGGCCTGCACGTCGGGCCGGTCCGCCGCCGCCGCCGCGCCGAACTGCAGCGGCCGGGTCACGGTGTAGGACGCGGTCTTGTAGGTGTTCACGTTCATCGCCGACGCTACGGTCTCGGCGCCGCTGGCCTCGGCCACGATGTCGAGGTACTGGCCGCCGAGGACCTCGGTGCGGATGTCGCCCCACACGCGTTGAACCCGGCGATGCGCGTCGACGGGGAGGTCGGCTTCCGAGACGATGTCGTCGGCCCACACCAGCGACAGGTCACCCAGCAGGATCGCGGCCGACAGGCCGAATTGTTCGGAGGAGCCGTGCCAGTTCCTCGTTCGGTGCAGGTCCGCGAAGTGCCGGTGCACCGTGGGTAGACCGCGGCGGGTGGCGGATGCGTCGATGACGTCGTCGTGGACAAGCGCGCACGCATGCAGCATCTCCAGCGCGCCGAAGAGCAGAAGGACGTCGTCGTCGGCGGACTGCCCCTCGGACGCGACGGCCCGCCAACCCCAGTAGGCGAACGCCGGCCGAAGCCGTTTGCCACCGCGCAGGACGAACTCCTCGAGCGCCTCGGTCAGCTCGGCGTAGTCGGTGCCGATGTAGGCGGCGTCGCTTCGGCGCCCGCGGAGGTACTCCCGCAGTTGGTCGGTGATGGCCCCCGCCAGCTCGATGGCCGACGGCGCCGCGGCATCCACGCTCAGCGGGCGCCCCTTTCGTTACCCCAACGTCAACTCAAGACCTAAAAGCCCACTCAGACTAAGCGTTGGGCGCACGTTCGTTGCAAGTCATGCTAGGGCGGCCGAAGCGACGGGGAGAAATCCGTCCCGGTCGCAGCGTGTCAGCGTTGCGCGTGGGGGTTGGGCAGGACGGGGGTACGGTCGCGGCTCACCCAGGCGATGCCACCGATGGTTCCGGCCACCAGGAAGGCCGCGACGCTCAGCCAGATCGCCGCGGTGGTGAAGGATCGGGCACTGGGGTCGGTGTAACGAGCTTGGGCGTTCATCGTGCTGACCACGCCGGGCTTGAGCGTCCACTGCACGGATTCCGACGACACCTGGCTACCGTTGGTCGACGTCACCTCGCCGGGGAAGGTGACGCTCAGCGAGACGTCGGCCTCGGGGTCGTTCAGCGACGTCAGGTCGGCGCGGCCCTCGAGGATCACCAGGTCGCCTGCGCGGCGCAGCGAGATGTCCACGCCTGCGGCGTCGCCGTTCATGCCCGCGAGCTGTGGCAGTTCGGCGAAGGTCAGGTCGGAGAACACCGCTTGGGAGCCGACGTAGTCGTCGCGGGCGTACGACGACACCGCCACCTTGTTGCTGAAGGGAAGGCTGTTCAGCAGCTGCGGACCCTTGTCGTCGCCGTCGCGGGGGATCGCCGCGGCGATGATCTGACCGGACACCCGGTCGTCGGGGGACACCGTGATCGAGGCCCTCACCCGGACGCAGCCGACCATCATCGGCGCGATCAACACCAGCATCAGCAGGGCGATCAGGCGCTTGGAGCGGCGGTGCGGCACCTCGACATGGTGCCAGACCGGCGCCGACGAGCGCTCGCGCGAGGAGCTTGTGGCCGTCACAGCGGCAATTCCCGACCGAGGATGGCGAACGGCCTAGGGTCGCCCGCGAAGTGGTAGCCACGGATCACGTCGGCGAAGCCGAGGCGGCGGTAGAGCCGCCACGCGCGGTTGGCCTCGCCGTTGATCTCGGGGGTGGACAGCAGCACGTGCGGTTCGTGACGCCCCAGCAGCAGGCGCCTGGCCAACGCCTCGCCGAGTCCTCGGCCCTGCGCGCTGGGATGGATGTGCAGTTCGGTCAGCTCGAAGTAGCTGGTCATCAGCTCGGCGATCCGGGTTGACTCGGTGCCGCCGCGTTGCAGTCCCTGCACGACCTGTTGTTGCCACCACTGGTCGGGCGCCCCGCAGTAGCCGTATGCCACGCCGAGCATGGGCGCTGTGCGCAATTCCACTCCGGCGGTGGGCGAGCCCTCCGGCGCCTCCACGGCGGCCACCGCCGTCCAGCCCCGCCTGCGCGTGTGCTCCAGCCACATCGAGGCGCGTTGGTCCTCGGTGCCGCGTGGGTATCGCATCGCGTCGACGTAGATGCCGAGCGCGTCGCCCAGGCGTCGTTGCATGTCGCCCGGTGACAGATCGATGAGGAACGTCGCCAACCTTGGGTGCCCTTCGCGCGGTTCTCGGAGTACACGTCATTATCCGGTCAGCGACGCACTATCTCGCCACTCCCCACCCAGGAACTACACTCGACTCCCGAACGTTGTGTACTGAGGCGGCTCGGGAAAACTGGATTCCGGGTGCCGAGAGCAAGTGTGATCTCGGAACCCAACTGGTTGAACTAGGTGGTACGGCTCAGATTCACCTCGTATCATGGCTGTCAGGTGCTCCGCAAACGCGGACGCACGAAACTTGGTACGCACGGCCGCGGTTCCGCGGGCGCAGCAGGACGCAACACGGGAGGCACGGATGCCACTCTCCGATCATGAGCAGCGCATGCTCGACCAGATCGAGAGCGCTCTCTATGCCGAAGACCCCAAGTTCGCCTCAAGCGTGCGCGGCGGGAACCTCCGGGCCCCGTCCGCGCGCCGCAGGCTGCAGGGAGCCCTTCTCTTCGTCCTCGGGCTGGCGCTCCTGGTGTCCGGTGTTCCGCTGTACGTGAAGTTCGGCGCGATCTTCCTCATCATCAGCGTCATCGGCTTCGTCATCATGTTCGGCGGGGTGGTCTTCGCGATCACGGGTCCGCGGGTGGCCAAGGGCCGCGAGGGCGCACCACCGGAAGCGAACTCGGCCCGCCAGAAACGTGACAAGGGCGGCAACTCGTTCTCGAACCGGATGGAGGAGCGCTTCCGCCGCCGCTTCGAGGAATGACGTTTCACCGAGGCGTGACGTTTTGCTGAGCTAGGTGTCGTTTCACTGAGCCAGATGACGTTTCACTGAGTCCCAGATCCGTTCTGGGATTCCAGGGCAGCTCCTTATGGAGCTGCCCTTTTTCTTTGCCGCGCGACACGCCGTCAGCAACCCTCGGGCGACGCGCGTCCCCCCTCGTGCCCCACTGGGCCCCACTTGGCCGAGCCGAGGCGTCCAACTGGACTTTTGCGGTGATCGCCGTGACGCGGCGGCAGCATAGATCCCGTCAACGGGCCCGATATTGGGGCTCGGTGGGGTGCACGCCCTGACTTTTGCCAGTCAATGGGGCGAAGTGGGGGATAGTGGGGTAATGTGGCGCCCAGCGGAGCGACCGGGGTTCCGCTGGTGCTTGGAGGTGACGAGATGTTTCTCGGCACCTACACGCCCAAGCTCGACGACAAGGGGCGGCTCACGCTGCCCGCCAAGTTCCGCGAAGCACTGGCAGGAGGGCTGATGGTCACCAAAAGTCAAGATCACAGCCTGGCTGTCTACCCGCGAGCGGAATTCGAGAAGCTCGCGGAGCGGGCGTCGCAGGCATCGCGTAGCAACCCGGACGCTCGCGCCTACCTGCGGTACCTCGCCGCGGCAACCGATGAACAGCACCCCGACGCACAAGGCCGGATCACCCTGTCGGCCGATCATCGTCTGTACGCGGACCTCTCCAAGGACTGCGTGGTGATCGGGTCGATCGACTACCTGGAGATCTGGGACGCCCAAGCTTGGCAGGCATATCAGCAGACCCACGAAGAGAACTTCTCCGCGGCCAGCGATGACACCCTGCGCGACATCATTTGATCCCGCCGTTCACACGGCCCCCGTGCCCGGCCCCGCCCGTGCATCGTGGCCTCTGCCCGAACCGGCCCTGGCGTACTTCCCCAACGCCAGGTCCGCGACCTCGGACAGGGACCTGGATGCAGGGGCGGGCCCACTTCACCCCGCCACCGTCTCCGAGGGTGCTTCGATGCCTGACGATCATCCCCACGCCCCGGTCCTTCTCGACCGTTGCGTCGAGCTGCTGAAGCCGGCGCTGACCCGGCGCGGCTCCGACGGCACTGGTGCCCTTCTGATCGACGCCACCCTCGGCGCGGGCGGCCACGCCGAACGGTTTCTGACCGAGCTACCGGGACTGCACCTCGTCGGCCTTGACCGCGACCGCACCGCACTGGCCATTGCGGGTGAGCGCCTTGCGCCGTTCGGCGACCGCGTCACCTACGTCCAGTCCCGCTACGACGCCTACTGGGGCGACGCCGCCACTAGTGCCGACGTCGATGGCGTGCTGTTCGACCTCGGGGTCTCCTCGATGCAGCTGGACCGCACCGAGCGCGGGTTCTCGTACTCCCATGACGCGCCGTTGGACATGCGGATGGATCCCGATGCGCCGCTGACCGCGGCCGACATCGTCAACACCTACGACAAGCGAGCGTTGACGCGCCTGCTGCAGGAGTTCGGTGAGGAGCGTTTCGCCAGCCGCATCGCGGGCGAGATGGTGCGCAGGCGCGACCGCAAGCCCTTCACGACGACCGCCGAAGTCGTCGAACTGCTCTACGACGTCATCCCTGCGCCTGCCAGGCGTACCGGCGGGCATCCCGCCAAGCGCACGTTCCAGGCGTTGCGGGTGGCGGTGAACGCCGAACTCGACTCACTGCGCGACGCACTGCCCGCCAGCATGGCCGCGCTGCGCGAGGGCGGCCGGATCGTGGTGATGGCCTACCAGTCGCTGGAGGACCGAATCGTCAAGGGCCAGTTCGCCGCTGCGACGGCGTCGAAGTCGCCCGCGGGCCTGCCGGTCGAACTTCCCGGGTACGAACCGGACTTCGTGTCGTTGACGCGCGGCGCCGAGAAGGCGGACGCCGCCGAAATCGAGAGCAATCCCCGTAGCGCCTCCGTGCGGCTACGGGCACTGGAAAAGGTTGTCAAAAGGGAAGGTTCGTGATGGCCACGCGACGAGGACCGGTCCGTACTGCCGCCGACGAGCGCTCGCGCGATGAGCCGCAGGCATCGGAACGCCGTCGGGGGGCGCGCGAATCCACCACCCAGCGGCGCGCGCCGGAAGCGCAGGTGCGTGGTCGCCGGTCCACGCGGGAGAAGCGGCCGCAGCGCTCGGTGCCGCACACCAGCCCGATGCCGCGGCTCACCGAGGGCCCGGCAAGGCCGAAGAACGCCGCCCAAGCCAAGGCGCGGTCGAAGGCCCGGAAGGCCAAGGCGCCCAAGGTAGTTCGCTTGCCGATGCGGCAGCGGCTGCTGATCAAACTGTCGTCGATCGACCTCGACCCGCGCCGCGTCGTCACCAGAGTGCCGTTCGTGGTGCTGGTGATCGGAGCGCTCGGCGTTGGTCTCGGCGTCACGCTGTGGCTGTCGACCGACGCTGCGGAGCGGTCCTACCAGCTGGGCCACGCGCGCCAGCTCAACGAGGCACTCGCCCAGCAAAAGGAAGGCCTGGAACGCGACGTGCTCGAGGCTCAGGCGGCGCCCGCGCTGGCTGAGGCGGCGCGCGAGCTGGGCATGATCCCGTCCAGGGACACCGCGCACCTGGTGCAGGATCCGGCGGGCAACTGGATGGTGGTCGGAACGCCCCGACCTGCCGAGGGAGTTCCGCCGCCGCCGCTGAACAGTCCTCTGCCGGATCCGGCGCCGCCGGCGCCTCCCGCCGCGCCTGCACCGCGGGTCGTTGAGCCGCGCGAGGTCGCCGTGCACATCCCGCCGCGGCCCGCCCCGCTGCCGACTGCCGAGCTCGCGACCCCTCCGGTCACGTTGGCTGCGCCGCCTGCCGCGGGGGCGTCACCCCTGCCAGCCCCAGTTCCGGGTGCCCCCGTCCCCGCCGAGGTTCCGGCACCGCTCGATGCGGCTGCGCCCCAACCCCTTACGGCTCCCATCCCCGTGCACGGGGTGCCCACGCTGCCCGGCCCGCCGCCCGGCGATGACCTGCAGGTCCCTCTCGCTCCGGCACCCGCCCCGGCACCCGTGCCGGGTGCCCCGGCATGATGCGCCGCAAGCGCCCCGCGCCATCGCCCACCCCGAGGGTCCGACCCGCCGCGCCGCATTCGGCCACCGAACGACGAACCCGCACCGCGGTGGCCGACGATGGTCTGCGCAGTGCCTCCTTCGTGTTTCGGCACCGGGTCGGCAACGGCGTGATCGCGCTGGTGCTGCTGGTGGCCGCAGGGCAGTTGTTCATGCTGCAGGTGCCACGCGCCGAGGGGCTGCGCGCGGAGGCGGCAGGCCAGCTGAAGGTCACCGACGTCGAGAAGGCAGTGCGCGGCAGCATCGTCGATCGCAACGACGACAAACTCGCCTTCACCATCGAGGCCCGCGCGTTGACGTTCCAGCCGGTGCTGATCCAGAAGCTGCTCGCCGAGACCAAGGTCAAGGATCCGAGCGCGCCGGATCCCGCGGCGCGGCTGCGCGAGATCGCCAAGGGAGTCTCGGGGCTGCTGAACAACAAGCCGGACGCCGCCACCCTCTACAAGAAGCTGGCCAGCAAGGATTCCTTCGTCTACCTGGCCCGCGCGATCGACCCCGCGATCTCCGACGCGATCACCTCCAAGTACCCCGAGGTCGGCGCGGAGCGCCAGGACATCCGGCAGTATCCCGGCGGCTCGCTTGCGGCGAACATCGTCGGCGGCATCGACTGGGACGGCCACGGTCTCCTCGGTCTCGAGGACTCCTTCGACGCCAAGCTGGCTGGCACCGACGGGTCGCTCACCTACGACCGCGGTTCCGACGGGGTCGTGATTCCCGGCAGCTACCGCAACCGGCACGACGCCGTCGACGGATCGACGATTCAACTCACCATCGACGACGACATCCAGTTCTACGTCCAGCAGCAGGTGCAGCAGGCTAAGGACCTGTCCGGGGCCAAGAACGTCTCCGCCGTGGTGTTGGACGCGAAAACCGGTGAGGTCCTTGCCATGTCGAATGACAACACGTTCGACCCCAGCCAGGACGTGGGCCGCCAGTCCAACCGCGAGCTGGGCAACCTCTCGGTGTCCTCGCCCTTCGAGCCGGGGTCGGTGAACAAGATCATCACCGCGTCCTCGGCCATCGAGTTCGGGCTGACCAACCCCGACGAGGTGCTGCAGGTGCCCGGCTCGATCGACATGGGCGGTGTCACCGTCAGGGACGCCTGGGCGCATGGCGTCATGCCGTACACCACCACCGGGGTGTTCGGTAAGTCGTCCAACGTCGGAACGCTGATGTTGGCGCAGCGGATCGGCCCCGAACGTTACGCGGAGATGCTCGACAAGTTCGGGCTCGGGCAACGCACCGGCGTCGGTCTGCCCGGCGAGAGCGCGGGCCTGGTCCCGCCGATCGACCAGTGGTCGGGTAGCTCGTTTGCGAACCTGCCCATCGGACAGGGCCTTTCGATGACCCTGCTCCAGATGACGGGCATGTACCAGACGATCGCAAACGACGGCGTCCGCATCCCGCCCCGCATCATCAAGTCCACGATCGCTGCCGACGGCACCAAGACCGACGAGCCCCGGCCCGACGGTGTTCGAGTGGTGTCACCGGGAACCGCGCAGACCGTCCGGAACATGTTGCGCGCCACCATTCAACGCGACCCGACGGGGGTCCAGCAGGGCACGGGTTCAGGAGCGGCGGTGGAGGGCTACCAGATCGCGGGCAAGACCGGCACCGCGCAGCAGATCAACCCGGGCTGCGGCTGCTACTACGACGACGTCTATTGGATCACCTTCGCCTCGATGGTCCCGGCGAACGATCCGCGCTACGTCGTCGGCGTCATGATGGACAACCCGCACCGCACGGCGGACGGCTCACCCGGCACGACGGCGGCGCCGCTGGTGCACAACCTCGCGTCGTGGCTGCTGCAGCGCGAGAGCGTGCCGCTGTCGCCCGATCCGGGCCCGCCGCTGGTTCTGCAGGGCTGACTCCGCAGCGGGGCCGGTAGGGTGTCATGGCCATGAATTTGCGTCCCTCGCATCCGGTCGGTGAAGGCCTCGCAGCGCTGGCCGAGCGCGTGCAGGCAGTCGTGCGAGCCGGACCATCCGGTTCGACTGCCGCTCACGTCAGGGTCACCGGGGTGACGCTGCGAAGCCGGGATGCGGAACCCGGTGACTTGTTCGCGGCGCTGCCAGGCGCGTCCGCGCACGGTGCGGCGTATGCCGCCGACGCGGTGCGCCGCGGTGCGGTGGCCATCCTCACCGATCCGGCGGGCGCCGACGTGATCGGCGGGGAAGTCGACGTACCCGTGCTGGTGCACGCCGCTCCGCGGGACGTGCTCGGCGAGACGGCCGCAGGGGTGTACGGGCGACCGTCGGAGCACCTGCGGGTGATCGGCGTGACGGGCACGTCGGGCAAGACCACGACCACCTATCTGGTCGAGGCGGGGCTGCGCGCGGCGGGGCGGGTCGCGGGCCTCGTCGGCACCGTCGGCATCCGGATCGACGGCAAGGACGAGCCCAGCGCGTTGACGACCCCGGAAGCTCCCGATCTGCAGGCGCTGTTGGCGGTGATGGTCGAGCGCGGCATCGACACCGTGGTGATGGAGGTGTCCAGTCACGCCCTGTCCCAGGGCAGGGTCGACGCCGTCCACTTCGCCGTCGGAGGGTTCACCAATCTGTCCCGTGACCACTTGGACTTCCATCCGACGATGGAGGACTACCTCAACGCGAAGGCCAAATTGTTCGAGCCCGAGTCGCCAACGCACGCCGACGTTTCCGTCGTGTGCATCGACGACGACGCCGGCCGGGTGATTGCGTCGAGAGCCGATCGGCCGATCACCGTGGGCACCGTGGGCACCGACGCCGACTGGCGGGTCGAGGACGTGCGCGCCGTCGGCGCGGTCGATCAGGAATTCGTCGCCGTCGACCCGGCCGGTGTGCACCACGGCCTGCGCATTGGGCTGCCAGGCGCCTACAACGTCGCCAATTGTCTTCTGGCGACGGCACTTCTCGACGTCGTCGGGGTGTCGCCGGAGCAGGCCGCCCCTGGCCTGCACGCGGCGACCGTGCCGGGCAGGCTGGAGCCAATCGATCGCGGCCAGGGCTTCCTGGCGCTGGTCGACTACGCGCACAAGCCGGGCGCGCTGCGGGCCGTCCTCGAGACGCTGCGGGCTCAGACCGAGGGGCGGATCGCGGTGGTCTTCGGTGCGGGTGGCAACCGCGATCCCGGGAAGCGCGAACCGATGGGCCGGGCCGCCGCCGAGCTGGCCGACCTCGTCGTGGTCACCGACGACAATCCGCGCGACGAGGAGCCTGCCGCCATCCGCGCGGCGATCGTCGAGGGCACCGTGGGCGCCCCCGCACGGGTCGTGGAGATCGGGGACCGAAGGGAAGCCATCGACTTCGCCACCGGCTGGGCTCGCGCCGGTGACGTGGTGCTGGTCGCGGGCAAGGGGCACGAGGCCGGGCAGACCAGCAACGGACACACCAGGCCGTTCGACGACCGCGACGAGCTAGCCCGGTCGTTGCAGGCGTTGGGGGCACGTTCGTGATCGATCTGACGCTGGCCGAGATCGCGCGCATCGTCGGTGGTGAGTTGGCCGACGTGTCGGCCGAGGAGGCGGAGACCACGCTGGTGACCGGAACGGTCGAGTTCGACTCCCGCGCGGTGACTGCCGGTGGTCTGTTCCTGGCGCTGCCGGGGGAGCGCGCGGACGGGCACGGCTTCGCGGCCAAGGCGGTGGCCGCGGGCGCGGTGGGTGTGCTGGCGGCGCGTCCGGTCGGGGTGCCCGCGATCGTCGTGAAACCCCACGCGGAGAGCGTCGATTCGGGCGCCAGCGTCCTTGAGTTCGACACCGACGGGTCGGGGGCGGCGGTATTGGAGGCGTTGGCCCGGCTGGCGGCCGCCGTTGCCGCCCGGTTGGTCGAGAACGGATTGATCATCGTCGGGGTGACGGGGTCGTCGGGAAAGACCTCCACCAAGGATCTGCTCGCCGCCGTGTTGACCCCGCTGGGCTCCGTCGTCGCCCCGCCAGGATCGTTCAACAACGAGCTGGGGCACCCGTGGACCGTGCTGCGCGCCACCACCGACACCGACTACCTGGTGCTTGAGATGTCGGCGCGCCACCCCGGCAACATCGCGGCACTGGCGCGGATCGCGCCGCCGTCGATCGCCGTCGTGCTCAACGTGGGCACCGCTCACCTGGGTGAGTTCGGTTCCCGCGAGGCCATCGCCGCTACCAAGGGCGAACTGCCGCAAGCGGTTCCGTCCTCCGGTGTCGTCGTGTTGAACGCCGACGACGCGGCGGTGAACGCCATGGCCGACAACACCGCCGCCCGCGTCGTCCGGATCGGTCGCGGCAGCGGCGCCGACCTCTGGGCCTCCGACGTCGTCCTCGACGAGCTGGCGCGGCCGCGTTTCACGCTGCACGCTCCGAACGGTGAGATTCCCGTCGAACTGGCGGTGCACGGCGACCACCAGGTCTCCAACGCGCTGTGCGCGGCCGCCGTCGCGCTCGAGTGTGGCGCCAGCCTGGAGCAGGTGGCGGACGCCCTCGCTTCGGCGGGCCCGGTGTCGCGGCACCGCATGCAGGTCGGCACGCGTGCCGACGGCGTGACGGTGGTCAACGACGCCTACAACGCCAACCCGGACTCGATGCGGGCGGGATTGAAGGCGTTGGCGTGGATGGCCAAGTCGGGGGGTGCGGCGGGTGCCGCGCCGCGACGCAGTTGGGCCGTGTTGGGCGAGATGGCCGAGCTCGGCGACGACGCGATCACCGAACATGACGGCATCGGTCGACTCGCCGTGCGCTTAGATGTGTCACGACTGGTCGTCGTTGGAACGGGGAGGTCCTTGAGCGCCATGTATCACGGTGCCGTCATGGAGGGATCGTGGGGCAGCGAGGTCACCATGGTCGCCGATGCGGGCGCCGCGCTGGAGCTCCTGGAAGCCGAACTCCGCGAAGGTGACGTCGTGCTGGTGAAGGCGTCCAAGTCGGCGGGCCTCGCCGAGTTGGCCGACGCGCTGGCCGCCGAGGCGGGGGGCGGAGCCGGATGAGGCAGATTCTGATCGCCGTCGGCATCGCGCTCGCGGTCTCGATCCTGCTGACACCCGCGTTGATCCGCCTGTTCACCCGGCGGGGCTTCGGCCACGAGATCCGCGAGGACGGCCCGCAGAGCCACCAGAAGAAGCGTGGCACGCCGTCCATGGGCGGGCTGGCGATCCTGACGGGCATCTGGGCGGGTTACCTCGGTACGCACCTGGTCGGTCTTGCGCTGGACGGCAACGGCCCGTCGGCGTCGGGCCTGCTGGTGCTGGGCCTGGCGACGGCGCTCGGCGGGGTCGGGTTCCTCGACGACATGATCAAGATCCGCCGCTCGCGCAACCTCGGTCTCAACAAGACCGCCAAGACCGTCGGTCAGCTCGCGGCGGCGGTCCTCTTCGGCGTGCTGGCGCTGCAGTTCCGCAACGGCGACGGTCTCACCCCGGGTAGCGCAGAGCTGTCCTACGTCCGCGAGATCGCCACGGTGACGCTGGCGCCCGCGGTGTTCGTGCTGTTCTGCGTCGTGTTGGTCAGTGCCTGGTCGAATGCGGTGAATCTCACCGATGGCCTCGACGGGCTTGCGGCGGGTGCGATGGCGATGGTCACCGCCGCCTACGTGATCATCACGTTCTGGCAGTTCCGCAATTCGTGTGCGTTCAGCCCGGGGCTCGGCTGCTACAACGTCCGCGACCCTCTGGACCTGGCTCTGGTCGCCGCGGCCACCGCGGGCGCGTGCATCGGATTCCTGTGGTGGAACGCGGCGCCGGCGAAGATCTTCATGGGGGACACGGGTTCGCTGGCGCTGGGTGGCATCATCGCCGGGCTGTCGGTGACCAGCAGGACCGAGATGCTGGCCGTCGTGCTCGGGGCGCTGTTCGTCGCCGAGGTGACCTCGGTGGTGGTGCAGATCATGGCGTTCAGGACGACGGGTCGGCGGGTGTTCCGAATGGCGCCGTTTCATCATCACTTCGAGCTGGTGGGCTGGGCGGAAACCACGGTCATCATCCGGTTCTGGCTGCTTACCGCCATCGCGTGCGGCCTAGGGGTGGCGTTGTTCTACGGCGAGTGGTTGGCCGCCGTCGGAGGCTGAGCTCGCGACACACCCCCGGATGTCCGCGTTGCCAGGCCTGTGACGGGGGAGGATTCTGGGGTGCAAGGGACAAATGAGCCTGATGTTGCATCTGTGACTGATGTGATCGTGGCCGGGTAGCTGTGAACATCCTTGCCAAGCTGCGGCGACCCGCTGCCGAGGCGGAGGCGCCCGCCGCCGACCCCGGCCACACCGTTGCGGCCGCCGTCCCCCGGACCAAGTTCGGGGCGTGGCTCGAGCGTCCCATGACGTCGTTCCACCTGATCATCGCGGTTGCTGCGCTGCTCATCACCCTGGGCCTCATCATGGTGCTCTCGGCGTCGGGCGTGCGCTCCTACGACACGGACGGCTCGCCGTGGGCGATCTTCGCCAAGCAGGTCCTGTGGACGGTGGTCGGGCTGGTCGCCTTCTATCTGGCGCTGCGCGTACCCGTCAGCGTCATGCGCAAGCTCGCGTTTCCCGGTTTCGCCTTCACCATCGTCCTGTTGATCCTGGTGCTGATACCGGGTATCGGCAAGGAGGCCAACGGTTCTCGCGGCTGGTTCGTGGTCGCGGGCTTTTCGATGCAGCCCTCAGAACTCGCCAAGATCGCCTTCGCCATATGGGGAGCGCACCTGCTCGCCTCGCGGCGCATGGAGCGCGCCTCGGTCCGCGAATTGCTCTTCCCGCTGGTGCCCGGCGCCCTCATCGCGCTGCTGCTGATCGTGCTCCAGCCCGACCTCGGGCAGACCGTGTCGCTCGGCATCATCCTGCTCGGCTTGCTCTGGTATGCGGGCCTTCCGCTGCGCGTCTTCCTCAGCTCGCTCGTCGCGGTGGTCATCGCCGCGGGCATCCTCGCCATGTCGGAGGGCTACCGGTCCGACCGCGTGCAGTCCTGGCTGGATCCCAGCGCCGACTCGCAGGGCTCGGGCTACCAGGCCAGACAGGCGCGCTACGCGCTGGCCAACGGTGGGGTGTTCGGCGACGGTCTCGGCCAGGGCACGGCCAAGTACAACTACCTGCCCAACGCCCACAACGACTTCATCTTCGCGATCATCGGCGAGGAACTCGGCTTCGTCGGTGCGCTCGGTCTGCTGCTGCTGTTCGGCCTGTTCGCCTACACCGGGATGCGGATCGCCAGACGTTCCGCGGACCCATTCCTCCGGCTGCTCACCGCGACCACGACGCTGTGGGTGCTGGGCCAGGTGTTCATCAACGTCGGCTACGTGGTGGGGCTGCTGCCCGTGACGGGCCTGCAGTTGCCGCTCATCTCGGCGGGCGGAACATCAACGGCGACAACGCTATTCATGCTCGGCATCATCACGAACGCGGCCCGTCACGAGCCGGAGGCGGTCGCCGCGCTCCGGGCAGGCCGCGAGGACAGGATGAACCGGCTGCTGCGGCTGCCCCTTCCGGAGCCCTACGTCCCGACCCGGCTGGAGGCGGCCCGCGACCGGCTGCGGGCCCGGCCCGGCAAGCCCGCCGTGGCCACTCAGAAGGCCAAGGCAGGTTCCAAGGCCAAGCCCAAGCCCAACTCCACAGCCAACCCCACGGCAAAGGCCAAGCCCAAGCCCAAGCCCAAGTCGAACGCGAAGCAGCCCCCAAAGCCGAAGCCCGCCCGCAAGCGCGCCGAGGAGCCGAGGCGGCGGTCAGCGGATGCGGCCGACCGCTCGGCGCAGGGCTCAGGGCATCATGGAGGCCGTCAGAGTCAGCCGAGCCGTCGAGCTCGAACCCTGGAAGGTCAGCGTTACGGGTGAGCAACCCCTTTTCCGGCGGGCAGGTGCGTAGCGACCCGGGGAGTGATGTGAACGGGCAGCAGCCGGGTGTCCTATCCGTAGTCCTCGCAGGTGGGGGCACCGCCGGACACGTCGAACCCGCGATGGCCGTCGCCGACGCCCTGAAGTCCTTGGCTCCCGACATCCGGATCACGGCGCTGGGCACCCACCGTGGGCTCGAGACACGGCTGGTGCCAGAGCGTGGCTATGACCTCGAACTGATCACCCCCGTGCCGCTGCCTCGCAAGCCCTCGGGCGACCTGGCCCGGCTGCCGTTGCGGGTGCGGACCGCGGTTCGCCAGACCAGGGCGGTGCTCGACGCCGTGCACGCCGACGTCGTCGTCGGCTTCGGCGGCTACGTCGCCCTGCCTGCCTACCTCGCCGCGCGCGGCGGCGCCCTGGGTCGACACCGGATACCCGTCGTGATCCACGAGGCCAACGCCAGGGCAGGGTGGGCGAATCGGGTCGGCGCACGCTCGGCGCGGCGGGTGCTGTCCGCCGTGCCGGAGCCGGGGTTGGGCCGGATCGCCGAAGTCGTCGGGGTGCCGGTCCGCGAGGCCATCACGACCCTCGACAGGACGGCTATGCGGGCCGAGGCACGCGCCTACTTCGGCTTCTCAGACACCGACAGGGTGCTGCTCGTGTTCGGCGGTTCGCAGGGGGCGCAGTCGCTCAACCGCGCCGTCTCGGCTGCCGCCGACGACCTCGCCGCGGCTGGCATCGCGGTGCTGCACGCGTACGGCAGGAAGAACGTCCTGGAGTTGCGGGAGCCCGCGCCGGGGGATCCGCCGTACGTCGCGGTGCCGTATCTGAACCGGATGGACCTGGCGTACGCCGCGGCCGACCTCGCCATCTGCCGCTCCGGCGCGATGACGGTCGCCGAGGTGACCGCCGTCGGCCTGCCCGCGGTGTACGTGCCGCTGCCGATCGGCAACGGCGAGCAGCGCCTCAATGCGCTACCGGTCGTCGGTGCAGGCGGCGGCCTTCTCGTCGCGGATGCCGACCTCACGCCTGCGTTCGTCGCGGAGACCGGGCGGGTGCTGCTTGGTGACCCGCAGCGTCTGACGGCGATGACCACGGCGGCGGCGCTGGCCGGTCACCCCGACGCGGCTCGCAGGGTGGCCGAGGTGGCCATCGAGGTCGCCAGACACGGCAGGGGGCGACGATGAGCGGGCGAGGTCTGCCACCGGAGTTGCAGCGGGTGCACATGGTGGGCATCGGGGGAGCGGGGATGTCCGGCATCGCGCGGATCATCCTCGACCGTGGCGGCATGGTGTCCGGTTCTGATGCCAAGGAGTCGCGTGGCATCGTCGCGCTCCGGGCCAGGGGCGCCCACGTTCGGATCGGTCATGACGCCTCGTCGTTGGACATGCTCCCCGGTGGGCCGACCGTCGTCGTGAGCACGCACGCCGCAATCCCGAAGGACAATCCCGAGTTGGTCGAGGCCGCCCGCCGCGGCATTCCGGTGGTCCTGCGGCCCGCCGTGTTGGCCAAGCTGATGGACGGCTACACCACGGTGATGGTGACGGGCACGCACGGCAAGACCACCACCACGTCGATGATCATCGTGGCGTTGCAGCGCAGCGGATTCGATCCGTCGTTCGCCGTCGGCGGCGATCTCGGCGAGGCGGGGACCAACGCCCACCACGGCAGCGGCGACTGCTTCGTCGCCGAGGCCGACGAGAGCGATGGCTCGCTCATGGAGTACACCCCCGACGTGGCGGTGGTCACCAACGTCGAAGCCGACCACCTCGACTTCTTCGGCAGCGCGGAGGCCTACGGCGCCGTGTTCGACGAGTTCGTGACGCGACTGCGGCCCGGCGGCGCCCTCGTGGTGTGCGTCGACGATCCGGGGTCCGCTGCCCTTGCGGAACGGTCGGCGGCGCGAGGGGTCAGAGTGCTCCGTTACGGCAGCGTGGCCGATCCCGAAGTGATCTCGAATCTTGCTGGTGTACTGGTCAATTGGGAGCAGCAGGGCACCGGAAGCGTGGCGACCGTCCAGCTCGCTGGCGAGTCGATGCCTCGAGGCATGCGGCTCGCGGTGCCCGGTAGGCACATGGCGCTCAACGCGCTCGCGGCGCTGCTGGCGGCAGTGCAGGCCGGCGCCGAGGTGGACGTGGTCCTGGACGGCTTGGCCTCGTTCGAGGGTGTGCGACGGCGATTCGAGGCAGTGGGGACCGCGGCGGGGATCCGAGTCTTCGACGATTACGCGCACCATCCCACCGAGGTGCGGGCCACGCTGGAGGCGTTGCGCGCCGTCGCGGGTCATGGCCGGTCGTTGGTGGTGTTCCAGCCACACCTCTACTCCCGCACACAGACCTTCGCCCGCGAGTTCGGGCAGGCCCTCAGCATTGCCGACGAGGTGTTCGTCCTCGACGTGTACGCCGCACGTGAGCAGCCGATCGTCGGCGTCAGCGGCGCCAGTGTCGCCGACAACGTGACCGCGTCGGTGCGGTACGTGCCGAACTTCTCCGCCGTCGCCGATCTCGTCGCAGAGGTGGCGCGGCCGGGTGACGTCGTCGTGACGATGGGAGCGGGTGACGTCACGCTGCTCGGCCAGGAGATCCTGTCCGCCGTGCAGGCCAGGGCCACCAAGGGTGCGCCGGGGAGCGGGCAGGCGTGACCGGCCCTGCCGACACCGCGGATGGCGCCGAGGACGGCGCCCCAGCAGGAGACGCCCCAGAAGACGAGACCCTAGCAGGAGACACCCCAGCAGGGGACGCCCCAGCAGACGCCCCAGCAGGGGAGGCCGGCGAAGGGGACTTCGAGGGCCCACGCCGCAGGGCCCGTCGGGAGCGCGAGGAGCGGCGAGCGGCGCAAGCGCGGGCCGTCGCGATCGAGAATGCGCGCCGGGAGGCCAAGCGCCGCGTGACCGGCCGCACGGCCGACGAGCCGAAAGCCCCTGCGCGCGGGCTGATCCGGGGTCTCAAGGCGCTGATGTGGTCGGCGTTGGCGAGTGTGATCGCGGTCGGCCTCGGGCTCCTGCTCTACTTCACCCCGATCATGTCCGCGCGCGTGGTGGCGATCACGGGCCTGGTCACCATCACTCAGGACGAGGTGGAGCAGGCTGCCGCAGTGGCGCCGGAAACCCCGCTGCTGCAGATCGACACCGACGCCGTGGCCGAACGCGTCGCCACCATCCGACGGGTGGCCAGTGCCAGGGTGCAGCGCGAGTATCCGTCGACGCTGCGGATCACGATCGTGGAGCGGGTTCCGTTGGTGGTCAAGGACTATCCGGATGGACCGCACCTGTTCGACCGCGACGGGGTGGACTTCGCCTCCGCGCTCCCGCCGCCCGGCCTGCCGTATCTCGATGCCGACACGCCGGGCCCCAGTGACCTGCCTACGTTGGCCGCGCTTCAGGTGCTCACCGCGTTACGACCGGAGGTGGCGGGCCAGATCAGCCGGATCGCCGCGCCGTCGGTTGCCTCGATCACCTTGACGCTCTTCGATGGTCGCGAGGTCATCTGGGGGACGACGGACCGTACCGACGAGAAGGCCCTGAAGTTGGCGGCGCTCCTGACGCAGCCGGGGCGCACCTACGACGTGTCCAGTCCGGATCTGCCGACGGTGAAGTAGCGCTGCGTCGTTTGGCGGCGCAAAAATCCTGCGACACGTTCGGCGCGCCTGCGCGGTTACCCCACGCCCTCGCCCTACCGTTCTGGTTGCGCGAAACTACTTGACATAACTCTAAGCCTATGGTTGAGGTTGAGAGTTTGCACAGGAGGAAGACGACCGATGACACCCCCGCACAACTATCTCGCAGTCATAAAGGTGGTCGGCATCGGTGGCGGCGGCGTCAACGCCGTCAACCGGATGATCGAACAAGGCCTCAAGGGCGTCGAGTTCATCGCCATCAACACCGACGCGCAAGCGCTGTTGATGAGCGATGCCGACGTCAAGCTCGACGTCGGTCGTGACTCCACCCGTGGACTCGGCGCAGGCGCCGATCCCGAGGTCGGCCGCAAGGCCGCCGAAGACGCCAAGGACGACATCGAGGAACTGCTGCGCGGCGCCGACATGGTGTTCGTGACGGCGGGCGAGGGGGGCGGCACCGGCACCGGCGGCGCGCCCGTCGTGGCGACGATCGCCAGAAAGCTCGGCGCGCTGACCGTCGGCGTGGTCACCAGGCCCTTCTCGTTCGAGGGCAAGCGCCGCTCCAACCAGGCCGAGTCGGGAATCGCGGCGCTCCGCGAGAGCTGCGACACCCTCATCGTCATCCCCAACGACCGGCTCCTTCAAATGGGCGACGCCGCCGTGTCGCTGATGGACGCGTTCCGCAGCGCAGACGAGGTGCTGCTCAACGGCGTCCAGGGCATCACCGACCTGATCACCACGCCCGGCCTGATCAACGTCGACTTCGCCGACGTCAAAGGCGTCATGTCCGGCGCGGGCACCGCGTTGATGGGCATCGGGTCGGCGCGCGGCGACGGCAGGGCGCTCAAGGCGGCCGAGACGGCGATCAACTCCCCGCTGCTCGAGGCGTCGATGGAAGGCGCTCAGGGCGTGCTGCTCTCGGTGGCAGGCGGCAGTGATCTCGGCCTGTTCGAGATCAACGAGGCCGCCTCGCTCGTTCAGGAATCGGCGCACCCCGAGGCCAACATCATCTTCGGCACCGTGATCGACGACTCGCTCGGCGACGAGGTGCGCGTCACGGTCATCGCCGCGGGCTTCGACGCCGCGGGTCCCAGCCGCAAGCCGGTCGTCGGTACCCAAGCCGCAGGCCAGGGCATCTCACCCGGGCGTGCGGGCAGGGTCACGTCCTCGGCCTTCGAGCCGGTCGACCCGGCGAGCGTGCCGCTGCACACCAACGGTGCGACGGTCAGCATCGGCGGCGGTGGTGATGATGACGACGACGTCGACGTGCCACCCTTCATGCGGCACTGACCCTTTCGCCGCCGGGGCGGAATACTGGGGACCGTGAGCCTTCGCATTCGGCGTGTGACGACCACCCGCGCGGGCGGTGTGTCCGCCCCGCCGTTCGACTCGTTCAACATGGGCGACCACGTCGGCGACGATCCGAAGGCCGTCGCCACCAATCGTGAGCGGTTGGCGACGACGATCGGACTGGGTGTGGACGGCGTCGTCTGGATGAATCAGGTGCACGGTGATCGCGTGGTCGCCGTGGACGGTCCGGTGCCGTCGGCGGTCGACGCCACCGACGGCCTGGTCACGACGACCGCAGGCTTGGCCCTGGCGGTCGTGACCGCCGACTGCGTTCCGGTGTTGATGGCGGACGCGCGGGCCGGCGTGATCGCCGCGGTGCACGCCGGGCGGGTGGGCGCGCAGAAGGGGATCGTCGCCAGGGCCGTCGAGGCGATGGTGGCGCACGGCGCAAAGGTCGAGGACGTGTCGGTCCTGCTTGGCCCCGCCGTCAGCGGCCGCAACTATGAGGTACCCGACGCCATGGCCGCCGAGGTGGAGGCGGCGGTACCGGGGAGCCGGACCACGACGCTCCGCGGCACCGCCGGACTGGACTTGAGGGCTGGCATCACGAGGCAGCTGACCACACTGGGGGTGAAGTCCGTCGACGTCGATCCCCGATGCACGGTCGACGACGCCAATCTGTTCAGCCACCGCCGGGCGGCGCCCACCGGGCGGCTCGCGTCCCTGGTGTGGATGGAATGACGCCGACGAGTACGCCCCGCGGCACCGAACTCGCGGAGGCGCTTGGCGCGCTCCAGAAGCGGCTCGACGCGGCGGCGAGCTCGGCGGGGCGGGACGTGTCGGAGATCGAATTACTTCCCGTGACGAAATTCTTTCCGGCCTCGGATGTAATTGAATTGATGCGAATTGGTTGTCGCGCATTTGGTGAGTCGCGCGAACAGGAAGCTTCGAAGAAAATCGCCGAAGTGGCCGAGTCGAATTACACCGTTGCAATTCGCTGGCACATGATCGGCCGCATCCAGCGCAAGAAGGCCCGCGCCGTCGCGGGCTGGGCGTACGCGGCCCACTCGGTGGACGGCGTGGCCCTGGCCGAAGCGCTGGGTCGGGGGGCCACGCAGGCCGTGGCGGATGGACTGCGCGCAGAGCCGCTGCGGGTGTACGTCCAACTGAGCCTCGACGGTGACGAGGCGAGGGGAGGGGTGGACGTCGGTCGGCCGGATCTCGTGGATGACCTGTGCGGCCTCGTCGATGCGACCGAGGGGCTGCAGTTCGTGGGGCTGATGGCGATCCCTCCGCTGGGTGTGGACGCCGCCGAGTCATTCGCGCGTTTGGAATCCGAGCGTCTCCGGGTACAGGCCTCCTACCAGCAACGGCTCGGTCTATCGGCAGGCATGTCCAACGACCTCGAGACGGCGGTGCAACACGGCTCAACGTGTGTGCGTGTCGGTACCGCCCTTCTGGGGCAACGTCCTCTAACGTCACCCTGAGTAGTCACTCCAGTCACATCTTCATCACAGACAACATAAGTTTCAGGCGTCAGAAGGGTCTCCGATGAGCACACTGCATAAGGTCAAGGCCTACTTCGGGATGGCCCCGATGGACGACTACGACGACGAGTACTACGACGACGCCGCGCACCCGAGGAGCGAGTACGACGAGGAGCGCTCGGCACGGGCCTACCCCCGTCGCCCCCGCGACGAGCGCTTCGAGGAAGACGGCGGGTACGGCCATCCCGACGCCCGCGGCTACGACGACCGGATGGATCGGGTCGGCGGCCGCGAGTTCGACCGCGAAATGGCAGGCGCCCCAGCCGGTTACCGCGGCGGATACCTTGACGAGCCGCTGCGCGGCAGGCGCGACCTCGAGCGTCCGCGCTTCAACACATTGCACGGCGCCACCCGTGGGGCGGTCGCGATGGAGCCCCGCCGGATGGCGGCGATCTTCGAAGAGGGCAGCCCGTTGGCCAAGATCACCACGCTGCGTCCCAAGGACTACAGCGAGGCCCGCACCATCGGTGAGCGCTTCCGCGACGGCACCCCGGTGATCATGGACCTGGTGTCGATGGACAACGCCGACGCCAAGCGGCTGGTCGACTTCGCCGCCGGGCTCGCGTTCGCGCTGCGCGGATCCTTCGACAAGGTCGCCACCAAGGTCTTCCTGCTCTCACCGGCCGATATCGACGTCAGTGCCGACGAGCGCCGCCGGATCGCCGAGGCCGGTTTCTACTCCTACCAGTAGGGGTTCCGGCCGAGGAGAGCATTGCGGCGCCCAGCCCGGTCCAGTCCGCCAGGTAGGCTGACGTCCTGGGATCGCACGCTCGTCCCAGCTGCTCGAATGTCCCTAATTCCTGCCCGTCTGTGTATGCAGTAGTGAGGTCGGCTTCAGTTGTCGATGGTCTTTCAAATCCTGGGTTTTGTGCTGTTCGTCTTCTGGCTGCTGCTGATCGCCCGGGTCGTTGTCGAATTCATC
>NZ_JBEVLO010000543.1:0-3988 GCF_040509115.1 Mycobacterium sp. | reverse complement strand
GGCGGCCGATCCGTTGGTCGTCGACCTGGGCTACGGCGCCCTGCCCGTCACCACGCTGGAGTTGGCGGCGCGACTGCGCGGGGTACGCGCCGATGTCCGGGTCGTCGGCCTCGAGATCGACCCGCAACGGGTGGTGCCCGACCGCGACGGCGTCACGTTCCGGCTCGGCGGTTTCGAGTTGGCCGGCCTGCAACCGGTGTTGGTCCGGGCGTTCAACGTGCTGCGGCAGTATCCGGCCGACGCCGTTCCGCAGGCGTGGGCGACGATGCTCGCCACCCTGGCGCCGGGCGGGCTGATCGTCGACGGCACCTGCGACGAGCTCGGCAGGCGGTGCTGCTGGGTGCTTCTCGACGCGGCAGGCCCGGTCAGTCTGACGTTGGCCTGCGATCCGTTCGCGATCGAGAAGCCGTCGGATCTTGCCGAACGGCTGCCGAAGATCCTGATCCACCACAACGTGCCTGGCCAGCCCATCGGTGATCTGCTGACCGCGGCCGACCGGGCCTGGGCCAGCGCTGCCGGACACGGCGTCTTCGGCCCGCGCGTGCGGTGGCGCGCGATGCTGGAGGCGCTGGCCCGCGACGGCTACCCCGTCGAGCCGCCGCGGCGACGGCTGCGCGACGGGGTGCTCTCGGTGCCGTGGGCCGTCGTCGCGCCCAACCGATGAGTGGTGCGCAAGACCCCTACGCGCGGCTGGCGGCCGGCTCCCCCACCGCGCCGGGGGCGTCGTCGAGCGCGTCGTCGACGTCCTCGGCCATCCGGATGTCGAGCCCACGGATCGGCGCGGCCGGAGTCAGCATGGCCACCACCACGTAGGTCACGATCGACACCGCGAACGCGATGAACGTCGGCCACCCGTCGAACGTGGCATCGAACACGCCGTTCGGGATGTAGAGGATCGTGTTGTCGAGCCCGTACATCGTCGGCGTCATCACGAACAGCACCAGGCGCACCGCCAACCCGGCCACGATCGACACCAGCGCCGCGGTGGACGTGCCCCTGCGCCACACCAGCCCGGCGATGAAGGGCACCACCAGGCAGGCCAACAGCAGGTCGAAGGCCAGCGTCAGAAGGATGCCGGTCTGCTTGACGTAGATCGCGATCACGATCGCCAGCAGCGTCGTCGGGACCATCGCAATGCGGGTCGCGCGAAGCAGCGGGTCGGCCTGGCCGGGGAGGTGGACGCGACGCACCCCGCCGAGGTTGCGGACGCACACGTTGGAGATGGCGAGGATCGCGCCGTTGGCCGTGCTCATGGACGCGCCGACCAGGCCGCACAGCACGATGACCGTCAGCGCCAGCGGGGCGTACTGGTCGAGCAGCACGAACAGGATGGGGCCGTCGAGCTCCTCGGGGAGGAACGCCTTGGCGGCGAGCACCACCAGCCCGAACGGCACGCAGATCGCCACCACGCCGGCGGACGCGCCGAAGCAGGCCCGGCGCGCCGTCTCGGGTGACTTCGCCGCGAAGACGCGCTGCATGAAGTCGATGGCGACGATGTCTCCGATGCCGAGCGCGACGAGCGTCGCCCAGTTGATGGTCGCGCCCTGCGCGCTGTCGGTCATCTGGCCCAGAGCCAACGGCCCCATGCCCTCCGGGATCGCGAGGCCGTGCGTGGTGGCCATCCAGATCAGCAGGCCGATCGCTCCGACCAGCACCAGCGTCATCTGGATGATCGCCGTGTAGGCGTCGGCGAGCAGCCCGCCGGTGCCCGTGTAGGCCACCGCAAGCAACGCGATGATGACCGCCCCGAGCCAGTACGGGATGCCAAGGAAGTAGTTGAACAGGAAGCCGCCCGCCACCAGGTTGCCTGCCACCAGGATGCAGAATCCGATGACCAGCATGATCGACGCGGCGATCTCGACCTGACGGCCGAACCGCAGCCGGTAGTAGTCGGGGAACGACGTCAGCCCCATCCGGTTCATCGGCTTCGCGAAGAAGATGCCGGTGATCAGCAGGCACAGCGCGAGGCCGAGGGGAAGGCAGGCGCCCGCCCAGAAGCCGAATTCGGCGGCCAGATCGGTGTTGCCGAGCGTGGCGTTGGTGTCGACGGCCGAACCCATCAGCGCCCCGCCGACCAGGTACAGCGGCAGCATGCGCCCACCGACCAGGAAGTTCGCGCTGTCGCCGGCAACTCGCCGCGACACCAGGAATCCGACGAACACGACGACGGCGATGCTGATACCTACCCCGAGAAGAATCACGTGAGCCTCCAAAGACGCGAGCGGAGTCTCCCGGGTTTTTGTCCCGCCGTGGAACGACCGGCGTCGCTGCCCGGTCGCCTGCGTCTCTCGGTCCAGACCCGCGGCTGCGGCGGAACCCTAGGCGCGCCTCACGCGTGAACGTGAGTCGTGCCAAGGGGACCTCCGGTTGATTACGGGCGCTTGCACCGCGCGTTAAGGATTTGTTGCGGGTTCGGGTGGCGGGTTGTGCGTCGGCGTGCCAAGAATGGGTTCAGGAGCCGAGTCCCACCCCCGACGGGCTCCCCGGACGAGGCGCGTCGTACCCGGTCTGCGACAAGACGACGCGGTGAAGGAGTCCACCATGTCCGCGAAAGATGAAGCGTCCCAAGAAGAATCGTCGGAGCCGACCAACGATCCGGTGAACAGGGAAGGCGCCTGGGCCCAGCAGGCCGAGGCCGAACTCTCCAATCGGCGCGAGCTCGAAGAGATCTCGCGCGGCCTGGAGTTCGGGCTCGAGGCCGCGCCCACCATCAACGACCGCCGCATCTCGACGTTCGTCCGCACCGAGCTTCCGCACTTCGCTGGCGAACGCGGCACGTTCCTCAAGTGCCCGTACGTCGAGGACGTCAACAAGATCGACGACGCCGAGGTCGCCATCTTCGGCGTGCCGTTCGACTCGGGCGCCACCTACCGGCCCGGCACCCGGTTCGGGCCGCAGGGCATCCGCCGCTCGACCAATCTGTTCGGCACCTACAACTACGAGATGGGCGTCGATCTGCGCGAGCAGCTCAACATGATCGACATCGGCGACGTGTTCACCATCCCCGGCAATCTGGAGAAGTCGTTCGACCAGATCAGCCAGGCCATGGCGCACGTCGTCCAAAAGGGCGTCATGCCGGTGATTCTCGGCGGCGACCACTCGATCGGCTTCCCCACCATCCGCGGGATGGCGCCCTACCTGGACGGCAACGTCGGGATCATCCACTTCGACCGCCACGTCGACACCCAGGAGACCGACCTCGACGAGCGGATGCACACCACGCCCTGGTTCCACGCCACCAACATCAAGAACGCGCCCGCCACCAACCTGGTGCAGATCGGCATCGGCGGCTGGCAGGCGCCCCGGGCCGGGGTGAAGGTGGGCCGCGAGCGCGGCTCGACGGTCATCACCGTCGGCGACGTGGAACGCGTCGGCATAGAAAAAGTGGCGGAGATGGCCCTCGAGCTCGCGTGGAAGGACGCCAAGGCGGTCTACCTGTCCTTCGACATCGACGTCATCGACGCCGGCTTCGTGCCAGGCACCGGCTGGCCGGAGCCCGGCGGCCTCCTCCCACGCGAGGCGCTGAACCTGGTGCGGATGGTCTCCGAGCCTGGCCTGGCAGGCATCGAGGTGGTGGAATGCTCACCGCCGTATGACTGGGCCGAGCAGACCGCCCTGCTGAGCTCGCGGGTGATCCTGGATAGCCTGGCCAGCCAGGTCCGGTCGGGCAAACTCGGCAAGAAGGCGGCCGCACCGGGCCGTCACGCCTGGGGCCCGTATTCGGACTGACACGGCGAACCGAGGCATAGGCTGGACGGCATGCGGCTTGCCCTTGCGCAGATCCAGACCGGCACCGACCCGAGGGCCAACCTCGGCCTTGTCGAGGAGCACACCAGGCGCGCAGCCGAAGCGGGTGCGCGCCTGGTGCTGTTCCCGGAGGCGACCATGTGCCGGTTCGGGGTGCCGTTGAAGCCGGTCGCCGAGCCACTCGACGGGCCGTGGGCCTCGGGAGTGCGGGCGATCGCCGACGAGTTCGGCATCGTGGTGG